>CAYMDN010000012.1:0-33892 GCA_964389545.1 uncultured Clostridium sp. | reverse complement strand
ACTTTAAAGTCCATATCTCCAAAGAAATCTTCTAATCCTTGGATATCTGTAAGCATTATATAATGGTTTGGATCTTCTGCATCTGTTACTAAACCTGTTGAAATACCTGCAACTGGATTTTTAATTGGAACACCTGCATCCATTAATGCTAATGTACTTCCACAAATACTTGCTTGTGATGTTGATCCATTTGAACTTAATACTTCTGATACAACTCTTATTGTGTATGGGAATTCTTCTTCGCTTGGAATTACTGGTACTAATGCTCTTTCAGCTAATGCACCATGTCCTATTTCTCTTCTTCCTGGTCCTCTTACTGGTTTTGCTTCTCCAACACTATATCCAGGGAAATTATATTGATGTATATATCTTTTTGATTCTTCTTCATCTAATCCATCAAGCATTTGTGCATCTGATGACATTCCTAGTGTTGCTATTGACATTACTTGTGTTTGACCTCTTGTAAATACAGCACTACCATGCGTTCTTGGTAATATTCCAACTTCGCAAGAAAGTGGTCTGATTTCATCTATTTTTCTTCCGTCTGGTCTTTTTTGTTCATTTAATATCATTGCTCTAACTGATTTTTTCTCTAATTTGTATAAGCTATCTGCTATATCTTGTTTAACTTCTTCTGCTCTTTCTTCTCCATATTTTTCTACAAAATATGCTTTAACATCTTCTGCTAATTTATCCATATTAGCATCTCTTTCTTCTTTTTCAACAGCTTGTACATCTTTATACATTCTATCATAGAAGTTTGATTCTATTTCTTCATATATGTCATGATCAACTTCAAATGATTTGTATTCAAATTTTGGTTTTCCTATTTCTTCTTTTATTTTTGAAATAAATTCACATACTCTTTTTATTTCAACATGTCCTGTTTTTATTGCTTCTAACATTTTATCATCTGGTAATTCTTTTGCACCAGCTTCTATCATCGCTATTTTATCAACTGTTCCTGCAACTAATAAATCTAACTCTGTCTTTTCACGTTGTACGAGTGTAGGGTTAATTACAAATTCTCCGTCTACATATCCAACTTTAACTGCTGCTGTAGGTCCTCCAAATGGTATATCTGATATAGAAAGTGCTACTGATGTTCCTATCATTGCACAAACTTCTGGTGAATTATCTATTTCTACTGATAATACTGTTGCTGTAACAACAACGTCATTTCTAAAATCTTTTGGAAATAAAGGTCTGATTGGTCTATCTATTGCTCTTGATACTAAAATTGCTTTATCAGCTGCTTTTCCTTCTCTTCTTGTAAATCCTCCAGGAATTTTTCCTGCTGCATACATTTTCTCTTCATAATCTACTGATAGTGGAAAAAAGTCTATTCCTTCTCTTGGCTCTTTTGATGCCACTACATTTACCATAACTACTGTGTCACCATATTTAACTAATACATTTCCATTTGCTAGTCCTGCTAGCTTTCCTGTTTCAACTGTAAGTGTTCTTCCTGCTAATTCCATCGAGTAACTTTTAAACATAAATATTCCTCCTTAAATTTTACTTTTTTCTCAGATATTTTAATTTGTTTGATTATTCTGATGAATGTAACCTCTAAAATGTACTTTATTTTAAAGTATATTTTACAAGCTACGCTTCACAGAATATTTCCTTTTTTTGCTAACAATATCTGGATTTTTAAGTTGTAACTGCACAATAAGGCGGAGAAACTCCGCCTTTTTGCAATTATTTTCTTAAATTTAATTTTTCTACAACTTCTCTATATTTAGGTAAGTCGTTTGTTGATAAGTAGTTTAATAAGTTTCTTCTCTTACCAACCATTTGTAAAAGTCCACGTCTTGAATGGTTATCTTTTTTATGAACTTTTAAGTGTTCTGTTAACTCATTAATTCTTTGTGTTAAAAGAGCGATTTGAACTTCAGATGATCCTGTGTCTTTTTCATCTCTTCCAAATTTCTTAATGATTTCTTGTTTTGTTTCCTTTGTCATTGTGTTTCCTCCTTTTTTATTATATATTTGCCTAAAACTGAACTTAAAGCCGGATATCTCTATTAAGTTAAGTAAAAGGTATCAACCTTTAACATTTTACTATACTTTCATGGAAATATCAAGTATTTTTAAAAAAGATTATATTTTTTGTAAAAATTATGTAAATTTTAGCACAAATTTACCAAAAAATCTTGCTTTTTTTCCATTTTTATAAGATAATAGATATGTATAAAAATGTTTATAATTCAATATATAAAATAGATTATAGATTTGGGGGAAATTAAAGTGTTAAAACTATTTGATAAGTTTTTAAAGATGTTGCATACTGATAGAAATACATTTGTAACTTATGTTTTTGTATTGCTATCAGCATATTTTGCGATTGATAGAATTGTAGAAATAATATTTATTTGTTTTACAGGAATGTGTGTAAACTATTGGGGTCCATTTATGTATACATTTGCATTAGCTTGTCCAGTATTTGCCTATGTTTGTGCAATACCTTCAAAGTTTTCAAAATCTGATAATACAAAAATCTCTTTCTTCTTTGTATTTTGGACAGTATTTTATATAATTGGTATCTCAATGGCAATCCAATGGGTTAACCAATTAGGTTGGATTTGTGTTTTATCACTTCCAAATGCTGAAGGAATTTTTAATAACTTCTCTCATTTAGCAAAACCAGCATTTACATCTATAGCACTATATATAGTTATAATGACATTCTATAAGTTGTTCTTCTGGTTATACAAAATTATTAATGATCCAATTTTCCCAAGTCCATATAAAGATTCTATTTTGGACTTTACAGGTTTAGATTTAACACCTACTCCTGAAAACTCAGGTCCATATAGTTTTGAAATGATATTGTGTAATGATAGATCAACAGGTAAACCTGTAAAAATACTTGAAAAAAGAAGATTTGAATCAACATTGATTGTTGGACCTTCTGGTACTGGTAAATCTGCTATGGTTCTTGAACCAATGATAGCAAGAGATATTGAAAAAAAATATTTCTTTAGAGAAGCTTCTAAAGAAATGGGATATAATGCATTAAAGAGCGGTTTAGCTGTTTTAGATTCTCCTTATGCACAAGATTATATTAATGAAAATTTCACTTTAAATATGCTTACTCCTGTTGAAGGAAGACAAAAAGCTTATAAAGCATATATGAAAAAATTAATATATGCAACTACCCCAGATGGAAAAATTATTTACAAGAACTTTGGTGTTACAGCAATTTCACCAGATCCAGCCCAATTACCTCAACTTAAAAAAATTGCTGATAATTATGGAATACCATGTCATACAATAGATCCTTTAGATCCTAACTCACCTGGTTTAAATCCATTTATACTTCCAAGCCCTACACTTGCTGGTTTAATTATTTCTTTAGTTATTGAAGGTTTATATGATGCTGGAAGTGCTACAGCTGAACTTGCGTACATGAAGGATCTAGCATACCAAGCATTACAAAATATTTGCGTATTTTTAGGTGAATTGTACCCAAGGCGCCATAATGGTGACTTACCTACATTAGAAGATTTATTAGATTGTCTTACAAACTTTGATTTAGTTGAAGAACTTTGTGAAGATTTAAAAACTGAGCCAGATTTAGTTGAAAAATATAAATTCCAAATTGCATATTTTGAGCAACATTTTTATAAAAGTTCTGAAGGCAGAAAAGATATGCAAAGATATACACACTTTGCTACTGCGCAGCTTGAAGAATTACTTAGAGCAGCTTCTGTTCGTGACATTATTTGTAAGAGAAGAAATAATTTAGATTTTACAAAGGTATTAGAAAATGGTGAATTTGTATTTGCTTGTACAAGAGCAACAGATATCGGTGGAACCCCTCATAAAGGATTTGGTCGTTTCTTCTTATCATTGCTTATGTGTTTTGTCGAAGGACGTCCTGGTACTGAAAAAACAAGAACACCATATTTCCTATACATAGATGATTTTGATACTTATGCTACTCCTCTACTTGGAGATATATTCATGGTATTTAGAAAATTTAAAGTTGGAACAACCTTTGCAATACCAAGTTTAGCAAGTCTAGGTGGTGAAGGTGGACCTATATTCCAAGCATTATCAACTAACTGTCCATCTAAACTTACATTTGGTAACTGTTTACCTGCTGAATACGCATGGTGGGAGAAAGAGTTCTGTCAAAGAAGAGAGTGGACTATTTCACCTGGTTACAATATGAAAGATGGTGAATACTCTGATAATTTAGGTGCACCAAAATGGGATTGGAAAGACACTATGAAGGTTGCTAAAATTCAAGGTTTAAAATTTAAAAACTGTATTTATAAAGTTAAAGATAAAAAAGGTAAAAATGTCGTTAATTATGGTGCAGTTGATTATATTGAATCTAAGTATAAAGAACATCATAAATGTAAAGAATATAAATTCGATAAATTTAATTATGGTGTAGCAACTGAAGAAGAGTCTAGAAAGTCTAAATCAAATAAGTTTAATCCTAAATATGTATCATTTGATTCAGATGATAACGATGATGTTGATCCAATTCAAACAGATACTACTGATTCATCTTATTTCTTTGATAATGAGGATGCAATTAGTGTAGATTTAAAAAAGAATACAGAAAATTAATAAAATAAAAAGCACTTATCACTAAGTGCTTTTTATTTTATTCTAATATTTTTAAGTTTACTTCTTGTATCTTATATTTTCCTGTCTCAGGATCTATTACAAATTCGCTTAAAGAGTTACTTAGAGTTGCCGCATTTTGTCCTAAATCTGTTGTTAAGTATATCTTCATATTTGATATTTCTAATTTGTTCATTACTATTATTTTAAATGTTTCTACTAAATGTTTATTATCTTCACACAATAACACTAATTGTGGTTTTGTTTCGTATCCTGAGTCAAATTGTACAAAGTTCTCATAAAAGTCTTTTAATAAAGTCATTCTATCTACTAATTTTTTCTCCCAATCATCTTCTCTTCTTACTGCTTCAAAAACAAGTTCCGCAGACTTTCCATTTTTAGATACTTTTATTCCTGCATGCATTTTAAAGTTTTTTCCATTTTGTTTTGCAGTTAAAGCCGGTTTAATTGTATAAGTGTCAAACGCTTTTACCTTTTCTAGGTATGCAGTGATAACTTGGTTTCCTGCTAATCTTTTCTTTATCATTGCTGCTGGTTTTGTGTTATCTGTTGGTTGCCACTTACACTCTATTCCTCTTGAATTTAAAAGGTATTTTCCCATTTTTTCTAAGCAGTATATTCTATATATTCCTTTACCTGATTCTGCTGTGAAATAATATCTTGTAAGAATTTTTGTTTTTATTAGTTGCTCTAATTTGTTGTTTAATTTATCTTGAGATTGAAGTTCTATTCCTTTCGCTTCTAGTAGTTTATATAACTGTCTCGAAGTTATAAATTCAAATTGATTTACTAATTCTAATATTGCAAAGTGAATATCTGTAATATGTCCTATGTTTATTTTGTTTATTATTTGATTTATTGAAACATATCCATCTCTTCCATCAAATGTTTTAATTTCCCCATCACGCATTGCGAATGGAGACACAGTAGTTTTTATTTCTACATCATCTACCATCTTATAACTTACCTCCTTAGGCTTATAGTATTTTCAATTGTATATAATAGAAAACACTTCTTATTATTTTATCAATTATTTAGTAATTCGTCAACCTCTTTTTGTTCTAAATATCGCCATGTTCCTATTTTTAAATCTTTTACTCCTATTCTTCCAAT
Organism: uncultured Clostridium sp.; assembly: GCA_964389545.1. Classification (GTDB taxonomy): domain Bacteria; phylum Bacillota; class Clostridia; order TANB77; family CAG-508; genus UMGS1781. The sequence continues at coordinate 28,171 of CAYMDN010000012.1, read as the reverse complement.
TTTGCTTCTATGTAATGCCAATACCCTTTTTCCTATTGCTTCACACATTCTTCTAACTTCTCTGTTTTTGCCTTCATGTATTGTAATTTCTAACCTCGATTTGTTAGTTTCACTATCTATATGTAGTATTTTTACTTTTGCTGGACTTGTTGTAAAATCTCCTATATCTACACCTTTTGAAAGTTTTTGAACCTCATCACTTGTAACACTCCCACTTAAAGTAACTGTATATGTTTTACTTATCTCATGTTTCGGATGTGTTACTTTATACACAAAATCACCATCATCTGTTAAAATCAATGCTCCAGACGTATACATATCTAACCTTCCAACTGGTACTAATCTTTTATTTATTTTTACTAGATCTAAAACCGTTTTTCTATTAAATTGGTCTTTTACTGTTGTTACATAATCAATTGGTTTGTTTAATAATATATAGACATGTTTTTCTTTGCTTTTCTTTACTAATTTGTCATTATACTCTACTTTGTCTTTATCAGGATCTATTTTTGTTCCAAGTGTTATAACTACTTCTCCATTAACTTTTACTTTACCTTGTAATATGTATTCCTCACATTTTCTTCTTGAAGCAATTCCTGCTTCTGCAAGGTATTTTTGTAATCTTTCTTCCATACATAAATCCTTTCTCTTATTGCTTGATTATACATCTAAAGTATCTAAAATATCTGTAAAATATTTAGGTAAAGGTGCTTCATATGTTACATCTTTATTTGTTTTTGGGTGTTTAAATTCTAACTTCATTGCATGTAGCATTTGTCCCTCTACCCCAAACTTATTCTTTCCATTCGAATATACAGTATCTCCAACCACAGGATATCCTATTTCTGCCATATGTACTCTTATCTGATGGGTTCTACCTGTTTCTATATTTAATTCTAGTAAGGTGTATCCATCATATCTTTTTACAACTTTAAAATGTGTTATAGCTTCTTTACCTGTTTTTGTTACTGCCATTTTCTTTCTATCTTTTGTACTTCTTCCTATTGGCATATTTATTGTTGCTTCATTTTCTTTTATTACGCCCCTTACAAGTGCCATATAGGTTTTCTTAACTTTTCGTTCCTGTATTTGCTTACTTATATTTATATGAGCAATATCGTTTTTAGCTATTATTACAAGTCCTGAAGTCTCTTTATCTATTCTATGCACAACTCCTGGTCTAATTTTTCCACCAATGCCTGAGAGTTCACCTTTACAATGTGCCATAACAGCATTTACAAGTGTTCCATCAGGATTACCATTTCCAGGATGTACTACCATTCCCTTTTTCTTATTTACTATAACTAAATCATCATCTTCATAAATAATATCTATTGGTATTTCTTGTGCTTTTAAATCTATTGCTTCTGGTTCTTCCTCTTCTATTGTTATAACATCACCAATATTTGTTTTATACGATGCTTTCGTTTTTTTACCATTTACCAATATTTTTTCTTGCTTTATCATTCTTTGAATAGCCTCTCTTGATAAATTTTCTTCAAGAGAAGCTATTTCTTTGTCTAATCTATTTTCCGTTTTTATTAGATGTTTCTTCATATAATTGCTCCTGTTTTTGCAAAGTTTTTATTATTATGCTTATCATTATGATTGTTACTCCAACTACAATACATATATCCGCAAAATTAAATATTGGATATGAAATAATTTCATTTATATCAATATAGTCTATAACATAACCTCTAAAAACCCTATCAATTACATTTGTTATTCCTCCTGATAGAATTAAAATGTATGCTATGTTTAACTGTTTTGTTACCTCGTATGCTTTGCTTATCATTAGTTTAAATATGATAAAGATTATAAAGCAATTTAAGAATACAAGCATCCATCTATTGCTCCAAATGCCAAATGCTGCTCCCGTATTTTCTAAATATGTGAGATTAAATACTCCATTTATTATATTTACACTGTCAACTGGTTCTAAGAATTTTAAAGCAAATAATTTTAATACTTGGTCTATTATAACTAGTATTACTATTAATAATATATTTTTTATACTCTTTTTCACTTTCTATTTCCTTTCATATATACAGAATGAATCGTCTTCAACGTCGCCAATTGGATAAATTAGTTCATAATATTGAGGTCCTCTTGCTTCCATATATACCTGTAATTTACAATTTTTCTTTATTAAGTAATGTGTAAATCCATATTTTTCCATTTTTGCTTCCATATTTGTAAATCCAATTGAATCAATTTTAAAAAAATCATAAAATACATTTACATCTTTGTTAAATTCTGGCATATACAGATCACATCTTGAATCTATAAATACTGGAATATCTTGATATAGCAAATAGCTTCCATAATTATATGCATTATATAATTTGATATTATCTACATCTAAGTTTTCTTTTATCCATTCCGCTGCATCTACTGGATAACTCTTTGGTGAAATGTATGGCTCATCTTTTATATCCTTATAGAAATAAAGTCCAGCAATAATTACTATAGCTGATATTACAGCCATCCCTATGAATTTTGCCATTATTTTTTCTAGCTTTCCAAACAAATCTGGTGCATATTTATTTATCATAGATGTTATCATTCTGTTAAATATTATAACACCTGCTAGTACCCACATAGATACTTGTCTTCTGGATGAAAATGCAAGGTAAACTAGTCCACCTAACATGAATAAATCACATAGTCTAATTTTCGTATCTGTAAATGTTAATATTCCTAAAACAAAAATTAACATGCATATCATATCTAAATTCTCAATTAAAACTAATGGTAAATGCTCTGAAATGTTATTCATACTTATTCCTTGTTTAGTTTTAATTAAATATGTATATGGTGTTTCTCCTAAAGGAGTTAATAATCCTGTTAGTAAGCATATAAGCATTATCATTATAAGATATTTTGTATTAGGTCTATATTCTACAGTCACCTTATATACCTTTTGTTTTCTATTTTCTCTCATTGTAGAAAGTTTAACAGACTTTTCTTTTAAATTTTCAATTTTCTTATTTATTTCTTCATTATTATATTTATTCTTTTTAGTTAATTTCTTTATTTTATGATTTACAAAATAAATATCATATCGTGCTAACAAGTAGAATACATACTCTGCAATATAAGGTAAATACAATACAAAATAGAAATAGAATGTTGCTGTATGTAGGTTAGCAATTAGTATTGGAATTATTATAAGTCCTATAACATACCTTAATTTTTTATTTACTAAAAACTTTTCTATAAAATAAATTGTAAGTAAGAATAATATGAATGTAACTAATTGTGCCCTGGCTGCTATGTAACTTTTCATCAAATATACTGTTAATACTGATAGTATTAATGAAAACCCTCTATTTTTATTAAGTTTAACATTTACATAGTACATTGTTATTCCTAATACTGCTGCAAATACAATTGTTGATATATATATTCCATCCATTCCACATATTGTGAATATTTTATATATCATAACATCATATGCCCAATGTGGAAATGTATATTCTAAATTTTCGTGCCATGCAAACGGTTCTTCCATGGTCACTCCGTTTTGCTCGATATATTCGCCAATTTTTATTGTATAATATGTATCATTTTGTAATGTTCTTGGAGATATTAAAGCAGAGAAAATAATAATTAATATTATTGCTAATACATTAAGTCTTATTGCTGTACTCATATTCTTTTTTTCTTCATTTTCCATAGGTTTGTCCCCTTCTAACTATGTTTATTACATAGTATATGGACGAGGTTTTCTCGTCCTACTATTTATATATCTTATGAGTTTAATTCTTGAATAGCTCTTTCTAGTTGTTCATCTTCTTCTGTTTCTTTATCATCTTCTACCACAATATGTGGTTCTATCCCTTTTGTATGAATTTTATCTCCATTTGGTGTAAAGAATTCTTCTATTGTTAGTTTTAATCCTGCTTCTCCATTGAAGATTTGCAATATAGATTGCATTACCCCTTTTCCATACGTTGTTGTTCCTATTATTGTTGCAACTTCATTGTCTTTTAATGCTGCTGTAGTTATTTCTGAGGCACTAGCTGACATTCCATTTGTTAGAACAACAAGTCTTACGTTTTTAGGATGTTCGTTTTTTGAAACTATTGTTTCTTCTTTTTGATCTTTGTCAACTGTTCTCATTATAATTCCGCCTTTTTTTATGAACAGTTCACATATATCTATTGCTCCATCTACTATTCCTCCTGTGTTATCCCTTAAGTCGAAAATTATGTTTGTTATCCCTTTTTCTATGAATTCATCTACACATTTTTCTACGTTATTTGCACATTGATCATCAAATGTTGATAGTTTTATATATCCTATATTTCCATTAATGGTTTTTGTTGTATAATCTTTAATTACAACTTTTCTTCTTTCAACTTCCTTTTCTATTATTTTTCCATCTCTACTAATTTCTAATTTTACTTTTGTTCCTGCCTTTCCCTTTATTCTGTTTGAAACAATATCAGCTCCTAACTCAGCACAGCTTTCTCCGTCTACAGATACTATTATGTCATTTGCTTGTAATCCTGCTTCTTCAGCTGGAGAATCTTCTATTGTTGAAACAACTATTACATTTCCATTTGCATCTGTATTCATGTATATTCCTATACCAACAAAATCTCCTGTTACATTTACCATAAGTTCTTCATATTCTTCTTTTGTTAGATATTCAGTATATACATCTCCCAAACCTGATACATATCCCTTTAATGCTCCTTCAAGCATTTCCTTCTCTTTCAGTTCTCCTATGTAGTTGTCTTTTAAATATCCTCTTATTATTGCAATTCTTTGCTCTAATGTTTGGTTCGTAAGAGGTGCTATTGGTTCTTTTTGTATTATTGTATCAATTACTGTTTCTATTCCCTTTTCTGTATTTGTATAGTGATTTTTCCAATAAACTGATGAACCTAAAAAAGTTGCTATCACAATAATTATTGCAAATAAAATGACTCTTAATATGTCTCCAAAAGTCATCTTTGTTTCTTCTTCCATTCGTTATCCTCCTCATGAATATTATATTGTTTAGTTATTTAAATATGAAATTCTGACGACCTATAAAATACGTCGTCAGATTAATAATTTATATGTATTTTATAAATAATTTCTTGGATCAACTCTACAATCTCCTGCGCCTCCACCATATACCCATTTATATGGTGCAACTCTTACTTCAAAATGTAAATGTGGTCCTGAAGAATTTCCTGTATTACCACTTAACATTATAAGTTGTCCTCTTTCAACCTTCTCTCCTTCAGACACACATATTCCACCGTTTTTGTCCATGTCCATACATTGTTCTTAACCCATTTGCATGTTGTATTGTTACTAAGTATCCATATCCTGAGTTGTTCCATCCTGCATATAAAACGATTCCTTCTTCTGCAGCATATACTTTAGTTCCTTCTGCTATACCAATATCCATTGCTCCATGATATTTTCCACTACTATAGTACATATTACATGTAACTACACCACCAGATACTGGTCTCATTAATGTACCTGAGCCACCTAAGTTAGCTATTTCACTTCCATATCTATTTTCTGCTGCTCTTAGTTCTTCTTCCATTTCCTTTTGTTGTTTTTCAAGTTTTTCTATTTCTTCCTTAAGTTCTTGTTCATCTTCTGATAATTTATCTGCATAGCTTTGTTCTTTATTTTTTGAACTTTCTAGTGCAGCAACTTTTTGAACTTTTACTTCCTTTAATCCTTCTACTTCTGTTTTACTTGTTTCTAATGTTGCTTTTGCAATTTCTATTTCTTGTCTATTTTTTTCCATTAAGTCTAACATGTTACCATCACATTCAGCCATATCTTCTATTAAATAATAGTTTGTAATAAAATCTAAAATGTCTTTTGATGATAGCAATACATCTAAGTATGTTGTATCCCCTGCTTCATATATTGCGACTAATCTTTCAGCAAAGTTTTCTTTTTGGTATTCGTATTTTTCAATTGCATTTTGTAGTGCTACTTCTGCTTCTCCAATTTTTGTTTCAAGATCAGCTATTTGATCGTCTAGCTCTTCAATATCACTTTCATAATTTGATATTTGATATTTTAAATTTTCTATTTCTTTTAGTGTTCCTTTTAGTTCTTCTTCTACATGATCTAGTTCTTCTTTATTTTTATCAATTTCAGCTCCAATATCATTTATATCCTCTCGTGTGACAGCATACACTCCCATTACATTAAATGATAGTAAAATTATTGTTATTAATAATATTATTAACGTATCTTTCTTTTGGTTTATCATACTTTTCTCCTTTTAGTTTATTACAAACTTTATCTTATTTATTGTGCAGTATTGCCTCCTGCATTATTTTGTATCTCATTTTGGTTTATTTGGTTATTTTGTTCTTGTTTATTTTGTATATTTTCATATTCATCTGTTACTTCATTTACTGTTTTTGTTACATATGGATATGGATCTATCATTACCCCATTTACTATTAGTTGAAGATGTAAGTGTGGACCCGTTGACCAACCTGTTGAGCCTACTCTCATAATTGGTTCTCCACGTTTAACCACTTGACCTTCTTCTACCAAAATCTTTGAACCATGTGCATATCCTGTTGATATACCATTTCCGTGGTTTATTATAACATAATTTCCATATCCTGCATTTGAATAATATGCTGCACTTACTACTCCACTATTTGCTGCTAAAATGTATGTTCCCATTGGTGCTGCAATATCCATTCCATTATGTCCTCTATATACTTTTATAATTGGGTCTATTCTCATTCCAAATGGTGATGTTATTGTATAATGTCCTGGTAGTGGCCATAAGAATATTCCACCTACATAGGTTATATCATTATTGTCCAATGAAGACACTAACATTTGTAATTCAATAATATCCATTTGTTCTTGATATAAATCAAGTTTCGCCTGTATTTCTTTTTCTTGTGCTGTTAAGTTGTTTGCATAACTATTTTTTACAACCTTAGCATTCTCCAATGAAATTGATACTTTTTGTTTTGCTAATTTTGCTGTTTCTAAATTTTCTTGTATTTTTGCTAAATCCTCTTTTAAATCCACTATTTCGTCTTTATTTTTTTCTAGTTTTTCTATCAAATTGGCATCATATTCCGCCATTTCACCTATAAGATAATAATTTGATATAAAATCTACTATTGATTTTGAATTAAGCAAAACATCTAAATATCTTGTATCATTTGTTTCATATAAGTAAACTATTCTTTCTGCAAAAGATTTTTTGACTTGATCATATTCCTTTTGCATTGCTTCTATTTCTATTTCTTTTTCTTTAATTTCTTTTTCAATGTCTTCTAGGTTTGTATCAATACTTTTTATCTCGTCTTCATATTCATAAATTTGCTTATCAAGGTCATTAATTTTTTCTAGTGTATCTGTTAATTCAACTTGTATATTTTCAATGTCTATTCCATACTGTTCAATTTTTTCTTCTAGTTCTTGCCTTCTTGTTTCTAGTTCATCGTTTGTAACAGCTTTTACTGTTCCATAAATGCCCAGACTAAATATAATTATAAATATAGTCGTTAAACAAATCTTTTTCAAATTAATTCCTTTCCTATTTTAAACATCAAGATATCTTCTCATAGAAATCATACTTCCTATAATACCTATTCCAACCCCTAAAATCATATATACCGCAATGATTTGTGAAAATAAATCACTGAAATTTAAAATATTAATTCCTATTGTTTGTATAGTCTCTGAAAGTCTTAATTTACTTGCGGTCCAATTATATACTCCTCCTACAAGTACTAGTGATATAGCACTTGACATTATTCCAATTATAATACCTTCTATCATAAATGGTGTACGAACAAAACTATTTGTTGCTCCTACATATTTCATAATAGAAATTTCTTTTCTTCTTGCATGTACTGTTAATTTAATTGTATTTGATATAATAAATACTGATATTGCTATAAGTATTATTAACAATATTGCAGTTACAATTCTTATTCCTTTTCCAATTACAGAAAGTGCTCTAATTGTTTGATTACTGCTTGTAATTCTTTTTACATTATCTAGTTTTAAAATTTGTTCTTGAATGCTATCATTTAGTTCAAGATCAGTTAATGATATAACATAAGAGTATGAAAAGATAGTTGGTTCATATATATCCATTGCACTCTGATGTTCTCCTAATTTTTCCTTCATCTCATTATATGCTTCTTCTGGTGTTACTAGTCTTATACCTGGTTCTACTCCTTCAACAGCTTCAATTTGTGTTTTCATTACTGCTAAATCATCTTCTGAAATATCTACAACAGCAAATACTCTTATTGCTTGTGAATCTTCTATATTTTCTACCATGTGTGTAATGTTTTCTCCAATTGCAAAAAACAAACCAAACATTAGCATTGTTGCGCACATTACACCTAAACATGAAAATGTAGATTTTTTATTTTTAAATACGTTTCTAAATCCTTCACTAATAAAATAGCCAATTACATTATATCTCACTTGCTATACCCACCTTTTTTATCATCTCTTACTATTATGCCTTTATCTATCTCTATAACTCTTTTTTTCATTGCGTCTACTATATCTTTAGCATGTGTAGCTATTACAACTGTTGTTCCTCTTAAGTTTATTTCATTTAATAATGTCATAATTTCCCATGCTGTTTCTGGGTCCAAGTTTCCTGTAGGCTCATCTGCTATTATCATAGATGGATTATTTACTAATGCTCTAGCTAATGCAACTCTTTGTTGCTCTCCTCCTGATAATTCATCTGGATATGCTTTTGCTTTTCCGCTTAACCCTACTAAAGATAATACCATTGGTACCTGTCTTCTAATATGTTTTGGTGTAGCTTTAACAATATTCATTGCAAATGCTACATTATCATATACTGTTTTATCTGGTAGAAGTCTGAAGTCTTGAAAAACAACTCCCATACTTCTTCTTAAATATGGAACCTTAGATGGTTTTAAATATGTTGTATCTTTTCCGTTTATTATTATTGTTCCTGATGATGGTTCTTCTTCTTTTAATATTAGTTTTATAAGTGTAGATTTTCCTGAACCTGATTGTCCAACTAGAAATGCAAAATCACCTTTATCTATTACAAAGCTTGCTCCATGCACAGCTTCTGTTCCTGTAGTATATGTTTTTGATACGTTTTTAAACTCGATCATTATATTCCCTCATTTTTTCAAATTTACTTTTTTATTATAATAATAAAAGTAAAAAAATGCAATAAATTTTTGCATTTTTCTACTTTTGTAATATTCCTGTAATAAAGGTTTAAGCTTATTTTAAGCTTATTTTTCTGATAGGCAATCTACTATCTTATCAGATGTTAATCCATAATACTCTAATAGCTCCCTTGCATTGCCTGATTTACCAAATTCATCTTTAATTCCAAGTTTCGTTAATTTCTTAGGATATTCTTCACTAAGAACTTCTGCTATTGCTGTCCCTAATCCTCCTATTATGCTATGGTCTTCTATTGAAATTAGTTTATCTGTTTCTTTTGCACATTTTATAATCATTTCCTTATCTATAGGCTTAATTGTATGAATATCTACTACTCTAACATTTATTCCTTTATTAGCCAACTCTTGTTGTGCTAATAAAGCTTCAGCAACAACTATGCCTGTTGCAAATATCGTGGCATCAGTTCCTTCTCCTATTTGTTCTGCCTTACCTATTTCAAATGTTTTGTTTTGATCATATATTCGAGGAGTATCTAATCTGCATAGTCTTAAATATGTTGGTCCTTTTATTTTAGAAATTGCTTCAACAGCCCACCTTGTTTGTGTATCATCAGAAGTAGAAATCACTGTCATATTAGGTAACCCTCTCATTAAATTAATATCTTCCAACATTTGGTGAGTTGCTCCATCTTCTCCTACTGTTATTCCACTGTGTGTTGCACAAATTTTTACATTTAAGTTTGGATAGCAAATTCCATTTCTTATCTGGTCATATGCTCTTCCCGCCGCAAATACTGCAAATGTACTTACATATGGTATTTTTCCAAATGTAGACATACCAGCTGCTGTTCCCATCATATCTTGCTCAGCAATACCCATGTTAAAAAATCTGTCTGGAAATTTTTTTGCAAATATTGATGTTTTTGTGGCAGATGACAAATCTGCATCAAGCACTACTATATCTTTGTTTGTTTTTCCTAATTCAGCAAGCTTTTCTCCATAACTTTGTCTTGTTGCTTTTTTCTCTTCCATATTCATTATACAGCACCTCCTAGTTCTTTCATTGCTAATGCATATTCTTCGTAATTTGGTGCTTTTCCGTGCCATCCAGCAACATTTTCCATAAATGATACACCTTTACCTTTAATTGTGTTTGCTATAATAGCAGTTGGTTTTCCTTTTACTTTTTTAGCACTATCGAATGCTCTAATTAGTTCTTCGATATTGTGTCCGTCTACATTAATTACTTCAAATCCAAATTCCCTGAATTTTTTATCTATTGGGTATACATTCATAACTTCATCAACTCTACCATCTATTTGTAGATTATTGTTATCAACAATTAAGCATAGATTATCAAGTTTATAATGTGCTGATGACATTGCAGCTTCCCATATTTGCCCCTCTTGAATTTCTCCATCTCCACATATGCAATAAATCCTTACTCCTTCGCTATTTAATTTTGAGGCCATTGCCATACCATTTGCTATCGATAATCCTTGACCTAGTGAACCTGTTGAGGCATCTACACCTGGTATTTTTTTCATATCAGGATGTCCTTGTAATCTACTATTAATTTTTCTAAGTGTTGTAACTTCTTCTAAATCAAAATATCCTCTTAATGCCAAAGTACTATATAGTGCTGGTGCTGTATGACCTTTTGATAATACTAGTCTATCCCTTTCTTTTGCATTAGGATTTTGTGGATCTACATGCATTTGATTAAAGTATAATACTGTTAATATATCTGCTATAGATAAAGATCCGCCTGGATGGCCAGATTTTGCATTATATACAGATTTTATAATGCCCTGTCTTACTTTTTTAGCATATTCTTCTAATTCTTTTATATCTTTTACTTTCAAATTCTTTCTCCTTTACTTAATTTTATCAATATATTTTTATCATATTTTGATGCTTTTGTAAATATGAAAAAAGAGAATGACTCTGTCATTCTCTTTTCAAGTTATTCTTCATCTATTATAATTTCATTAATATACCCTTCTGCATCTTTTTCAAGTTCTATTGTATATTTTTTACTACTACTTAATTCTTGCATTGCTGCTCCTATAGCTGCAGCTGATGTACATTCATCCCCATTAAATGTTGCTGTTACTTGGTGATCATCGTTTGTTGAATTACTAGCAAGAACTACTGATAATAACGATTTACATTGTGCAGATGATACTTTTGTTCCAGCATATGTTGAAAACTGCGTATTAAATGTTTGTATTGCTAATTCTTCTGCATTATCTCCGTCTGATTCATCATCATCATTATCGTCATCTGTATTTACATTGTCCATAATAATTTCTCTTGGATCATCAGCTGTTCCTTTATTATCTAATGATATTTCAACATCTGAGCTTAGTGTTACTACTGGTCTTACATGTCCTGTACCCGATTTTGCTTCACCAGTTGATTTAAGCAAAGTAATTCCTGCAAAAATTCCATTTTTTACGTTCATTATCGCAAAACTAGCAAAATTACCTGATTGACAGTCTGTTCCTCTTGTTGCAAGCCAACTTTCAATTTCGTCTCCAAATATTATTTCATAAATTTCTTCATTCTCAAAGTGTTCCTCATTTAAATCTTCTATGCCATAAAATGTTTGTTTTGCTTCTAATTTTGAGCTAGATTTTAGAGTGTCTGTTGTCGCACTTGCATATACTGGATCTGACTCATCTTCTCCATTTGTCCTAGAATACACATCTGGCATAAAAATATTTGATCCATCATATGTTTTTGTTTCTCCATATGCCGTATTAGTTCCATATTCTTCTCTTAATGCAAGAGCATCTTCTGTCATGTTTTTTTCTATATCTTCAAGATTTAAACTTCTTCCTACAGCTCCTATTTCATCATTTGAATATAAACTTTCACATAAATCATTTAGTAAAAATACTGCATTATTAAATCCAACTGGCCCACTAAATTTTATTTCTGTGCTAATTGCTTCGGTTGCAATTAAATCTATTGTTCCATCATCATTTATGTTTAGCACTCTCCACTCTAATTCTTCTGGATTTATAGTTGTACTAGTTTCTACGTCTCCAGTTACATTTCCTGATATTTGATATGAATTTCTTCCATCTGGTGTATATGCAACATAATCTCCCACAGCCAATTTAGGTTCTTCCGCTGGAGGTGTTGGTGTACTAGCCTGTTGTTGTGGTGCTTGAACTTGTGGTTGTTGCTTATTTTTATTGTTTTTTACAATTTTAAATATTAAGAATCCTCCCAAAGCTACTATTAATACTACCATTACAATTATTACTACTACTATTAAACTTATTCCTTTGTCATTTCTTTTCATAAATTCCTCCTTATGTTCTTAAATACTTATATATTTTACATTTTTTTATTCATTTTGTCAATACATCCTATAGTATTCTATACGCTCAATTTATGAGGATTTGCCTTTGTTCCGGTCTCTTAATAGCACGTTTACATTTGATGGAACTTCTACAACTGGTCTCATTGGATATTCAGCGAAGTTCGGACTATTATCTGATGTAAATAATCCAGTTGACATTAATGAACTTCCTAAAATATATCTTATTCCAAATTCAGCATATTGAGGATAACAGTTTGTTGAACGTGTTGCAAGCCAGTATGATGACTTCGTTCCAAAAATAAGATTATAAAATGTACTATCATCAAAATATCCTGCTGGAGTATTAATCAAATTATATGCAGTTTGTTTTACAGTCATTGAATCTATTTTATTGTATGAAGCCACAGTTTCAGAAGCGTAGTATGATATTGTTTCTCCACTAGTGTCTTTATCAACATGTCTATATATTTCTGGTTGATATGCATATACATCTGTATATGTTCTTTCATTGCCGTATTTAACCGAATTAAACTCATATTGTGCTCGTGCGTCAAATCCATTACTATTCATTTTATTTTCTATGTCATCTAAATTTATGCTTCTTCCTGTCGTTCCAAGTGTTCGATTTGAATATAAATTTTTACATGTGCTATTTAAAATATGAACTGCATTATTGTAATCTGTTACTCCTTCAAAATATAACTGCTTAGAGCTAACTTTCTCACTTATTAATAAAAATGAACCATCATCCATTTTTCCTAGTACTCTCCAAGCAAGTCCTTCTGAATCTTTATCTCCAGAGTATTCAATATAGTCTCCAATTTTAACTTTTGAAATATTAGAAATTCCTAGATTCGAAGTAACATTTCCGCTAGAGCCATTATTATTGTTATTTCCACTATTATTATCTGGATTTTCCATATTTAATTGGTTGTCTCCGTTCTGCTCATTATTTTCTGCAACAGTTTCTTCTGACATTGTAGTATTTCCTATTGTTATCTTTTTAGGATTATCCGCAGTACCACCGGTTTCTGATATTGTAATTTGTGCACTAATTGTGATTACTGGCCTCACAAAATTTTTTGCAGATGAATTCTTTCCACCAGAATTACATAGTGCTGAACCTGTAATTGTAGTATTGCTAATTTTCATTAACCCAAAAGATGCAAAATTGCTTGAAAAGCAGTCTGAACATCTCGTTGCAAGCCAGTTTATCGTTCCGCTTCCAAATACTACATTGTAAAATTCAGCATCATTAAATAAATCAGCTGTCATATCCTCTATTTTATAAAAAGTATGTTTAACTTCAGCATTATCTTCTTTTATAAATCTTCCTTCTGTGGGCTCTGTATATCCTGCATCTGACTCATTTTCACCATTTGTTATTGTACATATTTCTGGTATATTAGCGTTGTTCCCTTCATAGGCAACAACTGCCCCTATTGGAATTGCGGAATTTTCAAACTCTGTAATTTTGGCTTTGCCAGCTTCATTCATACCCTTTTCGATATCGTCCAAAGTTAAACTCCTTGCTGTTATACCAAAGCCAATATTAGAATAAAGTTTCTTACATATATCATTTAATAAATATACACTATTGTTATATCCTAATGCTCCTCCAAAATATATCTCTTTACTTAATGGCTTGTCACTTATTAAATTAATACTTCCGTCTTGATTTATACTGAGAACGCGCCAATTTAGTTCTTCATAGTTTATTTCTTGGTTTTCCTTTAATCCACAAGAAAGTCCTTCTAATATATAATTCGTATTTCCTTTTGGTATATATGACACATAGTCTCCGACTTTTATGTTTGTTCTGCTTTGACTTTGTTCTTGTATTGTAGGAACTTGTCCATTATTAATATCGTCACTTTTTTTAGTTGATGAAACAGTAACCACAATATAGGTAATTAATGCTATAATCATTGTTACAGCAGCTGCTATTGATAATCTTACTTTCTGTCTTCTAATCATATTTACCTCCTTATTATTTACTATTGCGGTTAAATCCTTTTTATAATCACTATATAACATTTTATATTTATATTACTTTTTTGTCAATATATTAAGAGGAATGACAAACTATCATTCCTCCATTTATTATCTACTAACTAATGTTCCTATGCTCTCTTCTACAAATGTGGATTTAACATTTATTGGTACTCCATTTTCCTTAGCTATTGATACACTCTTGTTGTGTAGTACTTTTGCACCATTATTTGCCATTTGAAGCATTTTGTCATATGTTAAAATATCGTATTTCCTTGTATTTATATTTAAATTTGGATCTTCTTCATATACTCCATCAACATCTGTAAATATATCGCATCTATCTGCATGTAATGCAGCTGATACAGCTACAGCTGTTGTGTCTGATCCTCCTCTGCCTAAAGTAGTTACATTATTATTTTTATCTATCCCTTGAAATCCAGCAATTACAACTATTTTATTTTCATTAAGTGCACTTAAAATTTTATCTGTCCCAATTTTTATGATATTTGCATCACCAAAGTTGGAATCTGTAAGTATTGGTAATTGCCATCCTAAATATGATATACTATCATATCCAAGTTCTTTAAGCATCATCGATAGCTTTGCTATTGTTATTTGTTCTCCAACCGATACTAATACATCATGTTCTCTCTTAGATGGATTGTTTGTTATCTCAAGTTCCTCCTGTATCAACCTATCTGTTGTTTTTCCTTGTGCCGATACTACTGTTACTACTTGATTACCTTTATTAACCTCCTTAAGTATATGTCTGCAAACTTTTTTTAACTTCTCTGTGTTTGCTACAGAACTTCCTCCAAATTTTTGTACAATTATTCCCATTATGGAACCTCTTTTTATGTTAAAATACCAATGGCATTTAAGTCTAAATGCTATATCGTTATTATATTATACACGTTTTTTTCGCATTTGTTAATACTTTTTGCTATTTTTTTATTATACTTTTTAAATATTCTTGTATAAAATTGTTAATTTCTCCATTCATTACTGCTTCTATATTGCCTGTTTCGCAATTAGTTCTATGGTCCTTTACTAAAGTATATGGACAAAATACATATGAACGTATTTGACTTCCCCAAGCAATCTCTCGCTGTACACCCTTTAAATCTTCTATTTTATCTTTTTGCTCTTTTTCCTTTAATTCTAATAATTTTGATTTAAGCATTGTCATTGCTGTTTCTCTATTTTGTACTTGTGATCTCTCTGTTTGACATGCCACAACTATATTTGTAGGAGTATGTGTAAGTCTTACAGCAGATGATGTTTTGTTTACCTTTTGTCCCCCTGCACCTGATGCCCTGTACACATCCATTTTAATATCATCAGGATTTATATCTAGTTCTATATCTTCTGTAATTTCTGGTAAAACTTCTACAGATGCAAATGATGTATGTCTTCTACCTCCTGCATCAAATGGAGAAATTCTTACTAACCTATGAACACCCATTTCTCCTTTTAAGTATCCATATGCGTTTTCACCTTTTACTAGAAAAGTTACACTTTTAATTCCTGCTTCATCACCTTCTAGGTAATCAACTTCTTGTACATCAAATTGGTTAGAAGCACCCCATTTGCAATACATCCTATAAAGCATTTCTACCCAGTCCTGAGACTCTGTTCCGCCTGCTCCTGGGTGTAATGTAACTATTGCGTTATTTTTATCATATTTTCCAGATAACAATGTTGTAAGTTCTAGTTTTTCTACTTTTTCTAATAATTTTTCTGTTGTTTTTAAAACTTCTTTTCCTAATTCTATATCCTCTTCTATAAGTAGTAACTCACTTAAGTCATATACATTATCAATCTCATTCTTTATATTATTATATTTTTCAACTTTGCTTTGTAATCGTTTTAATTCTGTAAGAACCCTCCCAGAGTCCTCTTGATTATTCCAAAAATCTTCTTGTGCAACTATTTTCTCAAGCTCTTTAATCCTTTTTGATGAATTAGCAATGTCAAAGTGAATCACCTAAACTTACTATTCTTTGCTTCAACTCTACAATTCTAGGTTTATTTTCTTCAATCTCTAGCATGGCTCATCTCCTTTTTTCTACTGTTATTAAGTAGTATAATAAAATTATGAGTTTAATAATTTTATTATATTACTTAATAATATTTACAATGAATATAGCTCCATATGGATGTTCATTTTAGATTTGAACATCCATCAAAATGGAGCAGATTTTAACTACACAATATTCTGATTATTTTTCAAACAATTTATTTTGTACCAAAAATTCTATCTCCAGCATCTCCAAGTCCAGGTAAAATATATGCTTTTTCATTTAATTGTCTATCAATTTTTGTACAATAAATTTGTACATCTGGATGTTTTTCTTCAATTGCTTTTATTCCTTCTGGAGCAGCTATTATACATAAGAATTTTATATCTTTTACTCCCTTTTCTTTTAGAAGTTCTATTGCATCTAATCCTGAACCACCTGTTGCAAGCATTGGGTCAAGTATTAACACTTGCTTTTTTTCTATTCCCTTTGGTACTTTGAAGAAATAAACATTTGGTTTGAATGTTTCTTCATCTCTGTACATTCCAACATGCCCTATTTTTGCATTTGGTACTACATTTATAATACCATCTAACATACCTGTTCCTGCTCTTAAAATTGGGACAAATGCATAATCATCTTCATGAATTTTTCTTGTTTTCATTTTTTCCATAGGTGTTTCAATTTCTACCTCGTATGTTTTTGCATCTTTCATTGCTTCATAGCAAAGCATTTCTCCTAATTCAGAGATGATTTCTCTAAATTCCTTTGTACCTGTTTTTTTGTCTCTTAAAATTGCTAGTTTGTGTTCAATTAATGGGTGTTTTAGTTCAATTGCTTTCATATTCTTTCCTCCTATTTAAAATTTACATTTTGTCTGGCATTTCCATTCCAAGTAATGTTACGCCACTCTTAAGCACAATTCCAACAGCATAAGTTAATGCAAGTCTTGCATCTTGTACTGTTTTGTCTTCTGTAATTATTTTGTGTTCATTATAAAAGCCACTAAAATTTTGTGCTACATCAATTAGGTATCTTGATATTATAGATGGTTCATTTTTTTGTGCAGCACTTTCTATAAATTCATTAAATCTGTATAACAATTTTATAGTTTCTATTGCTTCTTTTTCCTGTAATTTAGTAAAGTCTACATCCCCTATTTGTGGAATATATCCAGCTTTTTGAAGTACACTATTTGTTCTTACATAGATGTATTGTATATATGGTCCTGTTTCTCCTTGGAAATTTAATAGCATATCCCAATCAAATATTTCATCCTTAATTCTACTATTTGATAAGTCATTAAATATAATAGCTCCTACTCCAACTTTTCTTGCAACTTCTTCTTTGTTTTCTAAATCAGGATTTTTTTCATCTATTATTTTTTCAACTTTTTGAATTGCTTCTTTCAATATATCTTCTAAGAAAACCGAATTTCCTTTTCTTGAACCTATTTTTTCTCCATCTTTGTCTACAACTAATCCAAATGGTACATGTACGCAGTTTTTAGCATAATCCTCATATCCCATTAGTTCTAGTACTTTAAATACTTGTTTGAAATGTAGTCTTTGTTCATTTCCAACAACATAAATTGCTTTATCAAAATCGTATTTGCTCATTCTCTCTTTTAATGATGCTAAGTCTCTGGTTGCATAAATTGTTGTTCCGGCTGATGTGATAATTATACATGGTGGCATATCATATTCGTCTAGTTTTACAACTTTTGCTCCTTCTGAATCTGTTAATAATCCTTTTTGGTTAAGTTCGTCTACAACTGCATCCATTTTATCATTGTAATATGCTTCTCCATTATATGAATCAAATTTTGAGTTTAGTAAGTCATATGTTCTTTGATAATTTTCTAAGCTAAGTTTTCTTATCCTTTCCCACATCTTAACTTCTTTTTCGTTTCCATCTTCTAGTCTCTTAAAATATTCTCTAGCTTTTTCTGTTAATTCTGGATTTTCTTTTTCTTCTGCATTGAATCTAATGTATATTTTTAGAATACTTTGAATTTCGTCACCTGTAAAGTCGTATTCATCTTTCCACATATCAATTCCTGCCATAACTTTACCAAATTGTAATCCCCAATCTCCCAAATAATTTATTCCAACACTGTTATATCCTAGGAAATTGTAAATTTTATATAATGCTCCACCTATTACTGTTGAACGCAAATGTCCAATATGGAATGGTTTTGCAATGTTTGGAGCTGAATAATCTATTACAACATTTCTTCCTTGTCCTATATTACTTGAACCATATTTTTCTTTTTTATCTGCAACCTCTTCTAAAACTCCTTTAGCAAATGTTGCTTTATTTATGTATATGTTTAAATATCCGCCTACTACCTCTATCTTTTCTATTATTTTTTCGTCAATTTCTATTTTGTCCTTTATCTCCGTCGCAATTGCTGGAGGTGCTTTTCTTAAGTCCTTTGCAAGTTTAAAACATGGAAAAGCATAATCTCCTAAATCACTATTTGGCGGAATTTCTATATATTCTTTTAATTGCTCTTCATCTATGTTTGTTACCTTGGAAATTGCTTTTGCAATCTCTTGTTTAAAGTCTATCATATATATCTTCCTTTCATTTTCTTATTCTATAAAAAGTCCCTTGATACCAAGGGATTGTCACAAAAGTGACTACATGTTAATCTCCTAAGCACATTCCTAAATTTCTGGCAACTCTTATTAAATCGTTATCCATTGAAATCCTCTTAATGTTAGTTGTTGCTGTTCCTCCTGAACGTGCTCCAATTTCTTTGTTGTTTCCAACAACATCTTCTAGAGACACATAGTCTAGTCTTCCATTTTTTAAAGTTACTAAAACATTGAATTTTTCTTGTAATGCTAGTTCCATTGCTTTATAACCATATTTCGTAGATAATACTCTATCATAGGCTGTTGGGGTTCCACCTCTTTGTACATATCCTAATACTGTATTTCTTGAAACCATTCCTGTTCTTTCTTCTATTTCTTCTGCAAGTTGTTCTCCAATTCCACCTAATCTTATATTATCTAGTCCTTTTCCATCGTCAAGTGTTTTCTTAACAACCATCTCACCATCTTTTGGTTTTGCACCTTCTGAGACTACAACTATGCTAAATTTTTTACCCTCTGATTTTCTTTTATTTATTTTTGCTACAACACTATTTATGTCATATGGAATTTCTGGAATTAATGCAACGTCAGCACCACCTGCGATTGCAGATTCTAATGCTATCCATCCTGCATATCTTCCCATAACCTCTAATACCATAACTCTATGATGTGATTCAGCTGTTGAATGTAATCTATCTAATGCTTCTGATGCAACTGATACAGCTGTATTATATCCAAAAGTTGTTTCACAATGTGCAACATCGTTATCTATAGTTTTTGGTACTCCTATTATATTTAATCCTTTTAGAGAAAAATCTCTTGCTGATTTTTGTGTTCCATCTCCACCTAGTGTGAATATGCAATCAAATCCTGCTCGTCGGACATTCTCAACACATATATCTGATACATCTCGATATACTGTTTCCCCATTTTCTTCTATTTTTAAGTTAAATAAGTTTGTGCTATTTGATGCTCCAATTATTGTTCCACCTCTATGTAGCAATCCTGAAGCACTTCCATTTGAATCTAATTTTATATAGTTATTTTCATATAGTCCTCTATATCCTTCTATATATCCATAACATTCTACTCCATTTGTTTCTGCAGTTTTTACAATAGCTCTAATAACTGCATTTAATCCTGGACAATCTCCTCCATTTGTGATAATAGCAACTTTCTTTAACATAAAAATCTCTCCTTTTTTAACTATTTCTAGTTTTAATTATTCTTCTTTTTGCTTTTCTTTTACATCTACTTTGATATGTATTTCGTTTAATTGTTTTTCTGTTACCTCTCCTGGTGCTCCCATTAGTAGGTCTTGTGCTTTACTATTCATTGGGAATGCTATAACTTCTCTAATATTTGGTTCATCTGCAATTAACATTATCATTCTGTCTACACCTGGTGCAATTCCAGCATGTGGTGGTGCACCATAATGGAATGCATTAAATAGTGCTGGAAATTTTTTGAATATTACTTCTTTTTCATATCCTGCAATTTCAAATGCTTTTACCATTATTTCTGGATCATGATTTCTAACTGCTCCTGATGATAATTCAACACCATTACATACTAAGTCATATTGATATGCGTTTATTTCTAAAGGATTTTTTGTATTTAACGCTTCTAATCCACCTTGTGGCATTGAGAATGGATTATGGCTAAATGCCACATTCCCTTCATCATCTAATTCAAACATTGGGAAATCAACTATCCAGCAAAATTCATATCTATCATTTTCTATTAAGTTTAATCTATTTCCTGCTTCTGTTCTTATTTTTCCTGCTATTCCTGCTACAACATCTTCTTCATCTGCAACAAATAACATTGATGTTCCTGCTTTTGCTCCTGTTGTTTCCATTAATTTATTTTTTGTTTCTTCATCTATAAATTTAGAAATTCCACCTTGTAGTTCATTATTTTCTATTATTTTCAACCATGCTAGTCCTTTTGCTCCACAGTCTTGTGATGTAGCAAATTCTGTCATTCCATCATAGAATTTTCTTGATATATCATTTGCATCTGGTAATACTATTGTTCTTACTGTTTTACCTTTAAATGCGTTAAAATCAACATTCTTAAATATGTCTGTTACATCTGTAATTATTAATGGATTTCTTAAGTCTGGCTTGTCTGATCCATATTTCAACATTGATTCTTTATATGCAATTCTTTGGAATGGATAATTATTGATTTTTTTCTTTGAAAATTCTTTAAAAGTATTATATATAACTTCTTCTACAACTTCAAATACGTCTTCTTGTGTTGCAAAGCTCATTTCCAAATCTAGTTGGTAAAATTCACCCGGTGCCCTATCTGCTCTTGCATCTTCGTCTCTAAAGCATGGTGCTATTTGGAAATATTTATCAAATCCAGATACCATCAATAATTGTTTAAATTGTTGAGGTGCTTGTGGTAATGCGTAAAATTTACCTGGATGTACTCTACTTGGTACTAAGTAATCTCTTGCGCCTTCTGGTGATGAGCTTGTTAGTATTGGTGTTTGAACTTCTGTAAATCCTTTTGCAGTCATTTGAGTTCTTAGATATTGTATAACTTTTGCTCTTAATAATATATTGTTTTTTAATTTCTCATTTCTTAAATCTAAAAATCTATATTGTAATCTTAAATCTTCTTTTACTTCTTTATCATCGTTAATTTCGAATGGTAATAGATTTAATCTTTTTCCTAATACTTCATATTTTTCGATTACTATCTCAATTTCACCTGTTGCTATATTTTTATTTGGAACATCTTTTATTCTAACCGTTCCAGTTACAGATACTGTAGATTCTACAGGTATTTTAGACACTTCTTCTATTAATTTTTCATCTGATGTAACAACTTGTGTTATACCATATTGATCCCTTATATCTGCAAAGAATAATCCTCCAAGATCTCTTACAGTTTGTACCCATCCTGCTATTGTTACTTTTTCATCTTCATTTTTTGCTCTTAATTCACCACAATTATGTGTTCTGTATTTGTTCATATGTCCTTCCTCCTTGATAAACTCCTTATTCTATTTTTTGAATTTGTTTATATTTTTCTTTAACCATTTGACTCTTTCTTCATGAAGTTTTTTACCAAATTCTTTTCCAGGAGCTAGATTATATTTGGTTTGTATATATTCTCCATCAATAGCTTTTAAAACTTTATTTCCTAGCTTTACAAAATTATATTGTTCATCTATAATGTTTTCCTTTGTTGGATTTAATTCTCTACATCTATCACAATACACTACTGTTTGTAAGCCACTTAGTCCTAATTGTGATTTATCTATTTTTTCTATAAAACTCACTTGTTTCGCAACTGTCATCTTATAGAAAATTCCACCTTTCATATGCTCTAACACTGATGTTAGTGCACTCTTATGCCAGCTATTTGGTACCCCTATTCTTTTTGATAATTCCTTTAATGGATCTACACCATTTTTTTCATGGTTATAATGATGCGGATAAATTTCTTTTGGAGTTCTTCCTTTTCCTAAATCATGTACCAATGCACAAAATCTCAGTCTAACATTTGTTGTAATTTTTGCGCTATTGTCTAGTGCTAACATTGTGTGATTATAGCTATCTCCTTCTGGATGATATTTTTTTGGTTGAATTGCACCTATTAAATCATATATCTCTTTAAAATGCACATCTAAAACTTTTGCCTTTTTTAAAGCATTAAAAAAGATTGAAGGTTTGTCTGTTTCAAGTGCCCTACGAAATTCTGTAAATACCCTTTCTTTAGATAGACTTTCTAGTTCATTTCTTAAGCTATGCATTAATTTTATGGTGTCATCATCTATTTCAAATCCTAACATTGCTGCAATTCGTGCAACTCTATATACTCTCAACGGATCCTCTTTAAATTTTTCGCTTGTTGCTCTAATTATTCTGTTTTTTAAATCTGTTCTTCCTTCAAAAGGATCTATTATTGCTTTTGTATTTACATCTTGAGCCATTGAATTTATTGTTATATCTCTACGTCTTAAATCTTCTTCAATCGTTATATTTTCATCTACTTCAATTTCGAATTCCTTATGTCCTTTTCCTATTTTCGTCTCTTTTCTTGCAAGTGCAAATTCTTTTCCATCTAAGACATAGACGGCAAAAGACTTTCCTTGTACTTTAGCTTCTGGAAATACATCTAGAAATTTATTACCTGAAAATCCTGTAACGCAGTAATCTTCATCTTTTATCGGTCTGTCTAAAATAGTATCTCTTACAGCACCACCAACTAAATAAACATTACCTCCATTATCCTTTATTTTTTTAGCAATATTTTCGATTCCCATTTTCCCTCCTAAAAGCCAATAATATTTTATATCTAATATCCTTTAATGTCAACAATTTTGTTGACTTTTATAGTATTATTTGTTAAAATTTTTTGAAGGAGATTGAGCTAAAATGTATGAAGATTTATTTATTCTTGAAGAAGATAAAGTAACTATAGATTTGCACGATATGGAGCTTTTGGAAGCTACTTATCACCTAGAAAAATTATTTGAAACATTACCTTCTAATATTAAAGAAGTAATTGTAATTCATGGTTATCATAAGGGGCAAGTTTTGCTAAATATGGTTAGAAAAGAATTTAAACATCCTAGAATTAAGAAAAAAGTAATTCCCTTAAATAAAGGAATTACTTTATTATATCTTTAAATATTACTTTGAATATCTTTTACTTGTGGATTGACTAGTATTTCGTCATATATATTAATTTTTCTCATATTACTAATTTCTGTCGGTGAAAATCCTAATTCTTTCAATTCTTCAACTGAATAAGTTCCTATAATGCTATAATTTTCATTTTCTCTTAAAATTTTTACTAAAATTTTTGTTTTTGCACCTGCTCTATTTCTTACAACATAGCTTCTTCCATTCTCATAAATTATTGCAGACTTTGGTACTTTCAGTCCTTCTTTTTCCCACCATATAATTTCGAAATTTGCTTTTCTATATTTTATTAAGTCTTCTACACCTTGAGTTATTTTAAGAATTATCAAATCTTTGTCGCCCTCATTTTTAACGTTTTCTACTGTTGCTCTTACTACCTTGTCTGATGGAATCTTTATATTTATTTTGTCTCCTTCTTCTACTTTATTATCTGAATCAGCTTTTCGTGAAATAGCTATGTAACAAGCAAAACTATTTATAACTTTTCCTCTTGAAGAATTTTTTGAAATTGCTTGACTACTTTTTATTCCTAAGCTTTCTAAATATGCTGATGTTATTTCTGGTATTTTACTTGGTGTTAGTACTTCTTCTAACCCATCTACTCTATATGATACTACCCCACTGATAGGAGAAATTTCATAATTTGAACCAGCCGTTAATTGATTTTCTAATTCTGTTTTCTGAGCTATTAACCCATTTATATACGAGGTTGCTGGGCTTGCATCTCCAGCGATTTTTGCTTTCTTTGCCATATAATTGCTAATATCTTTTTTATTTTCTGCAATAGTTTGTAAGTTATTTACATTCACTGTTTTTGCTGATATTTTATCAATTTGCGCATCTAGTGCCATTATATCACTAGATAATAAATTTGACTGTCCTGATATTGCTTCTTGAATTTGGTTGTTTAAGCTTTCAATTTGTGCTGTTATTTCTGCTTCATTAGAAGTTTTATATCTAAATATTTTTTCATTCTTGGCTACTTTTTCTCCATCACTCTTAATTTCAATTAGTCCTGTATCTAGGTTCTGACTATTAACGATTCTTTCATCTCTTATAATATATCCTTCTATATTCTCGGTTTCAGATATCTTTCCTTCTTCTACTAATAATGCATCTGATGGCTTTACCGCATATTTTGCAGCCAAATAAAATATAAATGTAATCATACAAATAATTGCTGATAATACTACAATTTGTATAGCCCCACGTATTGCTCTTTTTTGCTCTTTTGTTAATGAGTTTTTCTTTTTTTTCTTATTATTTGGATTTACTGGTCTTGTTGTTTTTATTTGTTTTGCTGAATTTACTGGTTTTGTTGTCTTTGTTGCTTTTACATTAGTTGTCGATTTCTTAGGTCTTGTGGATTTTGTAGGTTTCTTTTGCACTGCCATCGTACGCATCCTCCCTTCTTTAGTTAATTTGTTTTAATATTATATCTATGTTTATATCTGTATTATCTTCACCATCTAGCCATATTAGTTCTGGATATTTTCTAAACCATGTTAGCTGTCTTTTTGCATAATGTCTGGTTTCCTTTTTTAATGTATCTATCATTTCCTCCTTTGTTAAGGCTCCTTCAAGATACTGTACAACTTCTTTATATCCTAGACCTTGCATTGCTGTTGGAAATTCGTTGTACTTTTCTTTTATTTGTTCAACTTCTTGTATAAGTCCTTCTTCTATCATCTTGTCAACTCTATCTTCTATTCTACTATATAATTTTTTTCTCTCTATTGTAATTGCAAAAAGTTTATAATTATATTTAACCTCATTTTTTCTTGACTCTATTTCTTGCTCAGTTTTTGTTTTACCTGTCTTATGATATATTTCTAGCACTCTTACAATTCTCTTTCTATCATTACTGCTTATCTTCTCCATTGCCTCCGGATCAATTTTTTTTGCTTCTTCATATAATTTTTCTAATCCTTCTTTTTCTGCAATATCATTAAGTTCATTTCTATATTTTTCATCAATTTTTTCATCTTGAAATTCTATTCCATATATTAAGCTTTCAATATATAGTCCTGTTCCTCCAACTATAATTGGAGTTTTATTCTTGGTTAAAATTTTTTCAATACAATCTTCCGCTTCTTTTTTATATGCAGACACACTGTATCTTTCATTTGGCTCCACAATATTTATCATATAATGATAAATTCCTTGCATTTCACTTTCTGTTACTTTGGCTGTTCCTATATTCATTTCTTTATATATTTGCATTGAATCCGCAGAAATAATTTCACCATTTATTCTTTTTGCAAGCTCTACCGCCAACTTACTCTTTCCAGAAGCAGTCGGTCCTCCAATTACAATTACTGTTGGTTTCATTTTTTTCCTTTCACTTTCTCCTGTTAAACTTACGTTCTAAATCAGCTTTATCCATTTTTATAGCCGTAGGTCTTCCATGTGGGCATGTAAATGGGTTTGGTAATCTTAAAAGCTTTTGCATTAGACTATCAACTTCTTCTTTTGTTAATCCCATTTTTGCTTTTACAGCAGCTTTGCATGCAACGGTTGCTATAAATTTATCTTCTTTTTCCTGTTTTGCTGTTATTGCAACTGTATCTATAGAATCTAATATTTCTAAAAATAATTCTTTTGTATCTAGTTCCATACAAATT
The DNA here is from genome assembly GCA_964389545.1 of uncultured Clostridium sp. Classification (GTDB taxonomy): domain Bacteria; phylum Bacillota; class Clostridia; order TANB77; family CAG-508; genus UMGS1781. Next base: position 1,772 of record CAYMDN010000012.1, on the reverse strand, counting down.
GCAGGAACACCTATTAATCTTATTGTGTTATCTCCAAATTCTTCCATGATAAATCCAGCTTTTTTGAATAAGCCAGTATTTTCTTTTACTATTTCTTTTTCCTTGTGTGACAATGTAATTATATCTGGTAATAGCATTATTTGAGAATCTTTTTCAGCATCACTATAAAAGTTCTTTTTTATATCTTCATATAAAATTCTTTCATGTGCTGCATGTTGATCTATGATATACATTTCATTTCCCATCTCTATGATTATATATGTTGAAAATGCAATTCCACAGAATTTGTAATTAGGAATTTTTGTATCGTCATAGTCTTTATCAAATACAGACATATTTGGAGTGTCTGCATATTTTGTGCTCATTGTTTCTATTTTGTCTTTTTTCTCTACCTTTTCAACACCAAATGTCTTTCTGTACATATCGTCAAAACCTTCATCTATTTTTTTAGATTCTTCTGATGCAACTGGATTATCTGTTGAAGCAGTTTCAAATTCTTTTTTATATTCCAACTCATGTTCACCAAATGTAGGTACTGAACTGTCCACCTGTCTATTTGCATATATTTCTTGAATTGCATTATTTTCAACTTCTTCTTCAATGTTCTTCTTTTTTAACATGCTAAATAATCCTAATGGCTTTGATTTTTTTCTATCTTCTTCGGTGTCATCTTCTATACTTGGCAAGTCTATTTTTTTTGTTTTTTGTGGTATCTCTTCATCATCCGCTTTTAACTCTGAAAGTGGCGCTTTTAGCCTTTCATCAACTTCTTGTTTATTTTCGTTAGTTGCAAATGCAGGCACTGTATGTGCTGGTTTTTCTTCCTCATGTTCTGTATTCTTAACTAAATCTCCCTTTAGTAGGCTCTCTCTTATTGAATGATATACTGCCTTAAATACTTTTTGTTCTTCTTGAAATCTTATTTCTAATTTTGTCGGATGTACATTTACATCTATTTTACTTGGATCTATATCTAAGTTTAATACTAAAAATCCATATTTTCCAATTGGTAATAGTCCTTTAAAAGCCTGTTCTGTACCTGCTGATAATGTTTTATCTTTTATATATCTTTTATTTATAAAAAATAGTTGATATGATCTATTTCCTCTTGCTATTTCTGGTTTTCCTACATATCCTTTTACGTCTATATCTTCATATTTGTAGTCTACTTCTAGTAGTCCATCTGTTACCTCTTTGCCATATATATTGTATATTACTGTTTTTAAATCTCCATTTCCTGTTGTTTGTATTATTGTTTTGTTTTCATTACTTAACTTAATTGCAACACTTGGATTAGCTAATGCTATTCTTGTTATTGCATCTTCTATATAACCTAGTTCTGTGTAATCTTTTTTTAAAAATTTATACCTTACTGGTGTATTGTAAAATAAGTTGCTTACAATTATTGTTGTTCCCTGGCTTGCTCCTGCTTCTTCGTTCTCAATTATTTCCCCGCCTTCAACAACAACTTGGCGTCCCATTGTTTCGCCTTCTGTTTTTGTTATCATTTTAATGTTTGAAATTGCAGCTATACTTGCTAAAGCTTCTCCTCTGAACCCCATTGATTTTACTGTTTGTAAATCATCTGCTTTTCTAATTTTACTTGTAGCATGTCTTTCAAAGGCAAATTCAATATCGTCTGTACTGATTCCAGAACCATTATCTATAATTTTTATTTCTTTTATGCCTCCGTTTTTCACTTCAACTATTATATTAGTAGCGCCTGCATCAATTGAATTCTCAACTAATTCTTTAACTACAGATGCTGGTCT
>CAYMDN010000011.1:0-37655 GCA_964389545.1 uncultured Clostridium sp. | reverse complement strand
AACAATATCCAATCAGTATATATGAGGGTGTTTATAATCTAGAGTGTAAATTAAATGAAGATATTGGAATTATAAATTACTGCAAAGATAATAATATTATATTTTGTGCTTATCAACCATTAAGAAGAAATAGAACTGCTAATAGAAATTATCCATTATTAGTTGAATTATCAAAGAAATACAATAAAACACAAAATCAAATTATATTAAATTGGATTATTAGACAAAAAAAGTTAAACGTATTAATCAAAACCACTAATAGTAATAGAATAAATGAAAATATAAATTCATTAAATTTTGTAATGGACATGGAGGATTATAATAAATTAGATCTATTTAGAGCGGAAGAATTTGATAATATAGTAATTGATTGGGAAGGAAAAGGTGGAGTTACTATAGACCAATTGGCCAATCAATTTGAATAAAAAATGTGAAATATACAATTTCATTTAAATATAGAAAAAGGAAAATAGAAAATGAAAATTTTAATTATTTGTAGTAAGGCATTTTATAAAAATATAGAACCAATAAAAGAACAGTTAGAGAAAATGGGGCATTCTGTTGAATTACCAAATTCTTATTATGAACCAGATGCCGAAAAGAAAAGCTGGAATTTGGGAGAAAAAGAACATAGCAAATTTAAAGCAAGAATGTTTAGAATGAGTAAAGAAAGAATTAAAACAATGGACGCAGTATTAACATTAAATTTTAATAAGAACGGAAAGAAAAATTATATAGGTGGAGCAACTTTTCTTGAAATTTATGAAGCATTTATGGATAATAAAAAAATATATCTTTACAATAATATTCCAGATGGAATGTTATTTGATGAAATATCAGGATTTTCTCCAATAGTTATAAATGGAGATTTGAATAAGATTTTATAAATTTGGAGAAACATAATGCATAAATATCCAAGAAATATGCATGGAAGAGAATAGATGTATAAAAAATTGTGATACATTACTTCATGCTATAAAAGCAAATTTTTATTGTATTGACATTTTGTGAGCTTTAATGATAGAATTTATTTAGTTTATTTGGTTAGGAGGGAATCTAATGGCTAAGTCTAATTCTAGTAGTAATAAAAGTAGAAAAGCTACAGCTAAAACTGAAACAAAAACTAAAAATAAAACTAGTACTACAACTACAAATAGAACTACAGATCCTATTAATAGTAAAATAAAATTATTAACCCAATGGCATAAAGCTCATCCTAACATAAGAGTTACGAAAAGAGGAACAATGGATGATGAACTTACAATAAAACTAGCTGATTATTGTAAAGGTTCTACTCAAAAACTTTCTGATTTGTTTGATGAATATATTAAACTTCAAGATTGTTATGAATTTGTTTTAAAACAAGATCGTAATAAAAAACTTACTGTTAAGCAAAGAAATGCTTGTAGAGAAGCGGATTTAGGTAGCCGTTTTGGATATCCATCTGATGTATATACTCTTGCAAATAAATACAGATTAGCTCCTAGAAAAATTGATTATGTTATAAAAAAATATGAAAAATTTGATAATTTTATTGAAGCATATAAAAATGACAGATTGGATGACACAGATAAATACATGTTTAATTATAATCTAAAAAAGGTTTTCAATCATAGCGGAAATAATAACCGTAATTTAGATGCGTTATACATAGCTGTACAAGATCAAAGTAATTGTCTAATGACTGATACTGAATGCAATTTATATATATATGATGCAACATTGTTTACTAAAGCTTTAAATGAACTTGCATCAGATGAAAGTTTTGTATTGCATAAAAAATATGGTATTAGAGGTGGAGATAAGCTTTTAACTTTAGAAATTTCATCAGAAGATGTAGATGATACTTATGATATAAATTTAAAAAAAGGTAAAGTAAAACAAATTGAAGCACGTGCTTTAAAAAATTTGCGTTCGAAATTAAAGCCAAACACAATATCTTGTATTATAAATCATAAAACAGATGAAACTGTTCAAGGATTCATTGATGAGATTTGGCAAAGTAATTTAATATTTATACCAGACAAAGAGTATTCAAACATTCCTGATGAAAAATTTGATTATGATGCTTTTACAGAAGCTATAAATGATATTAAAGAAAAAAGGACAGCAAAAGCCATGCAAGAGAGATATGCTGGAACATTCTTTGAAACAGATCCTATTGAAACTTTAGCAATGTCTCAAAAAGCTCTTAATATCTTATCAAAAAAAGATATTAAAACAATTGGAGATTTTAATTTCTTATCATATCAAGATATTTCAACATTACCAAAAGCTCCAAAAAATATTATAGATGAACTAATTAAAGTCAAAGATTCTATAAATCTTACTCCTACAGATGATGATAAAACACAATTAGAAACATTAAGAGAAAAAAAGATTTCTCTGCAACATGAAGATTCAATATTAAAAGAACGAGTAAATGAAGCAGAACAGTTATTCCAATCATATGTAGATATGTTAGGAGATAACAAATCAGAATAAATAGGTGGGTACATATGGAAGAAGAAAATATGTTAGTTGTATATAAAAAGCAAAATTTTTTTAAACGTATACAAAGTTTTTTAAGAAAAGTATTTAATAAGAATTCAGTAGAGTATTCAGAAAACGAACTACGTAAGGAAGAATCACATTATTATAATTTACTCTTAGATTATGATGATGGATATATTAATGAAACTGATTTAACAGAGAAAGATAAAGAAAAGTTAACAGATTTATATACAAAACAAATCAACACTTTGGAAATAAGTATTCAGATGAGAAAAGATACATTAAAAAAATACACTGAAAAACTTGTAGATGTAAAGAAAAAAGTAGAGAATAAGGAAATAGTCTAACTATTCCTTATTTTTTTATGAAAAATTTATCGTTATTTGTAAAAAAATATAGAAATAAGATGTAATATATGCTATAATTTAACAGATAAATATTTGTTGTCTAATCAAGTTTTATCAATGTTTACATACAAATATATTTTAAATAATATGTTTATTATAGGAGGATAAATTTATGGAGATTGCACAAATTATCAAATATGAAGGAGACGAAAAAACATTAGTATGGAAAAGTCCAATTGAAGACTTTAATACTGGTACACAACTTATAGTCCATGAATCTCAAGAGGCTGTATTTTTTAGAGATGGTCAGGCTTTAGATACTTTTGGACCAGGTAGGTATACATTAGAAACAGCAAATATACCTTTATTAAAGAAATTAATTAATATACCAACAGATGGTAAGACACCTTTCCACTGTGAGGTTTATTATATAAATAAAGTTTTAGCTTTAAATGTAAAATGGGGAACAACAAGTAAATTTGAAGTTTTAGATCCAAAATTCTTTGTTCAATTAAATGTTGGTGCAAGTGGAGCAATGGAAATAAGAATCAAAGATACAAGAAAATTTTTAATTAAAATTGTTGGTACTCAAAAAGAGGTAACAACAGATAAAATCGTTGAATATTTTAAAGAAAAAATAGTTGTTAAGGTTAAAACACACTTATCAAGAATTATGTCTGAAGTTAGTTATGTTGTTATTAACCAACACTTAGAAGATATTTCTGAAGCATTAAAATCAAAGTTAGCCGAAGAAATGGATGAATATGGTATAGAAGTTGCAAACTTCTACTTATCAACTATCTTTATTTCAGAAGATGAAAAGAAGAAAGTACAAGATGTATTAAATAAAAAGATGGAGCAAGGTATGCTTGGATATAACTGGATGGATGAACAAATTGCTGATATTGCTAAAAAGTATGTATCAAACCCAGGCAGTTCAGCTAGTAACAATGTTACTGGAATGATGGCTCAAATGCCAGTTGCTATGGCTTTTGGTCAAATGCTTTCTGGAACAGCTCAACCATTTATGGAACAAAGTATAAATAATTTTGGAAGCGGTCAAGCAAATCAAGGAAATCTTGGTAATATTGGACTATCAGATCCTACAAAACCAGCACAAGGTCAAACAGGATTTATGAATAATCCAAGTCAAAAACAACCACATGGAAAGACTATGTTCTGTACTGAATGTGGTACTCAATTAGCACCAGGTGCAAAATTCTGTTCAAACTGTGGTGCAGCAGTAAAAGTAGATAAAAATGTTTGCAAAAATTGTGGCGAAAAATTAGAAGAAGGGCAAAAGTTCTGTCCAAATTGTGGAACAAAAAGAGAAGACTAAATATAATATAAAATAAAAGGAGATTAAAAAATGAGTAATAATAATACAAAAAACAAAGCTATGGTAAGTGCTTTACCAGCAATAGTATTTATAGCTTACACTGTAATTACATGGATTATGTTTTTAGAAGATGCAGAAGGAGTATTTTGGGTATCGTGGATATTCTCATTAGTAGCAACAGTTTTAACAATGGCAATACCATTCTGGATTGCAAAAGAAGGAAAGGAAGTTAAAACAATTATTCAAGGATTTTCTGTTGCTACGGTAACAACATTATATTTCGTAGCTCAATTAGCTCTTAGCTTTATATTTATGCTAATGACTTTTTTACCAACATCAGTTGTTGCAATATTAGAAGTTTTGCTTGTAGCAGCATACCTAGTATTTATTGTTTTATCAGTTACAGGAATGAATGTTGTTAGCAATATAGAAAAAGTTCAAAAAGAAAAAGTTTACTTTGTTAAATCAATAGCCGTTGACTTAGATTTAGTTGCAAATAGACTTACAGATGATAATTCAAAAAATTTAGTTGCAAAACTTGCCGAAACAGCAAAATATAGTGATCCTATGAGTAGCCCAAGTTTAGCAGGATTAGAATCACAAATATCAATTAAAGTTGAAGAATTAAAATCAGCAACAGATGAAAATGATTATGAAAAGGTTTCTGCATGTGCAACAAAAATTGAGCAATTATTTGCAGAAAGAAATGAAAAATGCAAATTATTAAAATAACTATATAAGGGGTAATATTTTATGGCAGGATTTAAATGTGATGTATGTGGACAAAATGAAATGACTGAAGTTGAAAATCAACCTGGAATGTATAAATGTGTATATTGCGGAACCCAATACACACAAAAACAATTAGAAGAAAGATCTATAAAATTAGATGGACCAGTTAAAATAGATGGAGCTGTTCAAGTACAAGGTGTTCAAAATTTAGAAAAATTATTACAAAATGGAGAAACATTCTTAAAATTAAAAAAGTATGATAAAGCATTTAAATTATATTCAACACTAACAGATGACTATCCTGAAAGATATGAATCTTGGTATGGTTTAGTTAAATGTTCTACATTTATGGGTAATGAAAGAGGCGAAGAATTAAGAACAGCAAAAGAATTAGCCACTCCTTACGAAAAAGATTACATGTTAAATGAATTAGATTCTATAGGTAACGACTTAAGAGTGAAACATAATTCTGATTTAGCTAAAAAATTTTTTGAATTATTAATTAATGGTTATCCAGAAAGTTATAAAGGTTGGTATGGCTATGTATTATCAGAATCAAATAACCTACAAGCAAAAGTTGATAACCATAGTTTCAATTCAAAATTCAATAATGCTATCGAAAAAGCAGAAAAAGAAAATGTTGGAGTAGTTATTAATAATTTAAATCTATATAAAGAAATTAGAGATAATTTAACATCAATAGAAGAAAAACAAAAACACATTGATGATATAAATAGGAAAAAAGATAAGGATATTAGTGCATTAAATGGTAAAAAGAGCAATAAGATTAATGAACTTAATAATAGCATAAGTAATTTTCAAAATTCTAAGAAGAATGAAGGCAGTTCTTTTAAAACTAAAGAGTTATCTTCATATAATCAAACAGTAAATGAGAAAAAAGATTTAGAAAATGAATTAGTTAATAAGAAGGCAAAAAATAAAACAGCATGGAAAAAGTTTGTGCCAGCAACAATTTTCTTTATTTTCTGGGCTGTGCTAGAAGCTATAGGAGCTGGATTCTGTATAGTAACAATTCGTTATGCATTTTCAGGAATACTCGAGTTTATTTTATCATTATTCATAGTAGGTCCTCTAGGTTTAGGAATAGGTGGAGGAATATGTACTGTATGTTTTGGTAAATTTGTTGAATCATTTACGAATTTGTGGACTCTTCCTGAAGTATTATTTGGTTGGATGAAAATAAATAAATTAAAGAGAAAAATTTCACATTTAGAAAAACAAAGTGAAAATCAACGTAATACTGCAAATAGTAATATTCAGGAACATGAAAAAGAAATGAACAGTAGTATTCAGGCACGCAATAAAGAAGTTTCTGAAGATATAGAAAAAATTACTGCTGAAAATGAAGAAGCTGTTAATAAGGTTATAGAGGAAGCAAAAGTAGAAATTGAAAAGTATAAGGAAGAAATTTCAGAATTAGAAGAGAAGAATAAAGAATTGGAGTCTCAGTTAAATATACCAACAATGGTTACAGCTTAATATATATACATAGATTGTTATTTAAGGGCGTGCATTGCACGCCCATGCTATACCTAAAAATACATATTAAAATAAAAAAATATCTTGACATATTTTTAAAAAAATGTTAATATATATTTTGTTAGTTTTATATGCGGATGTGGCGGAATTGGCAGACGCGCTGGTCTTAGGAACCAGTACTTCGGTGTGGGGGTTCAAGTCCCTTCATCCGCACCAGAGAAAGTTAAATTAGAAGATTTAGCTTTCTTTTTTTATACAAAAATTAAAAATATAATAGTGTTTTAGAATAACCTACTTTGAAACTTTATGTAAATTATGGTATAATAATAATGATGATACGTTGTTTTACTCCGTTTCATCAGAGGTACTAAACATTTTAAGCGTGCGAATGCACAAGGAGGTCATCAATATGGCACAAACTACTTATCTGAGCTGTGAAGAAAACGGGATGGCTGGAGCAGAACGGATTGCGGCAATGTATCGCAGTCAGGGATGCGATGTTACCATCGAGCATGGTGACATCCCCATGTGGGGTAGTGCTATTCCGACAAGTTCCACTTTCGGTAAAACCGAAAAGGGCTACCGCGTGATCGTGGAAGACCACAGAACGCCGAGGGAGCCCATCATCAAGTAATATGCCATATGAAAGTAAAATGAATTTCATTTTCTTTCCCTCGCAAGAGGTTTCTTTTTTTTGTGTAAAAATTAGATAATCAATCATCAATAAAATTTACATAAAATATTGAAAAATAGTAACCAAGATAGTATAATTGAATAGCCTAGTAATAGCAATCATAACTTAATAATCAAAGGAGAGATATTAATTGAATGCATATGAAGTTATTCAAAAATTTGTAAAAGAAAAAAAATATACCCAAGATGAACATGTACTAGGAATTTTATTTTATGGTAGTAGCAAATATGGACTTAATAACTCAAATTCTGATATAGATTTACTTATCGTCTATGATGACTCCGATAATCAAGATTGTTTGATAAGAGGAAATGCTTGTGTTGATGGTATGAGAATTGAATATTTTAAAAAAACATTAAGAGAAATACATATTAATATCGAAGATGATTTATTAACACAAAGTAATGCCTCATTATCCATTATTGGAAAAGCTGATATTATATATGAAAAAGATGGTGCTATGCATGATTTACAAGCACATGTATTAAATAAATTTAAAAATGGACTTTCACCTATTACAAAGGATAGAGCAAAAGAAAAATTAGCTACAATTAACAATAGAATCCAAAGACTAGAAAAATATTTAGAATCAGAAGAGTATAGCTATTATTTTGAACACTTATATAATCTAATAATTGAGAGAATTCGAAGATTTTATCATGAATTAAATGGTATGCCAAGAATTGAGACATATAAAGGTTTTAAAGTATATAAAGATAAGCAATATCAAGATATGTTTTCAATTGATTATATTCCAGATTCAGCATTTTTAGAGATGTATTTTGACCTTATACAAAGTCAAGGCAAAAGCAAAACAGAAAAGCTTGAAAACTTAAAAAAGTTTTATACTTATGCTAAAATGACAGTAGATTTTGATGAAAACAATCATAGAATACCTATAAGAACTAGAAATTATGAAAATATATCTATCAATAAAGATGCAAATTTAGACGATATTGACATAGAACAAATTCAGATTCCAGAAGATACATTAAGTACAGTAAAAAAATTCATAGAAGAAATGAACTATATGGAAGATGAGCATTTTTTAGGAATTATTGTTTATGGAAGCAGTTTAACTGGGTTTAATACTAAAAATTCAGATATTGATTTACATGTAATTTTTGATAATAGTAATCCTACCAGATTATTTAGAGGGAAAAGGTTGATAAATAATAATGGTAGAGCAGTAGAAATAGAATACTTTGAAAAGCCAATTGATGAAGAGTATTTGATGGCTGAAAATGAATTTTTACACCAAGATAATGCCGCATTATCAATATTAGGAAAAGGAGCAATTATATATGCAAAAGATAGCTCTTTAGAGAGACTTCAAAAATACGTATTGCACAGATTTCAAGATAGATTACCACCTCTAAGCATTGATGAAGTTAGAGAACAAATATCAATAATTGATAATAAAATACAAAAATTAGAAAATTTAATTAGTGAAGATAGTCCATACTTTTATCATTTCTATCATATAGTGTTAGAAAAAATGAGAGAAACTTATCATAAAATTATTGGGATATCACAGGTTGCTCAAGATAAAGTTCCTATAATATATACAGATGAAGCATATAGAAAGGCTGTTTGTAAAACAAATCCATCTCAAGATTTTGTAGAAGAATATTTAAGATTAGTAACTCTAGAAAATGATAAAAGGCAGATGTTAGAAGCAATCAAGACTTTTTACATTAAGGTTAAACAAGGCATAGAATTAGGTCAAGAATATAGTATACCTATAAAAAGTGGCTTAAAACATTTAGTTCTTCACTTAAAAAATAAATCTTTATCATATAGTGCACCACCTGTTACATCAGGTATAATAGCATTACTTGATAAAAATAGTAACCTAACAACAAATGATATAACAGGTGTTGCTAAATTATTTGAACATTTAAAAGATAATGAAATGAGTATCGTAGAATATGGAGGTTAAATGACTGATTATAAAAAAAGATTTGTAGAAGTATATGAAATACTTAAGAGTTTACCAGAAAAAGAATTTAATAAAATTCCAGATGATTTAATTAATCTAATAAGAAAGAACAGAGATTCTAATTATATATGGGAATATAATAAAAGCAAAAAAATAACCGAACAAAATCTTTCTAGAGATACTATTGTTATATTATCATATATTAATACTGAATTTATTTTAGAAGATGAACAAAGAATGTTAATGAGAAACATTCATTATTTTAATGAAATGAAAGAGGAAGAATTTAAAAAGAAAAAATTTAATCCTAAAGATATATTTAAATCATTTAAGCAATAAAAATAATTTTCTACATAGCATTACACAAATTTTAAAAATCAATCAGCAATGATTGATTTTTTTGTATGTAAAGTTCTTTTTTTCCTTTTAGTACATACTATTATAGTACAAAAAGATAAGAGAGGTGCTTATGAGAATTAATCAATATTCTGGTGTTCGCAGAAGTTATAATACAACTAACATTATCGTAAATCATATAATGAATAATTTAAGAGAATACTTTATAACTATCACTATAATTCTTATTGGTATACTTTTAGGTATTGTTTATATTAATAATATTCCTGATATATCCTTTGAATCAATTAGCCAATACATAAATTCTATAATTGATACTATTAAAAATAACAATATTTCCTCAAGTATTGTAACTCTTAAAACTTCCATAATTAATAATCTTTCTCTTGGATTATTAATTTGGATATTTGGATCTACAATTATTGGGATTGTGATTGTATATTTTATCATTGCATTTAAAGGGTTTTCATTTGGATACACCATTTCATCTATAATATCTACTTTAGGAGTTAGAAAAGGGCTCATTTTTATTGGGTCTGGAATGTTTTTACAAAATATAATTGCTATTCCATGTTTCATTGTATTAGGTGTTAGCTCTACAAAATTATGCTACACCATTATTAGAAATAAAAGTGAAGTAAATATAAAATCTGAACTATTGCAACATACAATATTCTCATTCTTTATTTTTATACTACTTATTTTTTCATCTATTGTAGAAGTCTATATTTCTCAGAAGTTATTAATCTACTTTACAAAATTTATATAACTTGTTCTAAAAAAAGAAGCTATTGAATAAGATAATTAATATACAAATTATTTAGAGTAGGGAGGAGGGAACAATTATGACTATAGATGATAGAAAGCAGTTATCTAGCACTATTGTACAAAATATTATTTTAGAAAATAGAGAAAAACTAACAATATCTGGTGTTTTAGATGTATTAAGTTTTGATGATCAAATTGTAATAGTTGAAACTGAGTTAGGATTACTTACTATTAAAGGTGAAAATTTGAGAATTAATAAATTAAGTTTGGATACAACCGAAGTTATTGTTGAAGGTAAAATTAGCAATTTATCCTATTCTGAAAAGTCATCTGATAAAGCAATGACTGGCGGATTACTAGGTAAGTTATTTAAGTAGAAAGGATTTTTATGATGTATAATCAAGTATATGTATTTTTCATTTTCATAATGAATGGGTTACTTATTGGATTGTTATTTGATACTTTTAGAACAATTAGGAAATCTTTTAAAACATCAAATATTGTAACTGATTTTCAGGATATAATATTTTGGTTGCTAACTGGCTTGCTTATATTGTATTCATTATTTAAATTTGCTAATGGAGAGCTGAGAGGGTACATCTTTATAGGATTAATACTTGGATATATATTATATTTACTTATTTTTAGTTCCATATATATGAATATTTCATTAAGTATAATTAATTTATTAAAAGCTATTCTTTATTACATATTAATAAAACCATTCACATTGATTATTAGCTTTATTAATAAATTTATATTATCTCCAATTGTTACATTTTTCATTAAAATATATCAGACTTTATCAAAATTTATAAAAAATAAGACAAAAAAGCATAAAAATATAGAAGTTGAGAAGGATTTTGCCTGAATATGTAGAATTATATAATAAGTGCAATTTTGAACTTTATCAAATTACATATAAGGAGTAACAAATGAAAAAAACAAAACGTAAGAAAAGCATATTTGTTAAAATTGCTTTCGTTGCTTTAATTGCATATGTTTTATATATTTTGGTTGATCAGCAAAATAATATAAATTCATTGAAGAGGGAACAAATAAGTTATCAATCTCAGATAGAAGATCAAGAATCATATAAAAAAAGTTTGCTTAAGACAAAAGAGAGTGTTAACTCAGAAGAATTTATAGAAGAAATTGCTAGAGAAAAATTAGACATGTATTTACCAAATGAAAGAGTATTTATAGATATATAATAAAGGTGATATCTGTTCACCTTTATGCTCTTGTTTCTAAAATTTTTTATCTTTTTAAAAATCCAAATAATGTAAATAAAATTCAATTAAATTAAATGAGAAAGGGGCTGGCAATAATATTTATGAATTTTCAAGATTTATCATTGGCAGAATTAAGAGAAAAAGCAAAAGAGGAAGGTTTAAAAAATATTTCCAAATTTAAAAAAGAAGAACTTATAAGTATCTTAACAGAACACATGGAATCTAAAAAGGAAGAAACGAAATCTGTCGAAGAATCAACTTTCAAAGAAGTTACAACTAAAGAGGGATACAAATTAACTAGTGAATCAGACGAAGTTGTTGAAGGTATATTAGAAGTTTTACCTGATGGGTATGGATTTTTAAGAGGTGAAAATTATTTACCTACACCTAAAGACGTATATGTTTCTCCTGTACAAATAAAGAGATTTAGATTAGATACTGGAGATAAAGTAAAGGGAATAAAAAGGACTCCAAAAGAAGGCGAAAAATTTCCAGCATTAATATATGTTGGAGAAGTTAATGGAGAGCATCCTGAAAGAGCGATGAAAAGAACAACTTTTGATAATTTAATACCAATTTATCCTAAAGAGAGAATAAGATTAGAAACATCTAATTCAGAATACACTATGAGAATTATGGATTTATTATGTCCTATCGGTAAGGGTCAAAGAGGAATGATAGTAGCTCCACCAAAAGCAGGAAAAACAACAATCTTAAAGAAAATTGCAAACAGTATTACAGCAAATAATCCTGAAGTAGAACTTATAGTTTTATTAATTGATGAAAGACCTGAAGAGGTTACAGATATGAGACGTTCTATAAACGGAGATGTTATTTATTCTACATTTGATGAGTTACCAGAACATCATGTAAAAGTTGCTGAAATGGTTTTAGAAAGGGCCAAAAGATTAACCGAGCAACATAAGGATGTTGTTATCTTATTAGATAGTATTACAAGACTTGCAAGAGCATACAATCTTGTTGTACCAGCATCTGGAAGAACATTATCAGGAGGTTTAGATCCTGCAGCATTACATAAACCAAAAAGATTTTTTGGAGCAGCACGTAATACTGAAAATGCAGGTAGTTTAACAATTCTTGCAACAGCGTTAGTTGAAACAGGTAGTAGAATGGATGATGTTATTTTTGAAGAATTTAAGGGTACAGGAAATATGGAGGTGCACTTAGATAGAAAATTATCTGAAAAACGTATTTTCCCAGCAATAGATATTAATAAATCTGGAACAAGAAAGGAAGAATTATTATTAAATAAACAAGAATTAGATACAATTTTCTCATTAAGAAAAGCTATGGCCAATATGAATAGCCAAGAAATGACTGAACAAATTATTGATCAAATTGTTACAACAAAATCTAATGAAGAATTTTTAGAAAGAGTAGACATATTTTTAAAAAATTCAAAGTAAATGTATCGATAAAAATGAGAGAAAATTCAAAGATTTTCTTTCATTTTTTTGTCAAAAGCGTGCTTGACATAACAATTTTGCTGTGTTATTATTGTTTCACAATTATTTTATATGGTTGTATCGAAATTCATTTTATAAGAAAAGGAGAATTACTGATGGGTAACAAAGCACGGTTTCATGCAGACATCATGGCAATGCATCCAACAGTTACCGGTTCTTGCAACCTGGTGATTGTAAAACCTCCAGACAGAAGTACCATTCGCTTTGTTGTTGATTGCGGTATGTTTCAAGAACGCAAATACAACGAGTTGAATGAAACACTCCCGTTTTACTCTGAGCATGTCGACTTTTGTCTTGTCACTCACAACCACGTAGATCACGTTGGCCGACTTCCCTTCATGGTAAAAAACGGTTTTCGCAACCCTATTTACATGACCGAAACAACCTCAAAACTTATTCCATTTGCACTATTCGACAGCTGTAAAGTTCTCAATGACCTGGCAAAACGTAACAATAGTAAACGCATCTATGATGAGTCCAATGTATCTAAAACGTTACAACTGGTTCAACCATGCAAATACTTCGAACCTATCCAGGTTCATCCTAATGTTGTCGCAACTTTCTTTCCGAATGGGCACCTGGTTGGTGCAGCTCTCATCTTGGTTCAAATCAGTTATCCGGGGTACGATGATATCAACATCTTGTTTACTGGTGACTACAATAACAAGAACATCTTTTTCGATGTTCCTCCTTTACCTCAATGGGTATTGGAACTTCCTCTTACCGTAATACAGGAGTCTACGTACGGAAATATGGACTCCACCGAAGTTACGGAAACATTCAAGCAAAACGTTATTAACTGTGTAAACAATAATGGCACAACTGTTGCAATGGTATTTTCCCTGGGAAGGTCTCAGGAAATCCTGTATACTCTCAAGAAAATGCAGGAATCTGGTGATTTAAGTCTTGATGTACCTATCTATTTTGACGGCAAACTGGCTTTTAAGTATACCAGTCTTTACCTCCATGATGGGTTGGACAATCGCCCTGAGATGAAGAACTTTCTACCAGAGAACCTTACCTATGTTGATAGTTCTTCCAGACCTGACATCGTGGAAAGCACTGCACGAAAAATTATCGTAACAACCTCTGGGATGGGCTCCTATGGACCTGCACAGACCTACATTCCCGAATATCTTTCGAGAGAGAATGCATTGATTCAGTTCACTGGTTTCACAACTCCCCTTACATTAGGAGCAAGGCTAAAAGATACCGAATCTGGGAATAGTGTTGAAGTTGGCGGTTTAATTGCCCGGAAAAGGGCTAAAGTGGAGTATTCTACAGAATATTCTGCTCATGCAAAAGCTGATGAAATGATTGCTTTCTTACAACAGTTCAAAAATCTCAGGTTGGTTCTTGTTAACCATGGAGAAGAGGACGTGAAGAAAATCTTTGCCGAACGAATCACCAACGAAGTTCAGGCAAGGCATGTTGGGCTCTTAGGACGAGAGTACTTCTTTAGAGTCAATCACTACGGACTTGTTAAAACCTTATCCACCAAGTTTGATTAACCTTCGATAACAGCAACCACAGAACTTGAGTATACTCAAGTTAGAATCCCCGTTTGTGAAAGCAAACGGGGATTTTTCCCTGCTATTGATTTTTATTTTCTTTTATGATATTAATAACATATATTAACAAAAGAGGAGAGAAGAATATGAAAGAAAAAGGTATTTTGCTTCCAATATTTTCGCTTCCAAGTAAATATGGAATTGGTGATTTTGGATATGAAGCATATGAATTTATAGATATATTAAGTGAAAATAATATTACATATTGGGAAATACTTCCAATTAATGCATGTAATGGATTGCCATATTCACCAGTTAGCTATTATGCATTAGAAGAAAGTTATATTTCATTAGATAAATTAAAAAATGATGGTTTAATAAAAACTATAAAAGAAAGAGAGTCTACAGATAGAATATTAGATGCAAGCTACAAAAAGCAATATTATAAACGTGCTTTTAAAAAGTTTGAACCAACAAAAGAATTCCGTAAATTTATAAAAACTGCTGAAATAAAAGAATATGCTGAATTTGCATCAAAAAAATATAAAGAGCCTCTTGGTTATTATTTATTCTTACAATATATTTTATATAAACAATGGATGGAGCTTAAAAATTATGCAAATTCTAAAGGAGTTAAAATTATAGGTGATATGCCAGTATATCCAGTTTTTGACTCTGCAGAAACTAGTTACCACTCTAATTGTTTTGAAATGAAAAATGGTGCATTTACATTCGAATCAGGTACACCTCCAGACTATTTTAACAGTGATGGTCAAAAATGGAATAGTCCTGTATATAATGTAAAATATTTAAAGAGAACAAAATACAAATATTTGATAAATAGATTTAAATACTATACTCAATTATTCGATAAAATTAGAGTTGATTATTTTAGAGGATATGATTCATTCTTTAAAATTCCTATAGGTAAATCAGGTAAAGAGGGAGAATATTCAGACGGAGTAGGGTATGACTTCTTTGATGAACTATTTAAAACAGATGTAAATATAGATAATTTAATTATTGAAGACTTAGGCGATATTAGAGACGAGACAGTCAAGTTAAGAGAACATTATAATTTTACAAGACAAAATATACTTCAATATAGTATAGATTTAGATAATTTATATGATAAAGATAATTTTTCAGAAAATGTTTTAGCATTTCCAGGAAATCATGATTGTAACACAGTTTATGGCTGGTACAAAAGTTTAGATGATTTTCATAAAAATCAATTACATGAATTTTTACGCAAAAATCAGTGTAATGATATAAATGTAAATATAGGTATGATGGAATACTGTATGAAGTGCAAAGCAAAAATGGTTGTTATTACAGCACAAGACATTCTAGGACTAGATGAAACCTCAAGAATAAACGTACCAGGAACTACTGGAGATTCAAATTGGAGCTGGAAATTGCAGAATTTCAACGATTTCAAGCAAGAAATAAGGCATTTTAACTAAAAAATAATCCCTACAGTAGAGTAGGGATTATTTTTTTATAAAAGTTACCAAAATATATTAGAAGAGTAGAAAAATATATTTTTAAAATGTAATTTTAATTAACTCATATAAGTATAATATAATAAATTTATTAAATAAAACTTAAAATTTATATTTTGAAAAAGAATTTTTTAAATTCTTAAAATAATTTGATAATTTTCTAATTAGATATTATAATGGGAGAAGAGCAAATTTTAAGAAACAATTGGAAGAATAGAAGATGTAATAACTTAAAATATTTAAATATAACATTGCACAAAATCAAAGTTTTGTACAATTGAAGATAGGAGCTATTTAGAATATAGGCGTAGGCTTCTCTTCTTACATTCATGCCTCTTTCAGTCACTTATACCTGTCGTATATTATATTTATTATCTATATATCTTATAACTTTATATACTTATATTAATATCATCTATATCAATTACTATATTAATATTCTTATAACCTTTTAAATTCAATTTTAATCCATTTTTATATTATATCTATATAATTTTTCATTTATAAATTTTTATAACCTTATTTTTGAGATTATATCTTATATTTTATCCTGAATTTTAAAAAAACGCAAAAACCGCTTAGGCTCTAGGATTGACGATATTTCAAGACATGAAACTATATGTCTAATTTATAAAAACGGCTTAAAATCGATTCTCGTGCGTCGCTATTTTAGGGCTTTTTAGGCATTTTTATAATATTATAAATTTATTATATAAATTATAAATTTTTATGCTAAAATTGCTAAAAATAACAAAGCACGAGGATTGGCAGTTATTTGAGACAACAAGTTATATGTCTAATTTATAAAAACGGCTTAAAATCGATTCTGACGCGTCGTTATTTTAGGGTATTTTATCCACAAACTCACTAATATCAATACATACAAGAACTATAGAATAATAGTAATAAATAGAACTATAAAATAATTATGAGAATCGATTATAAGGGAGAAAAATTTTTAAACAACTAATTTAACGTGTAAATAATAAAAATAGCTTAAAACCAAATTTCATAGTAATGAATTATAATTAAATATATAAAATCTAAATCATATATTATAAAAATTCATAAGCAACAAATGTTTGGTTTATAAAAAAACAAAAAGAGAACATTTGTTAATAATTTACATAATTTTTTTTGAAAATTAAATTTTCAAGATTTTGCAAATTTATAATTTTATAAAAAATTTTATTTTAAAACAAAAATTAAAATTTCATATAGATACAAATTACGATGTGTATATGAAATGCATATAATCTTTTATAACATTGCACAAAATATTTTTGCAAATTTTAAAATTTGCCTCTTCCTCCCTACTCTACTGACTTTTCTAATAAAATATTTCCAATCTTTATTTATAATTACATAAGAAGCAAAAAGTCAATTTCTTTCATATTTTAAATTAGATTAATAAAAGAACAAATAATTAACTATTTGTTCTTTAAATATTTTTCAAGATATTTTTATAATTAATCATCTACCTTACTTCCTGCTGTAAATGGGATTACTGGTAGTCTAATTTCACCTATCGTGTTTCCAGCACTAAATGATCCTGTTCCGGCAATTAGGAAAAAATCTTCTAGATACTTTATCATATAAACCTGCTTGATGATCAAAAATTCTATAACAAGGAATATAATCTCTTAATAAAGTATTTCGATTATTACTCCATATCTTACATGAACGAAGTCTAATACTAGCCATTCTTATGTCAACTGAATCTTCATCATTATAAGGATTAATACTACTATATGTTTTTATTCCAAATAAAGTTATACTAGCTGAAGATTTGAAATTATTTGAACTATCAAATGTAACTCTATCATTATTAATTGTTGATATGTTTTTATCTATAGTAATTGTATATGTTGTATTTTCTGTTATTGGCATTTCTGAAAAATTATTATATTGTTCATTATAATCTAATCTAAAATTATTACCTAACTTCCATAAGACAAATGAATTATTAAAGCCTGAAGTTCTTCCTCCAAACCATCCTTCATTTTCTGATGCTGATAGTGCATCTGCTACAAATTCAATTCCTGTATTTTGATTAGGATAAATGTCTGTTTCAATATATTGTGTCCCTGAACTTTCTATATAATCCAATTCCATATATGCATCGGTTAAACGATATCTATTTGTATAAAAAACATCATTTACAATATCATATAATCCAACTTCATTATCTGATTTTCTATAACATGGTACAAAATCACGAATTAAAGTATTTCCATCCCATATTTGACATGAATAGAGTCTTAATCTTCCTAGTCTTCTATCGATAGAATCATCATCATTTAAACTACCACTGCTATTATATGTTTTTACTCCAAATAATGTTAAAGTAGTAGGAGACTGAAAATCCCCATGTTCTTTCATAATATATTCATCATTATTTACTTTAATTTTATTACTATCAATATAAATGTTATACTGATTTTCAATTTCTATGCTTGTGTCAGTTAACATGATGGTAAAATCTTCATAATCTACTCTGAGATCATATTGTGTAGAGTCTTGATGAAACCATACAACAAAGCTTGTATTAGATTGATCACTCCTAGAACCAAGCCAGCCTTGATACGTTGCTGATACACTATCAATTGCGTCTGGATTTAAGTATTCTGTGGGAGATACCAATAATTGAATTCTTGTATCTTGATTTGGATAAACTTTAGTATCAATATATTCTCCTGCATAACTTTGTATATATTCTACTTCTTGGTATTGAGCAGGTAATTTAGACCATCTAGCATATAATATTAAATCACCTGTTTTTCCTAGAGTTGTCTTAATGGCAGTTCCACTAAACGTGGGACTTTCATACCATCCTTTAAATATATAACTATTTTTAGTTGGGGATAACAGACTTACAACATTTTCCTCAGAATATTGAGTAATCTGTTCAATTGGATTTACTCCTCCATTTAAATTATATGTTATTTTATATGTAGGTATCCATTTTGCATAAAGTTCTTTATCTCCTATTGATACTATTTCCGTTATTGGACTATCAGAAAAGTCTGAATTTTCATACCATCCATCAAAAAGATAGCCATCGCGTGTTGGTTCAAGAAGCTTGACATTTAAATCCTCTATGGTAAATGTTGTTACTTGTCCATCTGCTTGTGTTCCTTGATCTAGGTTATAAGTTATAATGTATGGCGTTGCTATCCATTTAGCATATAATATTAAATCTCTTACCTTTCTTCCGCGTTGGCGTTGTTTTTAAACTTTCTCCTGTAAAAGTATCATTTTCATACCAACCTGCAAAAGTATATCCAGTATATGTAGGTATTGGTAATAGCCCATCTGTCGTTGAATTATATTCTGTTATTGGATTATCTGAGTTTATTCCACCATTAAGAATATACGTTATGGTATAACTATTTGTATTAGCACTTCCTCCAATTGTTAGCATATCATTCATTAATGCATAACCCAAAAATATTATAAAACTTATAACTAATATTATTACCATTATTATGGAGGGCTTTAAAAATGTTTTTTTATTAAATCTTCCAAATTTATTATATTTACTATAATTTTTCATTTTTCTTTTTCCTCTTTAATATGTATAATAATCTACTATAATTTATCTTAAAATATATATGTAACTTTTTTCATATTTTGTAACTATAAAATATGCTTCTTCTTCTGTTGCAGTTTCTTTGATGTAACAGTATATTGGAACCAAAGCTTCATCTGATAATTTCAATAATTGAGTTATATCTTTTACTCTAGTTGCATTCTCTAGATCTACTTGTTTCAGATCTTCAATTTCAACAATTTTGTTTTCACAAGATTTCATTATTCTATTTAATTCTAATTTATATTTATTTTTTATTATATTTAATTTCTCTGTGTTTTGAATTATTATTTTCAGCATTATTAAACCTACTAGCATAATAATTACGCTTGATATTACACTTTTATAATTTGTATCTAAAGCAGCTTTTGTCTGTTTTTCATACTTTATAGCTTTAGATATTTCATCATTATTGTTTTCGGAAATCAATGCTATTTTATCTCCTAGCGATATATTATAATCTGATATATACTGATTTCTAATCTCTTCATTATCTATATTTGCTTTTGTATTAACTATCAATCTTATATATAAGTAAGAATTTGCACTAATTCCCATTGATTGTTTGAATTCCTTTATCATTTCGTGATATTTAGAATAATCAACGGTAATTTTTTCACTGATTTTTAAATCATTTGATGATGTTGTTATATCTTTTACTTGCTTTAATATCTCACTCTTATTTAATACATCATAAGTTTTATTATTAGTTGTATAACTTGCTTTTACCAAAGCTTCAATTTGATAATTATATGTGACTGGAACGGTTTCAGAATCGGAATAATAATAATTCATGTCCATATCAATATTAGATATTAAATCTGATAAATAAGTATATTTTTCTGTTATATCTGTTTCCTTTATATATTCATTAGCTTTTAAATTAATTTTTGAGTTTGAAGTAAATTTATTAGTATAATTATATTTCTCTTTATTTTCAGTATATATTTCTTCTTTAGCTATTAGTGACTTGATTAGGTGTCCAGAACCAATTGCAAACATAGCAATAGAAATTATAATTAAAATTGTTCTTATTGTATTACTTAACTTTATTTTTTTATTAATCTGATTTATTTTTTTCTTTAGCATTTTATCATCTCCTATTGCTTATTCTCTTATTACCTCATTCTCCTAATTCTACATCAACATTTAAGTGTTGTCCACTTAAATTATTGAGCCATATCGTTGGTAAAGCCAAGTACGGTATTTTTACCATAGCTTTACCTACTACATTTTTTTCACTGACTGGATCTCCGATCAGCAGTTTTATTGTTGTCTCCTTTTGTTATAAAAAATATTTCGCCATCTACTTGATACTTTTCTATTACTCTATGTATGACTGAAAAATTTTTTCTTTTATACTCTATAATATCATTTACCTCTATATCATTGGCTGTACATTTTTTTATTATTACAACATCACCAATATTAATATTAGGTTTCATACTTCCACTTGCCACTCCTATTGGCTTTAATGGAAAGATTCCCAATGCAAACCATATAGCTAATACAATAGCCATAGTAAGAGGTATCATTCCACTTGGTTTAGTTGAAGTAGATAATTTATATACATGTAATTTATCTTGTGAAGTTATATCATATCTACAATATAGTAATAATATCAAAGGAAAAACTGTATTAATTATTGCGTCAAATACCCATGGTGTTTTTGGCAATACAGGTGGTATCCATAATAATAAATAATATAATATTTCATATATAATAGCTGCAATGCAATCTGTATAAATAGCAATATACGTATATAGTATATTTCTTATTATTGTGGGTATAACTGTCCCAAAAATTGTTTTAAACAGAAAATATATATTTATACTATTTTGTAAGTTAGCAATACTAATATCTTGAATCGAAAACACTATTACTATTAATATAAAAATCATTTTATGATCTTTTTTAAAAACATTATTAATTAATTTATATCTTATATATTCTCTACAAACTATTACTAATCCCGTTGAATATAAATTAAGAATAATACCTTTAAGTGAATTAGAATATGGGTTATTGCCATAGTTTAGAAATAACCCTGAAATTAAATATATAAATGCATAACACAAAATCGTAATTAAAACAAATTGTATAATTGGTTTTTTATACTTTTTTGTTTTATATGGTGAAACTATTGTATGTTTTAGTATTAATGCTAAACTCAAAAAGAATAAAGGATTTAAACTGTATATATAATTTATTCCTAAATTCTGTAAATAGAATTTAGAGAATAAACTATATATAAATAATATAATTATAATAAAAATAGTTACATTTCTTGAATTTTTCATTTATTCTTTCCTTAAACTTTTTTATCTTATACATTAAGTATGACCTTGTGTTCCTGTAAATTGTGTTGTATCTTGCTCATATTCGATTTCTAAATTGAAAGATAATTCAGCTAAATCATCTTTTCCTTCTCCTGCTTTAGTTTCATCTAATGTTGTTACATCTGGATCCCATTCAACTGTAAAATCAATTGTACATGTACCATTTGGTGCTAATACTGGATGAGATGTTGTTATTGCATCAAGTCCTTTAATTACAATTGCATTTCCATTACCATCTATATTTGTTGGAGTTACTGCCTTAACTTTTGCTGGAACTGTCCCCACATTCTTTATAACTGCTTGGAATTGAGCTCCTGCACCTGGATAAGCCAAATCCTTAACTGTTACTGTTAATGTGTTTTTGTCTTCTGATATTGTTGCTTTCGTTTCTGTTTCATTAACTCCTGCAGAAGTTACCACCTTTGCAGAATTAAACTCTATGTCAAATGAACCACTCGCATTTGCTGTTCCTGAAATATTTAATGTATCTGCAAATGCAGCATACCCTACTGCTAAACCTAATAGTAATACTATTAATATTATTATAAATATTTTTTTCTTATTTTCTTTTTTTGAATTTGTCATTTTTTATTACCTCCTATTTTTTTATTTTATATGACAATTATTTTTTTCTAACACCTCCTATACTTTATTTACTCCTTATCTGCTTAAACTGCTAAAGGATTTACAGCAAAAACAATCTTGAAGTACTTATAATCATCTAATCTATTCTGTTCTAAACATTCAATATAATCTTCTAATTGTTTTTTAGTCTTTACTGCTGCAATAATGTAAGGATTTATATCTGATCTAAACATAATACTTTTAGCAAACATAAATGAGTCAAATACTGATTGCATTTCTTTAATTCTACATAAGTAATATGCCTCTCTAAATCGAGATAAGATAGGATGTTTATTATATAATGAAATATGTACTATAAACTCTTTTGATATTACATCTTGTACTGTTTTATATTCATTAGGATATTCTTTCATAAAATTTTCAACTTCTTTTTTTGTATATGGTAATTCTACTCTTTTTTCGAAAATTTTTAATACTAAATTGTCTGTTAAATTATCAATAGTTATATTTTCGAGATTTGTTGGTACATTAGATTCAATAGTTTTGTTTATTGTTCTTTTTAAAGAGCTATTAATAATTAAGTAATTTTTTTCATTATCATTTTTAATGTTATTTTCACACGATATAGCAAAATTAATTTTATTAGATAATATCTCTATTTCTTCTTTAATATCAATATTGCTTCTTATTCTTTCTATAATGATTAAAAGTCTGTTTTCAATATTAATATAAGTACTTTGTAATTCACTTAAGTTTTTATAAACTATTTCAATGCTTTCTAATACAGATTCTAAGCTGTTTATATGTTCTCTTAACTCTTTATTATCTTTATCTAGAGTTCCTTCATTTTTTAATAATTCATCTATTATCTGTTCTTTTTTAGCTTTTGTATCATTTATCTCATTGTTTATTTTTTCTTGTTTAGTATATAAGTTTGATAAGAAGTCAACACCTTCTTTTTTTAATAATTCATTTATAATTTCTTTATTATCATTTACTATTTCTGTTATTTTTTTTGTCATTTGTATCCCCCTTATGATAATTTAATGCTTTTATAATGTTATCAAAAGCATTAAAAAAAAACAAGATATTGCTTTTAAAAACACAAATTGTTATGAAAGCGCAATATTTTTGCAATATTTTTGTAACAATATTGTATTTTATGATATCGATTTTTTAATTTAATTCAAGTTTCCAATAACAAATTCACGGTAGAGGCATTGCCCCTACCGTTCAAGTACAATTATAGCTAATATCTATATATTTATAAATTTCTTTGATTTTCATTGTATTATCAAGAGGAATCGTTATCCAACTTTTTTTATTCATGTGATAACCAGGAAATATATTTTTATTATCTACAACATTCGGTAGATCTTCTTTTGGGTATTTTAAGTCTATAACATCAATTTCAATATCATCATTTAATCCTATTTTTGTTTTAGATACGGACATTATTATTCCAAACCATTTGCTATTTTCACTATGTCTCCATATAGCAGCTTTAGGTGTTTTTTCCCATAAGTATTCTAATTCTCTATTATATTTTTCTTTTACATATTTTATAACCTGCTTTGACTGAGGAGTTTTAAAGATATCTTTTTCAGAGCATTTTTCTTTTATATCTTCAATTACATTTTCAAATTCTTGTCTTGCTTTTCCAACATAATCTCCAGTTGCATCTTCGACAAATATTAGATCATAAGGTTCATTTATGTTATTATCAATTACTTTATAATCAAATGTTCTATCACTTAATACTGTTATTATTACTTTCATATCTTCATTTAATATAGTTGTTTCATATTTGTATGTATCGTTTTCCTTATTAAATCCATATTTCTCTAATTTTTCAGTATCAATGCGATAATTATTAAAATACTCTTTCACTTTTATTTCTCCACTCCGATTATTACTTACATTGCATTACTTCTTTTTGGAATATAAAATTCGTTCTTATATCCTTTCTCTAATTTTAAAAGTTCAATCTTTTTATCAATTCCACCTGCATATCCAGTTAAACTTCCATTACTTCCTACAACTCTATGACAAGGAACAATTATTGATATTTCATTTTTTCCAACAGCTCCTCCTACAGCTTGTGCCGACATTCGTTTTAGTCCTCTTCTTTTTGCTAAGATATTTGCTATCTCGCAATAGGTCATTGTTTTGCCATATGGAATTGTATATAAAATATTCCATACTTCGTTTTGAAAATCAGTTCCATTAAGATAAATAGGTAATTTAAAATCTGGCTCTTTTCCACTAAAATATATATCTAACCATTTTTTAGTATTTCTTAATACTGGTGTTTCTTTTTCCTCATTTTCTTTATCTAAATGAAGTCCAAAATATTTTTGACCTACAAACCATAATCCAGTTAACAATTGATCATCTGCTGCTATCATTATTTCTCCTAATGGAGAGTTATATTTTGTTGTGTATTGCATTTTTATGTTCTCCCAGTTATTCTAAAATTTAAACAAATTTAACCCTATTTCTTCATCTAATACTCTATCTACTCTTCCATCTATAATATTTATTACCATTTCACAAGTTGCACTAACTATGGCTCTATTCAAATGTCCTCCAAATACTTCTCCTTTATCATTTCCAGCACTCATGTGTATATGTGTATAAAATTCATCATTCATGGTATTAATTGTTCCTGTTAAAGAAACAATTTCAAAGTTACCTTTAAATTCATTTGAATAATATTTCTTTTCATCAACTTTGAAAACGCCTACTGTGAATTCATTTGTAGCACCTAAAGCATTGACATTTGCTAGTTTTATATTTTCTTTTAATGAAATTTCTTTTATTTTATCTAGTATTTCTTCTCCTTTATCAATTCTTGCAATAATTGTATCTTTAAATCTTCTATATTCCATAGTTTTCTCCCTTCACACTTTTTTAAACTATATCATAAAAGCAAGTAGTTTTCAAGGTATGATAAAAGACGGCTAGATGTTTCTAGCCGTCCATTTTTTTGCGCAGAAACGAAGTTGAAGTATGAACAAATCCAATACTTTCGAGCACTTTATCAAATTTTCCTCCTAGAGTACATACATCAAGCTGACGCATTTTTTCTTTTTGGGAAAGATATTGCATCACTTCATTCAGCACCTTCGGATTTTGATATCGTTGCTCAATGCAGATAAAAGCAATTTTCCATTCAAACCGTTTAATTAGATATAATTCGATAAATCCAACAATTCTATAGGTATTCTGGATTATAATTATTCTATTGTTCGGGTTTGTAATATCTGCAAGAAACTTATCGAATGTTCTCCGATCATATTCCTCTAATTGCTTCATCCATTCACTATTTGGATCGTCTAGTCCAAAGTACTTCTCTGCTTCCTGCTGTTTTTGCGGATTTATTTTTCCATCTTCATTTCCCCGATATATTGTTTCTGCATCGGAGTCATTATATAGACGAACATATTCCGCAAAGTCGTTTTCTGTTGCTCTTCTAATCCTCATGCCAACACCTCCGACTGTCTAAAAGTGTGTATACATAATTATTATATCATATTTTGTTATGAATGTTAAATTACAATATACTGCAAAAAAATCCAGCTACCGCAACCTTTTGCAATAGCTGAATCTTTTATATTGGTAATTATTATCTTCCTTCATCTGCCATTTGTTGTTGATTCATTTCTATATTTTGTTCCATACTATTTTCTGTTAGCCATCCTAATGCTGTTGTTCTTCCATCTGAATGCCTGAATACAAAGTGATATGAGAATTTAGCATCTGGATATTGTTGTTTTAAGTCATATAAACTAACATCTGCATCTTTTATAACAATAACTCCCTCTCTTGTTATTACATCTATCATTGTTATTTCTTTTACTCCATCTGTAAAGTTTTCAAAATGTCCAAAGTTTCCTGTTCCATCTGGGCTTGCGAAATACTTACCGCTGTCTATTTTCATATTACTTCCAACTCTTACTGAAGATAAATATTCTTTTTCGATATCTTCTTCACTTTTTACAGGTTCTGCTTCAGTTCCACTTTTTTCAGTTTCAACCTTAGTTCCACCTTTTTCTTCTTTAGCTGGTGTTTTTATTGACATTTCTTGAGCATGTGGACTACTTGTTTCTCTATATACTAAATCTTCTGCTCCAGATAATCCGTCTTGCATGTGCTCCATTGCTGCACTTATAGTTGCTGTAGGTTCAGGTTGTACATATCTTTCTCCTGCATCAGCATTTGATCTTCCAACTGCTAATCCTATTGCCCCTACTAATGCAACTGCTGTTAAAAATCCAGCAATTTTTCTTTGCTTTCCTGTAAGGTTTGGTATATGTACTTTATTTCTTATTGAGTCTTTTGCATCTTTTAGTTTTCTTGTAAACCTTACTGATAATTTTTTATCATTTATAGCTTTTTCTGCTTCTTCTGCCGCAAGTCTTGCTTCCTCTGCTTCAATTTCTTGTCTTATTCTTGCTTCATTTTCTGCTTTTTCTCTTGCAATTCTATCTTGTTCTGCTTTTTTAGCATCTTCAGCTCTTCTTTCTGCTGCTTCTTTCTTTCTTTGATCTGCAATTGCTCTTGCTGTAGCTTTATTAGCTATTCTATCTGCATATGAATTTTTCATTTTTCCTGCTTCTCTAGCTGCTTTTTTAGACGCTTGAATTGACTTACTTCTACTCATTTTCTTTTTTGGTTGTTTTTTCATTGATGGTGCTTGTGGTTTAGGTTCTGGTTTTACAACTGATTCTATTTTTTCAGGCTCTGGTTGTTCAATTGGTTTTGCTTCCGGTCTTACTGGTTGCTCTACTACTGGCTCTATATGTTCAGCTTCTGGTTGCTTTTCCTGAATTGCTGGTTGTTCTACCACTGGATTTTCCTGTTCTGGTATTTGTTTAAGTGGATCTATTATATCAATTTTAACTCCTGTTTGTTCTAGTGTTCCAGATGTTATTGCTGCTAATTCTTCTTCACTAAGTTCTGGAACATCATCAATAAGTCCATTTTCATCTCTTGGAATAGATTCTTCTAATCGTCTTTGTGTTTCAAGTAGCCTTTCTTGTCTTGCTTTATCTTGTCTCTCAGCAATCTTTGCCTTTATACTGCCTATTCCTTGTGCAATTGAATTACCTATATCTCTTATTTTATTTAATACGAAGTTGTCTTGTTTTATGTTGATTTCTGCTCCAACTGTTTTTTGAGCATTTGCTGTTCTTAAGGCTTGAATTTTATCCATCAATCCTAATCCTTTAGCTTTTCCTAACATATTTAAATCGTATTTTATTGAAATTCCTGCTTTTTCTAGCTTAGCAGTTCTTAGTCCAGCTGCTCTTTTTTCATACTGTCTTTTTTTCTTCATTTCTGATACACCAGTATATGGAACTTGCAATGTTATTGCTTTTACATATGCACTTCTGTATTTAGTTCCATATTTATTATCAAATTCTTCTAATGCATCATATAAAACTGGATCAACTAATTTTAATAAATCTGAAGGAATCCATCTACTAGGACTTTCCATTGATTCTATTTCTTTTCTTCTTTTATTCATAGTTACTCTATCATAATTATTTTTAGTCCCGTCATTTATTTCTTTAACTACAACTTCTTCACCATTATTTCTACTAATGATGTAAGCTCCTCGCGATAAATCTAATTGTACATTTAACATATTATTATCCACAATAATATCCTCCTTTGCCAATCGTTTACATAATACATTATAACATGCTATAACTCTTTTTGTCAAATTTAGATATCTTTTTTTAGTTAGTTTGCTAAACATTTATCTGAAAGTGCTTGAAAAAAGCTAAATCTAAAAAACGGAGAATCCTATAAAGGACTCTCCGTTTTGTTTTAAATATAAATTTAGTTATTTCTTTTACCCATTATTGATAAAATTCTGATAAACATATTAATAAAATCTAAATATAATTCCATTGCTCCATAAATGTAAAACTTGTTTACATCTATTCCTGGATAGTTTTCCATTCTAACTATTTTATTCATATCATATGCAGTTAATCCACAAAAAATTAATAGTATTATCCAGTCTAAAATTATATCTACCATTGTATTTCCTACAAATATGTTGATAAGTGATATTACTAATCCAACAACTAAACCGACCATACATATTGTTCCCAATTTTGTCATATCTTTTTGAGTTGTTTTTCCGTATAGTGCTAATCCTCCAAATAGTAATGCTGTTGCTAAAAATGCATAGAATATTGTTTCTATCTCAAATACTGCAAAAATTACACTCATTGTAATGCCATTAATTAATGCATACGCGAAATATAGTATTGTTACCATTGTTGCTGATAATTTTTTGAACATAAATGAAAACACAAGCACGACTGCTAATTCAACTATTGCTAAGGCTCCGTATGAAATCTCTAAAAATAATCCTGATTGGTATGTTACAAATGCTGCTATTGTTGTAACTAATAATCCTAAGAACATTCTATTAAATAATTTTATCATTCCGTCATTTTTGTTTTCTATGAAAGTATCTCTTTCATTTAATATCTCCATTTTCCATTCCTCCTTAATCTACTTGATTATATCGAATATTTTATAAATTAACATTAAAATTTATTATAATTAGTCATTTGCATATCTGTATTCACTAATTGATGATGCATACATTGGGTCAGCAGAATTTTCTGGATCTTCTTCTACTGGAAGTGGATCATATACTGTTCCTATGAACCATACTTCTCCTGTTTTTTTATCTCTTATTATAAACATATATGGATTATCAAAAGTTAAATCTATTTCTTTAACTGGAACATCATATATATAATCAAATGTCATTCCTGCTCCATATCCACCCATCATTGTTGCTGCTGCGGCTTTTATACCATCTTGTGTAAGTTCTATTGTTGCTTTGTGTATAGCTTTTCCTATATATGTATCTTCATTATTAGATATTCCTTTTAAATTTGCATTTCCTTTTTTGAAAATATTTGTAACACCTAATTTTTTAAGATCTTCTTCTAATTTTAATTCGTAATCAAATTTAAATTTAGGTATGAATCCTTTTATATGTGTTATATATCCTTCTTCTACACTATCCATACTTAAATCTTTTAAGTTTCCTATTATTGTATTTACTTTCTCTGTATCTATATCTTCTACAAACTCTGATAATTTTTTGCTTGTAGGCATTATTGCAATATATTGTAGTGTTGTTCCATTATATTCTTTTAAATCTTTTGCAAATGCTTTTACATCATCATCTACAAGGAACATAAAGTCTGTTGACATATTTACTTGCCCATAATTTTCTTGTAGTTCTTTTAGATATCCTTTTGATGTATATGTACCGTAAGTTTCTCCACCGTCAAACATTAGGTCAAAATGTTTTTTTATATTTGCTTCTGATAAATCGTCATCTACTTCATATGTATTTTCTTTTACATATTTTTTGTACTCTTCATATACGGTTTCTCTAATTGAATCTTCTCCTAATTCTTTAACAATGTTGTATTTATTAATAGATGCATCAATTCTCATTCCTGAAACATATTTATCTTCAAATTTAAGCTTTTCTAATTGTTCTGCTGCACTCCAACTAAATTTCTCGTGCTCAGATACTGGGTTTAAATCTATTGGATGTAAAAATTGATTTGCCCAATCCATATCTATAGCTAGTGCGTTTACTAACATGAATTCAGTTCCTGGATCTATTGCAGATAACATATTTTTTATTAAATTTAGTGTTTTATCTGCTATCCATTGATTAATATTATCAACACTTGAAAATTCATCAAAGATAACTTCTGCATTATATTTTTCTTTTAGAGTATCAATATAGTCTTGTTTTACTGTATCTTTTTGGTTATTATTTACAAATAGTCCATTTGCAAGCGATAAGTTTTTACTTGACTCATATTTTGTTACATCTGCATTATCTAATACTGCTTCTATTTGTTCTTTTGCTTCTCCTTCAGCACCTTCTTGTAACATTTTTAAAGCATATTTTATAGAAAGAGGACTATATATTTTATTTTCTTCTTCATTTTCTAATTTTAAAAAGCCATATTCAAAGCTACTTGTTTCCTCTTTTTTGTCATTGTTTGCTGATGTACTCTTCTTATCTTCTTTTTCATCTTGCTCTTCTTTTTTACCACATGCGGTTAAAAAGCACATACTTGCAATTAGTATAAATACCAATAAAATGCTTAAAATTTTTCTTTTCATTAAAATCTTCCTTTCTTAATATTTTTTACTAAAATATTATAACACATATTTATATAAATGAACTATTTTTTATTACTTTTTTTATTATTTATAAACAAAGCAAAAGAGCCCGCTCACGCGTGCTCTCATGCTCCCCTCTTCACAGCAAAGTGTCGATATAGCGGTTGATCTGCCGGTCAAAGATTTTGAAGAGACCAGCGACAATGGCGCAAGCACCGAAGAACCAACCGCAATAGGCCCAGATGGTCCAAATTGTGAGTCCAATGCTGGACGTCTCGTAGGACAGCTGAATGCCAAAGGGCAAAACTTTGTTAAAGTGGGCCACCATAAGATGGATCCCCAGGATGATCAGAGCGAGTCCGCTCAAAACATTGATAGTCCGATTCATTTTCATGCTCGGCACCTCCATATAGATATTGTATCTTTATTATACCACAAAACCAAATAAAGTTCTAATTTAGAGAGTATTATATAAAATCTTTATACATTAATAATCCTATTTTTTTATAAAAATCTCTTTAAAATTTTAGATTTATAGTATATAAATATGTAAAGGAAGGAATGATTGATATGATTAATCGTGAAGATAATCCAGATTTTTTAAATAACTTTTTAGATTATAATGTTACAATATTAAATAAATCGCCAAATAGTATTAAAGAATACAATTATGATTTGGCTAATTTTCTTAAGTTCATATCTATTCATTATAAACTTACTAAAGCTCAAGATTTTAAAGATGTAGATATTAGTAAGATGGATATATCAACTATTAATAAAATTCAATTGGCAGATATTCATGCATATATTTCATATATGGCAACAAATTTGAAAAGTTCTCCTGCTACTCGTGCAAGAAAAATCTCTAGTATTAGAATTTTTTTTAAATATCTTTCTTCTAAAGCAAAATTAATTGATAATAATCCTGCATTAGACTTAGAAACTCCAAAACTAGGAAAACGTATGCCAAAATATTTATCATTAGATGATAGTAAAAAGCTGTTAGATGTTACTATAAATACTGATAGTAGAAATAATGTTAGGGATTATGCAATTATTACTTTATTTTTAAATTGTGGAATGCGTTTATCTGAATTAGTTAATATTAATATAAAAGATATAGATTTTTCAGAATCAAAGATGACAGTTATAGGAAAAGGCAACAAGGAACGCACTATTTTCTTAAATAAAGCTTGTTTAAAGGCTGTTAATGATTATCTTTCTGTTAGACCTCATGATAGTGTTAAATCTGATTCTCGTGACGCGTTATTCCTAAGTGAACGAAAAGAAAGAATTAGTAATAGAATGGTTCAACAAATTGTTAAAAATGAACTTCAAAAAGCTGGATTAGATACTAGAAAATATTCTACTCATAAATTACGTCATACTGCAGCCACTCTTATGTATCAATATGGTAATGTAGATATAAGAGCTTTGCAAGAATTATTAGGTCATGAAAGTATTTCAACAACTGAGATTTATACTCATGTTAATGATGAACGTGTTAGAGATGCTGTTGAAAGTAATCCTCTAGCTGATTTATAAATTATATTAAAGGAGATAATGTTATAGCCAATATTATCTCCTTTATTACAGTAGCCTAAATTGTTGGTATTCTTAATTCCTGTGAAATTTGTAACTCACTAGAAGAAAGATTATTTACTCTTTTTATATCTGCAATAATATCTCTAACATCTCTTTTTTTATAATATTCATTTGATTGTTTTTGTCTCTCTGCTATATTCCATAGTGTATCTCCATAATCAACATATATACTTGTATATTCCACATCTTTATATGATAATGCTCCTTTTGAGAATATTGATAATAATCCAAATATTACTACAACTAATACTATAATACTTCTTACAAATTTCTTTACATTTACTATTTTCATATATATTACCTCCCGCGAATGTATGTTCGCTTATTTGAATATATTATAAACGTTTGTTTGGTAATTGTCAATACTTTTTTTAAAAAAATTTTCTTTTTTTAAAGCACACAAAAAGAACGATATTTCTATCGTTCCTTCGTTTATATTTATTGGTAGTTATGCTCTTGGATGAGCCTTCTTGTAAATATTTTTTATTCCATCATCTTGAAATTGCATATATACTTGTGTTGATGAAATATCAGAATGTCCTAACATTGTTTGTATTGATTTTAAATCTGCACCATTTTGTAGTAAGTGTGTTGCAAAAGAATGTCTTAAAACGTGTGGTGTAATATCTTTTGTTATGTGTGCTTGCTCTTGATAATATTTTATAATTTTCCAGAATCCTTGTCTTGTTAATCTTTTACCATTTATATTTACAAATAATGCTTTTTCATCTTCACTCTTAATTAAGAACTCTCTTGCTTTGTTCATATATTCTTTTAATGCTTTTAATGCTAGTTTTCCTAATGGAATAATTCTTTGTTTGTTAGCATTTTTACATACTACACAAGAATTTGCTAAATCAACATCTTCTATATTTAAAGATATAATTTCTGTAACTCTCATTCCTGTTGCATATGCTATTTCAAGCATAGCTTTATCTCTTATACTCTTTAAATCTTCTCCATTTGGTTGGTCTAATAAAAGGTTAACCTCTTGAGATGTTAATATACTTGGTTTTCTTTTTTCTATTTTTGGTGATTGAATTCCAAAAGTAGGATCTAAAGTAAGAACCTTGCTTCTTACTTGATATTGATAAAATAATCTGATTGATGCTAAATGTCTTAGAACTGTTGAAGGTTTTTTACCCATTTCTTTTAGACTGTTTAAATAATCATCTATTTCTTTTTGTTTTATTTCTTTATAATCTAAATTATTTGTCTCTACATATTCTTTAAATTGTAGTATGTCTCTTTTGTAAGATTGAAATGTATTGTCAGACAGCTTTTTATCTTCTTTGATAAAGTTTAAAAAATTTGATATTTCCTTTTCCATTTTTAGCTCCTTTTCTGTATACATAATCATTATGGTTATAGTTATATCAAATTAATCAAAAAAAGTAAATAGATTTTTATTATATTTTTTAAATTTATTTTTTTATTTGGAAATTATGGAAATTATATGTTTTCTATTATAATTTTATAGTGCATAAAAAATAGTTCTTTATCCTTTAAAGTTGTTGTATTTCTAAGATTTTTTACCAATGTTTGTATTTTCTCCACGTTGAAATTTTTGTTATTACTTCCTGTATTTTGATTATTTAACTCTAAGTATTCATTTTCTGCATTGATTATATATTGATCTACACTTTCCCATTCGTTTTTGTTTACAGAATTACATGCTTTTAGTAATTCATTTTTTGCTCTTGCACTTACTTTACTTTGAGCATCTACTGACATATATTCGTAAAATGTAGGTATAAAAGAATATAGTTTGCATATATTATCTATTGCATTTATTTGTTCTTCATTTTTTATAGATATAATTGTTAAATTTAATGTATCATTAAATTCTTGTAAATCATTGTCTGCAACTTTTGCATTTTTTAAATCAATATTGATAATACTCCATATACTATTTATTTGCTCTATATCTATTTTTGCTTTTTCCCAATCTATTTTTAGTTCACTGTTTAATACACTTGCATTGGATAATTCAACTGATTGAATTGGCTCTTCTTCTTTTTCGCTATTACCTTCATCTTGCTTATTTTCTTCTGAATTTGATTCTTCATTTTTTATCTCAACTTCTTTAGGCAATAACTCTATATTAGATGGAATATTATTTAATGAGTTTGATAAACTAAATATTTCTGTTGCTAGATAATCTATTTCTGTTTTTATTTTTTCATTTTTACTATCTTCTTTATTTCCGCATCCTGTTAGAATAATTCCAAAAAATAGTAAAAATACAATATTAATATATTTTTTCACAATAATTCACCTGGTACACAGTATTTCCAAAATTCTGGCTATTATTCCTATGTATATCTTAATTAGTCAAACAAATAATATTAATATAATAAAAATTTGAAGGTGAATACAATGGAAGTATTAATAAATTTGTATAGTAATAAACAAAATGAAATCAAACGATTTCTTGATCAGTTCTTTAATTGTAATATATTTTTGAGTAATGATTTAAAATATGAAGCTAAATTTGAAAATCCTATTGAAAGTATTGATTTAATCGGCGTTTTTATTGACAATACAGATAAATATGAAATAACAATGTGGGTTAGCTTGGATAAAGGCTTTTTTATTAACGTGACTGATTATAATGCAGACAAAATAATAAGATACCTTTATGAAAGGTATCCTTATTAATTAAGTATTTGTTATATCACTATCAATATCTACTTTCTCCGGTGCTGATGTTTCTGTTGTAGTTGTTTCTGTTTTTGTTTCAGCAGGAGTTGTAGTAGTTGTAGTAGTTGTAGTAGTTGTTACTGTTGATTCTGTTGTAGTTGTAGCTGTCTCTTGTTTTTGACCACATTTTGGACAGAATGAAACGTTATTCATTATTTCTGTAGCACAATTTGAACATACTTTCTTTTGATTTAATTTTAAAATTTCTAATCTTGCTTCTTCATTTTCATTAAACCAAGTATCAATTTGTGTATAATCTTCTTCTAGTGCTGGTTGTGCTCCATTTTTATAAGCCTCATATGCTTTTTTTCCCATTAAACCATATTGTTTTACTATTTTTTCTTTGTTATCACTAATTTTTCTTTTTAATTTTGTTTCCTTTGCAATTTTGTCTGCTGTTTCAGTTGTTTTCTTTCCTATATCACTAAAAAATCCCATATTATTTCATTCCTTTCTAATATCATTCTAATCTTCAAACTTTGGTGATCTGTTCATTAAATCTGAAATTGCCTGTTTTGGTGTTAAGTTTCCAAAAACAACATCATAAGCTGCATTTATTATAGGCATTTCAAGATTATATTTTTCTGCTAGTGTATGTGCTGTTTTTATATTGTCTATACTTTCTATTGTCATACCGATTTCTTCTTTTGCTTCTTCTATTGTTGCTCCTCTTCCAATTAGAATTCCTGCTCTTCTGTTTCTACTATGTGTGCTCATACATGTAACAATTAAGTCACCCAGTCCTGTAAGTCCATATATGGTTTTATCTTCAGCTCCCATTGCAATATTTAGTTTTGACATTTCTGATAATCCCCTTGTTAACAATGCTGCAAATGAATTATCTCCTAAATTTTGACCAGTGATAATACCAGCACAAAATGCAATTATATTTTTTAATGCTCCACCAAGTTCTGCACCTTTTATATCATAAGATGTGTACACTCTAAGAGTATCACTCATAAAAGCCTTTTGAACGCTTTCTAAAACAGTTTTATCTTTAGATGCTATTACTAATGCTGTAGGTATTCCTATTGAAACCTCCTCTGCATGACTTGGTCCCGATAGTCCACCTATAGGTGAATTTGGAAGTTCTTCTTTTATAACCTCATCAAGAGTATATAAAGTAGATTCTTCAAATCCTTTTGAGCATATTATTATTGATTGATTTGTAACATATTGTTTAAACTTTTTAACTGTGTCTCTTACAAACTTTGAAGGTGTAACAACTAAAATCATTTCTGTTCCTTCAATAGCTTCTTTAAAATCTGTAGTACATATAATGTTTTGTGGTATAGTTGCTTGAGGTAAGAATTTACATTTTCTCTCCTTGTTTATTAAATCTGCTTCCGACTGTGAAAAAGACCACATCTTTACATCATTATTTTGTTTTGCTAGGTGAATAGCAAGTGCTGTTCCCCAACTTCCACTACCAATTACTGATACTTTTGCCATAAAACCTCCTTTTAACTTTTATTTGAACGATAATTTATTTTCCGTTCCTTCTCTAAGTCTTACTATATTTGTTCTATGATTGAATATTACTAATAATGCCATAATAACACTAATTACTTTTGCTCCCATACTATCCTCTACTAAAACAATTGTTAAAAGTGGAAATAGTATTGCTGCACATATTGATCCGAATGAAACCCAACGTGTAACCGCTATCATAATTAAAGCAAATGCCAAGCATATTAATCCAATTCTAAAATCAACAATTAGTAATACTCCTAGTGATGTTGCAACACCTTTTCCCCCTCTAAATCCATAGTATATTGGGAATGTATGTCCTAATATTGCCATCAACCCTGCTAAATAATTAAGTGTTATAGGATCTACATTGTCTTCCCAGATATGAGAAACTATCATTGCAAATAAAACAGCAACTACTCCTTTTAAAATATCTAAAATTAATGTAAGTAATGCAGCTCCTTTTCCAACTGTTCTTAATACATTTGTTGTTCCTGCATTTTTACTACCTTTTTCTCTAATGTCTATTCCTGCTACTCTTTTACAAATTATTATTGCAAAGTTTATGCTTCCAAGTAAATAAGCAACTAATCCTACTAAAATATACTCTGCTGACATATTTTCTACCTCCTATTAATCTTCCTTATTTTTTTCTCTTGAAATAATTCTTATTGGTGTACCTTCTAATCCAAAATTACTTCTAATCTGATTTACTAAATAACGCTCATATGAAAAGTGAAACAAATCTTTATTGTTTACAAATATTATAAATGTTGGTGGTTTAGTTTGAGCTTGAACTGCATATAATATTTTTAATCTTTTTCCTTTGTCTGTTGGTGGTTGTACAATAGCAATGGCTTCATTTATTACTTGATTTAATACTGATGTTGTAACTCTCATTGCATTGTTGTTTGCTACTTTCTTTATAAGCTCAAATAGTTTGTCCACTCTTTGTCCTGTTTTTGCTGAAATAAAAATCATTGGTGCATAATTTAAATAACTTAACTTATTATACACTTCTTTTTTATATTTTTCTAGTGTACCATTATCTTTTTCAATTTCATCCCATTTATTTACAACTATAATTATACCTTTACCTGCTTCATGAGCTTCTCCAGCTATTTTTGCATCTTGATCTGTTACTCCTTCTGTTGCATCTATTAACATTAAACATACATCAGAACGTTCTATTGCAAGTAATGATCCTATTACGCATCCATGACTCTTTCGTTGTAATTTTATCCACTTGCACGCAGTTAGG
>CAYMDN010000010.1:0-37761 GCA_964389545.1 uncultured Clostridium sp. | reverse complement strand
TCAATGGATATAGACCACAATTCTACTTTAGAACAACAGACGTTACAGGTGTTATCGATTTACCAGCAGGAACAGAAATGGTAATGCCAGGAGATAACATTGCAATGACAATCGAATTAATTACACCTATAGCTATAGAAAAAGGATTAAGATTCGCTATCCGTGAAGGTGGTAGAACAGTAGGCTCTGGTGTAGTATCAGAAATTATTCAATAAGAAATATAGTAATAGCAAGGGTTACAAAGATTTGTAGCACCTTGCTATTTTTATTATTTCCCACTTATTTCCCACTTTAGTTTTGGAAGATATCGTTTAATTTATTAACAGAATCGTCTTTTGCTTCAGGTAATACTGCAAGATATATTTCTGTAGATGCAATTTTTTTATGTCTCAATAGTTTCATAATCGTATATAAGTCTGTTCCCTTTAATAATAACAATACAGCAAATGTATGCCTTAAATCGTGGAATTTCCTATATACAAAATTTATATTTTTTTCTGCCAATTTTTCTATTAGTGCTAATAATGTTTTTCTCCATACCTTTTCAAGATCCTTTTTATCTATTTGATGACCATTAGCAGTAAATACATATTCAGAGTCAGGATTATCAGGAAGGCTCTTTAATAATTCATAAATATAGTCGGACATAGGTATAATATCAATACTACTTTCTGTTTTTGGTGTGCCATCTTTAGTTTTATAACCTGTTTTTTCTCCTTCATCATTAAATACTGCAGCACGAGTTGTGTTGTTTTTTACATAGATTTCTTTTTTCTCAAAATTAAGGTGAGTCTTTTTCAATCCAACAATTTCTCCTTCACGCATTCCTGTTCCAAGAGCAAAATCGACAACCTTTTCATATTTGTTACCAATAAATGCTTCTCTTAATATTGAAATTTCATCTTCCCTAAAATAATTGAATGGAACTTTTTTACTTTCGATGATTGCATCTACATCCACATCCTTATTTTTAGGAATAGTAACTAAACCTTTCGTACAAGGATTTTTTCCAATGTAGCCTTCTTTTTCACAGTATATAAAAAATTGATGCAGTAATTTGTGTACATCTTCAATGGTGTCGGTAGATCTTCCTTTTTTGAAAAGAGTATTATAGTAATCTTGAACTATGATGCTGGAGATTTTCTTTATAGGAATATCAGAAAAAGAGAAGGGTTTTATATGATTTCTATATGTTCCTTCATAAGTTTCTAATGTAGTGTCTTTTATATCATGGATCTTAACCGAAAATAGCCATTTGTGTAATAGAGTTTTGGTAGTGACATCTTTAGTTTGAATTACGCCAATTTCGGCTTGTTTTTTTCTTTCGTAATATAGATCTTCTGCATCAGATTTATTTTTTCCATAAAAATCTTCATATTTTCCATTGATTTTTCTATGGATTCTATAATATGGAACACCATTCTTAATGCAGTTGGTTTTTACAGCCATAAAAAGCCTCCATTCT
This sequence comes from uncultured Clostridium sp., assembly GCA_964389545.1. Classification (GTDB taxonomy): domain Bacteria; phylum Bacillota; class Clostridia; order TANB77; family CAG-508; genus UMGS1781. The sequence goes on along the minus strand of CAYMDN010000010.1, from coordinate 36,296 downwards.
TCAAAATATTTTTTGAAAACACTTGAAAAATGAAAGGCTTTTATATATAATAAAAAAGTAATCACTTTCAAGTGGTTATTCTTTGGATAATGTGTGACGTTCCGCAAAAAATGTAACACATTATCCTTTTTAATTATATTCTTTTTTTAATTTGTCAATAAGCTCTAGTTGTGTTTCATCATCTTCTAATAATTTAGAAGCAATAGTAAAATCATTTGTAGATTTTTTATTACACCACCAATTAGCATCATTAATACCATCTATCGCCATAAAAATTGAATTAGAAATGAGTACTGCATCTATTGATGTTATAATATTATCGTGAACACCATTATATAAATATTTAGCAAATCGTTCACAAAAATTTTCTACTAATTCATTAGCAAATTCTTGTTGTGAGTCTGTTCCTTCATCCCAACATGGATAAGGGTTCAAATTTAAATCTAAATCTAAATCTTCCATATTTTTTACATTTCCTTTCCTCTTTTATTTAAAAGCACTATTATTTTCCACTTTTACAATTTCGCCTAAAATTTCTAAATCTTCAAAGTTAAAATCATATTGTGTAGGGAAGTTCCACATATTCATAGCTTGTAATTCTACATTTCCATTATCAGATTTGATTACTTTACGAATAATTGGATTTCCATTATTAATTTTCAATAGATAAGTCTTATTATTAGAAAATTCAGTATATTTTTTTATTATGGCAATATCTCCAATATCAAGAAGCGGAGCCATAGAACTATCTAAAGCGTATATTGCAAAATAGTTTTTGGGATCATCTTCAGCAATGTCTGTTCTATAAGAATAAGGGATTGTTTGAACTACTTCATTAGTAGAAAGATTGATAACATTTATTTCCGCAATTTTTGATTTCCCATAATTTGTGTCCATAGGAACATTGTGTCCAATTAACCATTGAGGGTTAACACAATAAAGTTCTGCGAGAATTTCTAGTGTTGGAATTTTAAACTTTTCTGTTTTTCCATTTTCCCATCTCATAATAGTACTTTTATTAACACCAACTTTTTGTCCAGCTTCTTCTAAACTGATATGCTTGGTTTCTCTAGCTTGTTTTAATCTTAAACCAATAAGTTTGTAATCTATTTTTTTCATAATACAAAATCTCCCTTTGCAATTATTATAACACATTTTGCAACATTTGCAACATTTTTTGTAAAAAATACAAAAAAAGTTGCAAAAAAGTATTGACAAAAAAATATTATACGGTATAATGTAATCGAAAGTTGCAAAAACGCAACAAAGAAAGGAGTGAAAAAAATATGATCAATACAGCTAAGATGAAAGGGAGAATTGCAGAAAAAGAAAAGACAATACAAAGCATAGCACCAGATATTCCTTGTTCTGCATATACCTTAGGACAACAGATTGGTAATAAAGCACCAATGAATTTAGATACAGCAGAGAAATTATGCGAAATATTAGATATTCGAGAAGATGAATTTGCTGAATTTTTTTTACACAAAAAGTTGCAATAGTGCAACAAGGAGGTAATTATGAAAAAATTAAAAATGCGGAACGTCACACAAAATTCAAGGAGGGAGAGTATGGAAGAAGAATGGATCAGCTTGAATGAATTTATGAGAAGGAAAAAGATAGGATATGAAGTGGCTCAACAAATGATTGAAGATCACGAAGTAGAATTCAAAAAAACTGCAGGAGGAAGGTACAAAATAAAAGTTGGAGGAAATTCTGTAAGCCGAGAGTTGTATGAGCAAGAAAAAGAGAAAAGGATCCAAGCAGAAACAAAGCTAAGCTTACTTAAAAAAATATTAGTAGAAGGAGAAAAAGAAAATGAAAATTAATAAGAAAAAATTAATCATAAGAATCATAGAACTATTGATTATTATAGCAACAATAATACTAACCCCAATGGCGATAAAATATGCTGCAGCAACAAGAGGATATGATGCAGTAGGTGGAGAGTATTTATTACCAATATTCGCCTTAGTCATCATTCTTATTATAGAAACAATTTATGAAGAAAGCGAAGAAAAAAGAAAAAAACAATGCAAAGGAGGAAAACATGAAAAAGCTAAATAATTATGAAGTTGCATTTAGAACTAGTTCATGTGGAGTGACATACAAAAATATTAAAGCCAAGGATGAAGATGATGCAATTGAAAGATTAAAAAAGAAAAACTATCGCACTGATATTATATTAAATATAAGAAAGTTGGAGGAAAATTGAAATGGAATTGAAAAATAGTATTTTAGAAAAAATAACAAGTTTATATTCTCTATTAAGCAAAATTGATAGATATTGGACAAAAGCAGAAATTACAAAGTCGATAAAAGCGTATAACTCAATGGAATTAGATGTAAGAGTATATACATTTTTAGAAGAGGATGGAGAAGAGGAAAAAAGGCTTGCATACATAATAAAAGAAAAAATAAATTTAATGGGATCAACAGCTGAACAAGATTTGAATTATTTGCTAGAAGATGTGAAAAAATTAGTTATTTCAAAAGAAGAGGAGGAAGCGGAATGCCAGACAAATTAGACAGATGCTATTATTGGCACATTATAACACTAGCAAAGATGAAATATAAATTGAAAAAATTAGGAGGAAACTATAATGGCTAAACACTCAAAAAATGAAACAACACAAGATAATACATATGGGAAGATAATTTCTAGGCAAGGTGTAAGGTTGGTTTATTTAGAAGATCATGTAAAAGAATTAGAAGATAAGCTAGTACAGGAAAGAATGAATCGTATAGAAGATTTGCAAGCAATAAGATATATTGCAGAATCTAATATGAATAATAACCAGCAAGACATATTGCAAACAATTGCAGGAATGATAGCAGAAACATTAGAGCAGATAACAGGAGGAATTATACAAAATAAAAAAGAGAAGAATTTGCATACCAACCACGATATATAAACTCTACTCTTAGAGTATTTAAGAAATACCCATATATTTATTTTATCAAATATATGTTTTGTTGTCAAGAATTATACAAAGGAAGGAGAGTAAAAGTATGTGAATAGGAAAAACAAAATTGATTTAGAAAAACAGCTCTCTGAATTCTATTCTACATTAGACTACAAGCCGATCTCTGCAAATGCTATTTCAATATATTTAGTATTACTGGAGATAGCTCGCAAGACTGACTGGCTTTGTGAGTTTAAAGTAACCAATACTATTCTAATGAGCAAAGTTAAAGGATTAAACATATCTTCATTACAAAGGGCAAGAAATGAACTGCTCAATAATGAATATATTTCATACAAGAAGCGGTATAAATCAGAATGATGCTTCTACATATAGTATAACAAAATTGTATTTTGAACAAGCGAGTGAACAACCGAACGCAACACCGAACGCACAAGCGGAAGGGCAAGCAGACGAATACATTATAACTAAACTAAACTTATTATTTAATTATATCTATGAAGGGGAAAGCGGAAAAGAAATCGGACTAAAACAAAAGGACAAGGAACCACTAATAACACTATTGAAAAGGCTAGAAATGTATTGTAGTACCAGTGAAATATACAAGCTTATGCCAGAGGAGAGGGTACTAGATGAAAAAATAATGTTTTGGGCATTAAAGGAAATATATTTAAGTCCACATAGAGTTTATTTGAATAATCTCAAAAGAGATAAATTCACACTAAAATATTACAAAACCAAAAAATACATAATGGAAAAACCAGAATATCGACTAGAAGAGGTTATTAATTATTTTATAGTGTGCTTGCACGAAGAAATGGAAAAAGAGAAATGGAGGTAAAGAAATAATGAAATTTGCAGGATTATCAGGAAGAACAACAGTACCAATATACCAAAAAATGAAGCCAAAACCAGATGCAAGCCACCTAATTAACTACAAGAAGGAAAAACTATATGATTACTACATTTGTGATTATTGCGGAGAAGAAATAAAAATTCTAAAGAAAAAACAAGAAATGGCTGGTGGAGTTGCAATAATACCACATACAGTTACAAAAAGAGGAGAACTAAAATTAGCATTATGCAATAAGTGTTTAAGACCAGCATTAAAAGAATTTGAAGAGGTGGAAAATGCAAATTGATAACATAGATGAAATAGAGAAATTTGTTGAAGAAATGAATTATTTTTTCACAAATATAGAAAGGGTAAATTCGGATCTTAAAAACCAATTAAGAACAAAAGAACTAGAGCAAGATGATTTACTTCACGAAATAGAATTAAGCAAATTGAATGCTTTTGAATTAACAAAAGTTGCTACTAGATTACAAAAAACAAGGAAAGAACGCAGAGAAATAAAAGATAAACTAGAATTTATAGCAACGATTAAAGGCTTTTCTGATAAATATACAAACAAGTTAATTACAGGAGATTTAATAAACCTATTAAAAAATATAAGACGATTAAGGGAAAATTGGGATACAAGAATATATAAAACAAGGGTACTGGAAGATCTAAAAATCAGCAAAATGAAAGAAAAATTAGAAGAGGAGACTAAAAATGATAATAGTAAGTCAGAACAAAACTGAAATTATAAATTTTGATAATGTAATGAATATAGAAATGACAGATTGCGAAGAAGATGGATACTTAATAGCTGCAGGATTTATAGTAGGAAGAGATGACAATTATAGAGAATTAGGATATTACAAAACAAAAGAAAGAGCAAGAGAAATACTAATAGAAATTGCGAGAGAATTTAAAAGAGTTCTAAGAACAGAAAATAGAGGTACAGGACAACAAAGATTTTACGATGTACCAAAGGTATATTATATGCCAGAAAAGTAGAGGTGATAGAAATGATGATATTAAGCCAAAATAAACAAACAATTGCTAGTACAGATAACTTAAATTATATACAAGTAGAGGAAAGAGAAAGAAATTATAAAGATTTTGTATATGAAATAAAAGCATATTACAGCAATGATAAAACGCTATTAGGAAAATATAAAACTGCAGAACGTGCAAATGAAATTTTACAAGATATGTACAATCAACTTATGACACAAAACTTTAGTTTTACATATAAAATGCCAAAAGAATAGGGGTGGGAAAAATGGTATATGAATTTGAAATGATAGGTGACATAGTAGGAAAAGCAAGACCTAGAATGAACACTCGAACAGGAAGAGCATATACGCCAACAAATACAAAACTTTACGAATATTCTTTAAGACAATGGTTTTTAATGAATTATCCAAACTTCAAGCCGATAGAATCAAGAGTAAAAGTAACTATTATAGCTTATTTTGGAATTCCTAAAAGTACAAGTAAAAAGAAAGAAGCGGAAATGCTGCAGGGGAATATAAGTCCTACTAAAAAACCTGATGCGGATAATATTATAAAAATCGTATTAGATGCAATGAATAAGTTTGCATTTAATGATGACACACAGGTCACTAAATTAGAAATTGAAAAGAAATATGATGTAACACCAAGAATTTACATCAAGATAGAAGAATGTTAGAGGTGATATAAAGTGAAAGAAATGAAATATCAATCACAGATGAAAATAGAGGTATTGGACACAGGTTTCTGCTTTGGATTGTTATATTACATTATGAATTTAGGAACACATCCGACAGCATATATAAGAATTCCAAAAGATCATGAATTATATGGGAAAAATGATGAGGAAATATATCAAAAAGTAGACATAGATGTACATGGAGGAATTACATATATAAACGACTCTATAACTATTGAAAATAATCAAAAAATAGATGGATGGTTTATAGGATGGGATTATGGACATTATGGAGATTATATGGGAATTGAAGAATTAGTGCCAATGGAATTTAGAATAGGTGGAAAAAAGTGGACAACACAAGAAATTTATAAAGAATTACGAAAAGCCTGTTATCAAATACAAAAAGGAGAATATAAAAGATGAGAAGATTTTTATTTATAATTTTTGTTATTTTAATGACACCTATATATTTAATATTGCGTTTTTTAGGATGGTTTCTAAATGGTTACATAGAACTTATGACAGATATTACAGAACCTATTGTAGATGGGATAATTGAGTTTTTTGAAAACATGGCAGAATTTTGGGAAAAAGTTATGAAAGGAAGAAATGAAAATGAAAAATAAATTAGTAGATCTTAATAATCACTTATTTGAAGAATTAGAAAGATTAAACGATGAAAGTCTAAAAGGAGAAGCATTGCAAGAAGAAAGGGAAAGAGCAAAGTCAATGGCTAATATAGCACAAACAATTATAAACAATGGAGAATTAGCATTAAAAGCAGTTAAACACTATGATGAATATGGAAAGAAAGAAGCTATACCAGACATATTGCAAATAGGAGATGGGAAAGATGGTGCATAAATATTCAGCTGAAGAGCATCAGTTCCTAATTGATAATGTAAAGGGCATTACACTAAAAGAACTAACGCAGAGGTTCAATGAAAAATTTAATACAAATGTAAGTGAGAATGCTATTTCAAATCAAAAGACCAAATTAGGTATTAGAAGCGGAATAGTAGGAGGGAGATTTGAAAAAGGACTAGTTCCATGGAATAAGGGGAAAAAGGGTTCCATGACTCCTGAACAATATGAAAAATGCAAGGCAACAATGTTTAAGAAAGGGAATATTCCTGCAAATCATAGACCAATAGGCAGTGAAAGAATAGATGAACGAGATGGATCCACATTAGTAAAAGTTCAAGATGGACAACTACATAAAAATTGGATGCCAAAAGGTCGATATATTTATGAACAAGCACATGGAAAAATACCTGCAGGTCATAAAGTAATATTTGCTGATGGTAATCATAGTAATTTTGATTTAGATAATTTGATTTTAGTTTCTAATGCTGAAGAGTTAATTATGAATCAAAGAAATTTGATAAGTAAAGAAGCGGAATTCACAAAGACTGGAGCAGTAATTGCAAAAGTATTAAATAAAGCAAAGAAGAGGTAAAAATGGAAAAAGATATAGATTATGAACAACTTTACTATGATGCTATGTATGAAAACAGGAGATTAAAAGACAAAATAACAGAACTAAAAAATGAAATTCAAGATTTGAATATCTGCAGGACAAAAAGAAACATTGATTTGCAACAATATATTATGCTGCAGATAAAAAGAAAAAATAAAGGAGGAAATGTAAATGGAAGAAATAAGGACTTGGGAAGAAGCAACTAGACTAACAAAATCGCAAAAAATAAAAATATTAATTGATGTTTTAATTGCAATATCAAATATAGTAACAGCAATAATAAATAAAAATATAGCATGGGGGATGAGTGGTATACTATGGCTATTGATAGGAATAATAGAATGTTGCAGTTTCAAAATATTAAATGGAGATGATTATCAAATCGAAATGTTAGAAGAACACACTAGATTACAAGAGGGAATTATAAATGCATTGCTAAAAGAAACTGCAGTTGAAATTGAAGTTGATAAAATAAAAATACCTGAACATTTTTCAAAACCAAACCCAAAGAAAATGCAACAAAAATATAATTATTATAGAAAAAATCATAAGTTTGAATCACAAATAATAATCGATCCAAATTATAATTTGTTAGATGGATATACCTCATATCTAATAGCAAAAAAATGTCATAGAGTAACCGTAATTGGTAAATTACAAAAAAGAAAGATAAAGGAGGAAAACTAAAGTGAAATGTGATGATAAGGAATGGCAACATTGTAGAGTTGAAAAAATGGGATGCAAAGGTTGCTATTATGATGTCGATATTATAGGAAAAAAGGTTAAAGTTATACACCCAGAATTTGATGGAATAACAGGAATAGTAGTTGAAAAGATAAACGATAAATACAAAATAGAACTAGATAATAAAACCACAGGATGTGAATTTTATATAGCAACTGCTGATGGTTTTACAGTAATAGAAGAAAATATTACAACACATCATGTAATAATAAGAACAGAAAAGCTAAAGCAACTAATAAAAGAAAATTACGAATGGAATGATTATACTCTAAAAGGAAAAATAGATATAGTGACAAGGTTAGCATATTTTGAAAATGATAAAGAGTTATTAGAATTCTTAGAATATATGGAGGAATAGAAAAATGAAATCTATTATAGATAATAAATTATATGATACAGAAAAAGCAGACAAAATATTTGATTATATAAAAAATGTAGCTGAAACAATGTGGCTTTTAGGAACGGAATATAAACAAAACTGCTGGAGAGATGTTGATATGTACAAGACCAAAAAAGGAAATTATTTTATACATATAAAACAGCCAAACAAAGAAAACAATAGTGTTTACTATGGATATAGAAAAGAATATATAGAAGCTATAACAGAAGAAGAGGCAAAGAGAATTGTAAGAAAATTAGATGTTGAGAAAAGCATAGAATTATTTGGAAAAGTAGAAGATGCTTAATATTAAAAATATGGAGGTAATAGTAATGAAATTATATAGCAATGAAATTGTATTCAGGGGACATCCTGATAAAGTATGTGATCAGATTAGTGATGCAATACTAGATGAATGTTTGAGACAAGATCCAAACAGCAGATGTGGAATAGAAACTGTAGGAGGAAAGAAAAAAATATTTATAACAGGAGAAATAACAAGTAAAGCAAATATTGATGTAGAAGCCATAACCAAAAGAGTATTAAAAGATATTGGATATTCTACTGACTATGAGATTATAGACAATATAGGAAAACAAAGTCCAGATATAGCACTTGGAACTAATGATGAAGTAAATGGAGCAGGAGATAATGGCATGATGTTTGGATATGCTTGTGATAGTACAAAACAGATGCTACCAGTAGCAATGGTAATATTGCAAGAGTTATCTAAAAAATATGATGAACTAAGAAAAATTGATAGTAGGTTCTTACCAGATGGAAAAGCACAAATAACAGGGATATATAGTAATAATATGGAATTAGAAGCAATAAAAACATTCACAGTTTGCTATCAAAATACTGAAGAATGCAGAGAAGAGACAGACAAAATAATTATAGGTATGTGTTGTGAAATAGCAGATAAATACGAAGTTTCAATAGAAAAGTTTTTAATAAATCCAACAGGTAAATTCAAAATAGGAGGCTTTGAAGGGGATGCAGGTTTAACTGGAAGAAAAATTGTAGTAGATCAATACCAATCATTCGCTAATGTTGGTGGTGGTGCATTTTCTGGAAAGGATCCAACAAAAGTAGATAGAAGCGGAGCATATAAAGCAAGAGAAATAGCAAAGAAATGTTTACAACATTATAATTTGATATGGTGTGAGGTTCAATTAAGTTATGCAATAGGAATTGAACAACCACTAGCAATTTACATTGATAGTGATATGGGAAGCATTAAACCAACTACTGAGCTATATGAAGAATGCAAATTAAAGAATATCATAAGAGATCTAGATTTGAAAAATAAATGTTATGAAGAAACAGCACGATTCGGACATTTTCAATAGGAGGAGAATGAGATGTTATCTAATAAAGAAATAAGAAAAATAGAAGAGGCAAAAAGTAATATACTAAGAGGAAACGATATAGAGTCTGCAGCACTAATATTAGAAAGATGCATATTAGATAATTACATAATTGTAGGCGGAAGAGTAAATATATTAAAAGTTGCTACAAGACAAATATTAACATTTATTGAAAATGCTAAAAATAAAGATATTTTGGATTATGTTAGAGAAAATGTAAGTCTAAAAACTGAAATGAAACAATTAAAAAAGGAAATTCAAAGATTAAAAATATGTCAAGAAAACGGTTTGAATAAGGAAAAGAAACATTGCTTTAATGAAGATGGACATACAGGAAAATGCTTAGGTTTTTCATTCTTTAATTTGGATGAGCCATGTGAATACTGTAAAAGTTGCGAAGCGATTAGCATTAGTGAGGAGGATTAGATATGTCAATGCTAGTATTACCAATAAAAAGGAAATGGTTTGAAATGATTGCTTCAGGAGAGAAAAAAGAGGAATATAGAGAAATAAAACCATATTATGATAGTAGAATAGGAAGAGCGGTATGTGGTTTTCCATTTGAAATGTGTGCAAAATCATTTATTGAAGAAAGATTAGGAAAACAAATTATTGATGTTATATTTAGAAATGGTTATAGTCCACTTTCGCCAGAGATTTGGTGCAAATGTGTTGTTACTATTGGAGAGGGCAAAGTTGAATGGGGAGCTAAAGCAGGAGAAAAGTATTATGTATTAAAAATAGTAGAAATAGATGAGGTACATAGTTATGGAATATAAAAAACGATGTGGAAATTGCGGAAGATATCCATTTTGTAAAAGAACAGAAGGAGCTAGTTGCTATTGTGAGGAATGGATAAAAAGAAATTATGAAATTCGTAAGAATATAGGAGTGGAAAATGAAAAAATGTAAATATGAAAATATTACAATAGAACAAGCAGAAAGAATAATAGGGACAAGCTATATTACTGAACTGATTTGTGATGCTGATAGTAAGACCATAAATATCAATGAAGAAGAATATCTAAAAGTAGAAGCGGTAATAAAAGAAACTATAAATGATGTAAAAAAGACACTAGAACCTGTTATAAAGAGTCTATCAGATGCTTTTGGTACATTAGCAGAAACAGCACGATCATTTGCAACTACATTGGTAGGAATAGCTGAAAGTCTAGCTAGTAACTTAAGCAATAAAAAAATAACGAAGAAAAAATTCGTTAAATTACTACAAAGTCAAGGAATGCAACGAAATGAAATAAACAGAATTGTAAAAAACAATAGAGAACCATATACATTTTATAGGTATTACAACATAGTGACAAGCTATCAAAAAACAAAACGATAAACAATAAAAAACGATAGAAATAATAATTTGTAAGGAAAAAATCACTTAAAAATTATTTTTACATAAAAAAATCAGAAACGAACACGATAGAAAAATCAGAAGCGGAAAGAAGGTGTATATCATGCTTTTGGTAATATTAAAAATAATATTTATATTCTTTTTAGGAATATTGTCATTATCAAAAATAGTAAAAGAAATGAATGAACAAAACGATAGTATTTCAAAAAGCATAATTAATATGGTTGAAATAACTATTAGTGTAGCATTGATTTTCTTTATTTATAAAATATAGGAGGGATGCAAAAGATGAATGTTCAAGAAGTATTAGAAAATTACAATACATATAAAGCTAGAATCAGTATAACAGAAGCGGAAATACAAGAGCTAGAAAATGAAATCATTGATATAAAAAGTGCTAATTTAGATGGAATGCCCAAAGCAAAAGGTTATGTTGAATCTAGTATAGAAAACCAAGTAATAGAAAGACAAGACAAAATATCAGATAAAAGAAGGTATATTAAAAGTTTAGAACTAAAAATAAAAGTGGTAGAAAATCTCGTGAAAATATTGAAAAAGTATAATCAGGATGTTATAGAAATGAGATATTATCAGAAAATAAGCATAGAAGAAATTGCGGTAAAGAAGAATAAAACCTATGGTGCTATAACAACAACAATAAAAAATTCCATAGCAAAAATGCAACGAGAATATAACAAAAATAAAAAATTATAGAAAAATTATATAAAATTTATATATTTTTTCTGTATTTTTTCAAAAAATAATTTGTTATAATTATAATTGCAAAAATACTAAATATTTTCATTTTATTTCTTCATTTCTTTTTCAATCAGCCACCTTATTATTTTAGGTGGCTTTTTTATATGCGGTGATGGTGCAACGGCAGCACATTGGGGTCATAGCCCAAAGACGAGGTTCGAATCCTCTGACCGCAACCAAAATAAAAGGAATATGCCTATGAAATATGATGTATGTATGAAAAGAGAATGTAAAAATTGCATATATGAAACAAGGTGTTTTGAAGAGAAGGAGTCGACTATGAATATTCAAAAAATAAACATACTAAAGCTAAAACCATCAGAGTATAATCCAAGAAAAGATTTACAACCTGAAGATGAAGAATATATAAAGATAAAAAATAGTATTTTAGAATTTGGATATGTAGCTCCAGTAATTATTAATTCAGATATGACAGTAATTGGTGGTCATCAAAGACTAAAAGTTCTTAAAGAACTAGGATATGAAGAAATTCAATGTATTGTAGTTGATTTAGATAAGAATAAAGAAAAAGCATTGAATCTAGCATTAAATAAAATTAGTGGAGAATGGGATAACGACAAATTGGAAGCAATCCTTGCTGAATTAAAAGAAACAGATATTGATATAAACATTACAGGATTTAGTAATGATGAAGTAGATGACATCTTAAAAGATATAATAGGATCCAATGAAGATGATTTCGACTTAGAAGAGGCACTAGATGAAATAGAAGAGCCAACAACAAAAGTAGGAGATGTTTGGTTATTAGGTAAGCATCGATTATTATGTGGAAATAGTACGCAAGAAGAAGATGTTATGCGTCTTATGAATAATCAATATGCGGATATGTTTCTTACAGATCCACCATATAATGTAGACTATGAAGGAACAGCAGGAAAAATAAAAAATGACAACATGAATGAAACAGAGTTCTATAATCTTTTAATAGATGCTTTCAAGAATATGCATTCAGTAGCAAAAGCAGGATGTCCTATTTATGTATTTCATGCAGACACAGAAGGGCTAAATTTTAGAAATGCTTTCAAGAATGCAGGATTTAAGTTAGCACAATGCTTGGTTTGGGTAAAAAATACTTTTGTTATGGGTAGACAAGACTATCAATGGAAACATGAACCGATCCTTTATGGATGGAAAGAGGGAAAGGCTCATTATTTTATTGATAGTAGATCACAAAACACAGTATTAGAATTTGACAAGCCAACAAGAAATGCAGAACATCCAACAATGAAGCCTATTGATTTGCTATGTTATTTAATTAAAAATTCAAGTAAAGAAAACAACTTAATAGTAGATTTATTTGGAGGAAGCGGATCAAGTTTAATTGCTGCAGAACAAACCAATAGAATATGTTATACGATGGAATTAGATCCTCGTTATTGTGATGTTATTATAAAACGCTGGGAAACTTTAACAGGGCAAAAGGCAGAGTTAGAGAAAAAGTAATGGAGGTGGGTGATTTGTATTGACCCAGAAGAAAATAGAAAATATAAAAACAGATTATCTAAATGGAATGACATATAAAGACATTTTCAAAAAACACAACATTACTTTGTCTGATTTAAAAAAGATTATAAATCAGTATAAACTAACTAGAAACAAAAGTGAACTGTATAAAGGAAACCAGAATGCGAAAAACAACAAAGGTGGAAAAGGTGCAACTAGTAATAATAACAACGCAGTAGTTACTGGAGAATATGAAAAAATATATAAAAATATGCTAACAGAAGAGGAATGGGCATTATATAAGAATTATAATATTAACGATAATGATGAATTACAGATGCAAGAATATATACATGAATATAAAATACTTACGATAAGAGAAAACAGAATGATGGAAAGAATCAGAAAATTAGAAAGAACAGAAAAGGATATGACAATAGGTCATATAAAAAAGAAGAACAGCGGAGGAGATACAGAAACAATAACAGAAGCGGAACCAACAATTGATACAATACAAAGAATAGAAGATGGACTTACTAGAGTTCAAGAAGCAAAAAGAAAAAGTAGAGAGAACATGATAAAACTTGGATTTAGTAAAAAGACATTAGAACTTAAAGAAAAACAAATAGATAATGAATTATGGTAAAGGAATGAATAATATGTTTGAAAATGCTCACGATTTATATAAATCTAAAGAGTGGCAAAACTTATTACAAGATTTGAAATTAGCAAGAGTAAATGATGAAGGTAAATTGATATGCGAATATTGTGGAGAGGAAATAGTAAAAGCCTATGATTGCATAGGACATCATAAGATACCATTAACAAATGCTAATGTTAATGACTATAACATAAGTCTTAATCCTGAAAATATAATGTTAATCCATTTCAAATGCCATAACAAAGTACATAATAGATTTGGTTATGAACTGCCTAAGAAAGTATATATAGTATATGGATCTCCTTGTAGTCGGTAAATCAACATGGGTTAATAATATAGCAACAAAGGACGATTTAATAGTAGATATAGATAAGATTTGGGAATGTATTAGCTTTTGTGATAAGTACAACAAACCGAATAAGCTACAGCAAAATGTTTTTGAAATTAGAAATAATTTAATAGAACAGATTAAGATGAGACTAGGCAACTGGCAGAATGCTTTTGTAGTAGGAACTTACCCAATGAAGATGGAAAGACAAAGGCTATCAGACAAGCTAGGAGCTGAGCTCATACTAGTTGATTGTGATAAGGAAGTCTGCTTAAGTAGATCAAAAAATGAAAATTGGAACAAATATATAGAAGAATGGTTTGAAAATTATCAACCATAACCCCCCGCCATCAAGATGTTCAGTCGAGTGCTTGGGGACTGTAAGGGGTACCTCTTTTTCACACGAGACAAAAATTTCATTTTTTTTGAAAAAATAGAAATATATATGGGAAGAAGGGAGTTTATAGTGACTAGAAGAGAAGAATTAGACAATATCTTCAAAGATATAGATGAAAACAAGAAAAAGTTAATAAATCCACTTTTAGATAATATAGCTTTTTTGGAAGAACGAATGGAAGAATTAAAAAAACATCCATTTATTCAAGTACATCCTAAAGATCCAACAAAACAAAGAGCAACAACTGCAGCTAAACTTTATAAGGAACATTCACAAAGTTATATGAATGCAATAAGAATGTTATATTCAATGATTAATGGACATGAAGTTGAAGAAGATGCAGTTACAAAATGGCTAGAAGAAAGAAAAAGACAATATGAATAATTATTATTTAGAACAATACTATGAAGAAATTAAAAGTGGAAAAATAATAGTAGGATTAGAATTAAAGACAGAAATTCAAAAGCTTATTAAGGATTTGAAGGATCCTAAATATAAATATGATACAGAAGAGGCACATTTAAGAATTGATTTTATGGAAAATTTATGCTTACAAAGTAAAAGACCATTTTATAATATGCCTATGCAATTATTATTATGGGAAAAAGCATTTATTGAAGTAATATATTCTTTCAAAGTGTATGACAAAGATCTAAACCGATGGGCAAGAAGATTCCAAAATATACTTTTGTTAATTGCAAGAAAAAATGGAAAAACAACATTGATGGCAGCAGATGCTCATGCAGATTTAAGAATCGGCGAAGGTGGAATGGATATAGTTTGTGCTTCTAATGATGATAAACAAGCAAGCTTACTTTGGAATGAAATAGACAATATGAGGAAAAGAATAGATCCACATTCTAAAGTAACACATAAAAATATGTCAGAAATTTGTAACACACAAAAAAATATAACTATATTCAAGATGTCAGGTAAAACACAAAACAAAGATGGTAGAAATATAGACAAAATGTATATGGATGAAAGCCATGATGCACCAAACGATGAAATAGCTGAAGCAGGTCAAAAGTCAATGTCAACAAAGGATGAACCTTTATTTATAAACTTAACTACTGAAGGTTTTATAAATGATGGATACTTAGATAATGAATTGAAATATGCACGAGAGGTTTTGTTTGATGAAACTGATGATATACATTATCTACCATGGCTATTTACACAAGACAGCGAAGAAGAAATATGGCAAGATGAACAAAGTTGGTATAAATCAAATCCTCGGTTTAGGAGTAGTTAAGAAATGGAAATCATTACGATCAGAAATTGAAAAGTCAAAAACTTCTAAATCAAAAAGGATGCATACACTTTGCAAAGATTTCAATATAAAACAAAATAATGCTCAAGCATGGTTAATGTATGAAGATTATAATTATGAAATGGAACCATTTAATCTAGAAGATTTTAGAGGTTCTTTTTGTTTAGGGGCAGTTGATTTGTCTGCAACAACAGACTTAACGAATGCAAAAATATTACTAATGAAGCCAAATGATAAAACAAAATATGTATATTCTCACTATTGGATTCCTGAAAGTAAATTACAAGATAGTGATGATAAAGAAGCAGGAGCTCAATATGAACAATGGGCAAAAGAAGGGATACTTACAATACATGAGGGTAATGAAATTGACATATCAAAAGTAGCTGATTACTTCTACTCTCTATACAAGGACTATAATATAAAATCTTATATTGCTGGGTATGATCAAAGATTTTCAAAGGCATTTACAGATAGAATGGAAGATTATAGTTTGGAAACAGAAATGATTTTACAAGGTAAGGTTTTATCTAATGCAATGAAATTGGTAGAAGCGGATCTAAAAGATCAGTTGATTAATTATAACAAAAATCCAATGGATAAGTGGTGTTTAGGAAATTCAGCGATAGAGATGGACAATTTGGGTAATATTATGTGTGTCAAAGTAAAGAAACAAGCTAGTAAAAGAATTGATGGTGCTGTAACACTAATAATTTTATATGAAATATATAGGCGTTATCGCAATGAATTTCATAAACTTATAAATAAGGAGTAGGTAAATATGGGACTAATTGATTTTATTAATAAATTTAAGAAAATAAAGATGGATACTAAATATGCAAAAATATTAAATGGGTATAGTCCCATTTTTTCGCAGTTTGGGCAAGACATTTATGCTAGTGATGTTGTGCAACAGGCTATATCGTGTTTAGTAACAGAACTAACAAAAGTAAATCCGTTTCATATTAAGAAAAATGGTAGTGACTTAGTTCCAATTGAAGATAGTGAAATACAAAGGTTATTAGAACAGCCAAATGAGCGTATGACA
This sequence comes from uncultured Clostridium sp., assembly GCA_964389545.1. Taxonomy (GTDB): domain Bacteria; phylum Bacillota; class Clostridia; order TANB77; family CAG-508; genus UMGS1781. The sequence goes on along the minus strand of CAYMDN010000010.1, from coordinate 19,575 downwards.
CAGACAGACTTTTTTGAAAAAGTATATTGGCAATTATTCTTAAATTATAATGCTTTTATTATACCTACATACTATAAGGATTCAAAAGGAAATAAAAAATATACTGGTCTTTATCCAATACAACCAACTAATGTTACTTTTTTACAAGATCCATCAGGAAGCTTATTTATTAGATTTTCATTTATGAATGGATACCAAACAGAATTAAAATATTCAGATGTAATACATATTAGATATCGTTATTCAATTAATGAATTGATGGGTGGTAATGAATTTGGACAACCTGACAATAAGGCGTTACTTAAAACATTAGAATTAAATAATACTTTATTGGAGGGAGTGGCAAAGGCATTAAAAAGTTCTTTTTCTATCAATGGTGTTATTAAATATAATACCTTAATGGATGATGGAAAGATGGAAAAAAATATCAAAGAAATTGAAACGAGACTTGCTAATAATGAGAGTGGTTTTCTACCATTAGATATTAAAGGAGAATATATACCATTACAAAATAAAATTCAATTAGTAGATGCAACAACACTAAAATTTATTGATGAGAAAATCTTAAGAAATTTTGGTGTTCCTCTTTCAATTCTAACAGGTGATTATACAAAAGCTCAGTATGAAGCATTTTATCAAAAAAGTTTAGAGCCAATAATAAAAAGGACAGGAGAGTCTTTTTCAATGGCATTGTTTACAGATAGAGAAAAAGGATTTGGAAATAAAATCTTGCTGTATCCACATGAGCTAATTTTTATGGATACAAGTCAAAAAATAGAATTGTTTGATGTACTAGTTGATAGTGCAAGCTGTTATAAAAATGAACTTCGTACAGCATTTGGAATGAGACCACTTAAAGAGCTAGCTGGGCAAATTGCTATGTCTAGTAATAAATCTAATGCAGAAAACAATAAAGTCAAACAAGATGAAAATCAAAATAATAATGGAGGTAAAGAAGATGAAGAATGAGTTAATTAGAAGAAATTACGATTTTGAAATCAGAGCAGAAAAAGATGAAAAAAGAGGAAACATAATTGTAGGTAGACCAATTGTCTATGATAGCAAAACTGACATTGCTGGAATGTTTGCAGAAATAATTGAAAAGGGTGCTTTGAAAAAGACTAATCTAGAAGATGTTAGATTTTTAGTAAATCATGATCAATCTAAAGTACCATTAGCAAGGTCAAGAAGAAATTCAAAGAATTCTACAATGCAATTATCTGTAGATGATGAAGGAATGGAAATTCAAGTAGAATTGGATACAGAAAATAATACAGAAGCTAGAAACCTATATAGTGCTATTGAGCGTGGAGACATAACTGGTATGTCTTTCATGTTTGGAATAGATGACGAAGAATGGGAGGATCTTGATAGTGATTATCCTACAAGACACATTAAATCGATTTCGACAGTTGTTGAAGTTAGTGCAGTAACATTTCCAGCTTATGAGGAAACTTCAATATCTGCTAGAGATAAAAGTGCGGTGGAGACTGCACGCATAGCGGTGGAGACTGCTAGGAGTGGAGAGGTGGACACTTCTTCAAATAAACTAGAGCTAGAAAAGCTCAAAATAAAATATTTATTAGGAGGATTTTAAAGATGAAAAAATTTTTACAAAAATTAATTGAAAGAAAAAGAAAAGAATTAAAAGAAAAGGAAGAAAAAATGAAGAACTCACAAGACATTGATGAGGTTAGAAGTCTAGGAGAAAACTTAATAACATTGCGTGATGAAATTAATGAGGCAGAAGAACAACTAAAAGAACTAGAAAAAGATGATAACAACGATGATGGAAACAATGACGGAGATGGCGAAGGCGAAGGAGAAAACAACAGAAGTGCAGGAACTAATAATGGAGCAAATGAAGGAAGAAGTGCAAACGGATTTAATCCAAATGCAGTATTTAATGTTATTGGAACTGCTCAAATGAATCAAAGAGGACAAGCTTCAAATGATGAAGATATACTTTCTTCAATGGAATATAGAACAGCATTCAAACATTATGCACAAACAGGAGAAAGAAGTGCAAGATTAAATGAAATGTTAACTCAATATAGATCAGAAACAAATACAGTAGCAAGTACAACAGGAGAAGTAACAAGTGAAGCATTAGGAGTATTAATTCCACATACTGTTTTACAAGAATTAATTCAAGGAATTGAGAAATCTTATGGACAATTTTCTTCAAGAGTTCGTATGTTAAATGTTGCTGGTGGTGTTGAAATTCCTATAAGCGAATTTGAAGCAACATTTACATGGGGAGGAAAAGAAGGAAATGATACTGAACATGGTGTTAGTGATGAACAAGATGCTGGAGGAGTAACAGGAAGTGTTGTATTCTCTTATCATATTGGAGAAATTAGAATATCACAATCATTATTACAAAGTATCTTAACAGTTGAAGTATTTGAAAAAGAATTAGTAAAAGCTTTATTGAAAGCTTACTTAAAAGCGAGAGACGCAGCAGTATTAAGAGGAACAGGAAATGCACAACCAACAGGAATTCTAACAAATGTTGCAGCAGGATTACAAAGGATTCCAACAAGCAATATTATAGAATTTACTGAAGAAGAAATTGCAGACTGGACAGAATGGGAAAAGAAATTATTTGCTAATATTCCTATTGGTATGGAAGGTGCAAATCCTGAGTTTGCTATGGCAAAACAAACATATGTAGGAAATTTATGTACATTAAAAGATAATAATGGACAACCAATTAATAAAGCTGGTTATGATGTTACTGACAAACAATATAAATTTAATGAATATCCTGTACTTAGAACAGAACAAGATTTATTCAAATCATTTGACAAATGTGAAAATGGAGAATATTTTGGAATATTCTGGGTACCAGAAGAAGCATATGGTATTAATTCAAACATGACTTTCGGGTATAAGAGATATTTTGATGAAGATAAAAATAAATGGATTACAAAAGGTCTTGTAATATTAGATGGTAAGCCATTAAATACTCAATATATTTATTTATTAAAAAAGAAAGTTCAAGCCTAAGAAGAGGGGATGAAAATCCCCTTGTTTAATTATTTTGAAAAGGAGGAAATATAAGATGGCAAAAAAACAAGAACAAGCAAATGAAATAGTTGAAAATGAACCAGTTGTAGTAAACGAAAAAGATATTGTATCAGGAGAAGAATTAAAAGAAACTGATGTAATAGATGTTAATGCTCCTGAAGTTAAAATAGAAGCGGAAGCCAAGGAAGAGGAAGAAGCTAAAAAGGCAGAAGCAGATGCAAAAGCCAAGGAAGAGGAAGAAGCTAAAAAGGCAGAAGAGGAAGCAAAAGCCAAGGAAGAGGAAGAAGCTAAAAAGGCAGAAGCAGATGCAAAAGCCAATAATAAAAAAGCTGGTACAGTAAGATTAAAAGTTTTAGTTGCATTTACTGATAAATACACTAAACAAGACTATGAAATTAATGATGAAATAGTTGTTAATGAAGCTAGAGCTAAAGAGTTATTAGCTAATTCAAAAAGATTAGTTGAAAAGCTAGATTAAAGGAGAATGTAATATGTTAGAAGAAGTAAAAAAGCGTCTCGGAATTACTGGAGACTATCAAGATGATACAATTCAAGGATATATTGATGATGTAAAGCAATTTCTTTTAGATGGTGGAGTAAATAAAGATGTTGTTAATGCTTCTTCGACAGTTGGTGTAATTGCAAGAGGTGTATCAGATTTATGGAATTATGGAAGTGGAGGGACATCGTTCTCTCCATATTTCTTACAAAGAGCAATTCAATTAAGTAGCAAAGATAGCTCTGATATTGAAAAAGAAAAAGCTAATCAGAATAGTGAGGGTGATAAAAAATGAGTGATTATAGATTAGAAATAAAAAATCCTATTCCACTTGTATTATTGATCCCAAAATCAATCTCTAAAACAAATGGTGTTACTAAAAAAGAATATCCGACAGTTGAAGAAGCCTTATCTGTAAAAGACAAAAATAACAAACCTGTTAACTTGTTTTTTGGAAGTTTCAAAACATATGGTGGAACCGAAAAAACAGTAAATGGCATATATTCCATAGAAGATACTGCAAATATAGAAACATGGTATAGACCAGAAATAACAAGCAATTGCAGAATTGCAAGAGCAAGTGATGAAGCTGTTTTTGATATTATAAATGAACCAGAAAATATCAATATGAGAAATCAATTCTTAAAATTTAAAGTAAAAAGAGTGAAGGGAGGAGCCTAATGGATAAAGTAAATTGTTTAAAAAGATTGTATAAAAGAATCACAGGAAAAGAAATAGAAGGAACTACTATCTGTGAAGTTTTAAATAATATGTTTAAGGAACCATCAAAAGAAATAATACTAGCATCCTCAACAACTGATAGTACAAAAAAATTTGCAATAACTGTAACAGATGATGGAGTAATTAAGGCAACAGAAATAGAGTAATATGAGTAGAAAAACATATATAGAATTTGATGGCTTTGAAGAGGCAATAGCAAGACTTAATAAATTAAATGGTAATGTAAAAAACATATCTGAAAAAGCCTTGAAGAAAACTCACGAAATTATTACACAAAAAGCACAAGATGCTATAACACCACATAATGAAACACATCAAACAGAAAAAACTTTACGCAAAGAAGCGGTAATCGAATGGGAACGGTACTCTCGCAAGTGTAAAAACAGGTTTTAGTATAAGCGAAGGCGGATTAGCTTCTATATTTTTAATGTATGGAACACAAAGCCATGCAGTAAGTAACCAGTATGGAAAAAATCTAGGTGTAGCTGAAGAAACAAAGAAAGATCAAAAAATGTATAATGCTTTCTTCGGTGCTAGTACACGAAGAGAAGTAGCAGAAGCACAAAGGGAAATATTTAATAATGAAATAAGGAGGTTGAATGGATAGATGAAAGACAAATTAATAAGCGTATTGGAAAGTTTGAATTATCCATATTTCCAACAAAATACAATGAATCAAGAAGAAGGTTATCCTGATTCATATTTTACATTTAAAAATATGAGTACAAATGGAGATGGATTTTATAACAATGAAGAACATAAGACAATATGGCTTTTTATTGTTGCATTTTATTCAAACAACCCTGATTTAGTAGAAAAAGAATTACTAAATGCAAAAAAGAAATTAAAAGCAGAGGGGTTCATAGTAAGTGGCAAAGGCTATGATGTTGAAAGTGATGAACCCACACAAACAGGAAGAGGCATAGCCGTAAAAATAATAGAAAATTTATAAGGAGGGTAAAAACATGAACAAAAATCTTGATGAAATTGTTGAATACAGAGGTGTAACAGATTTAGTTATTGCTGAAGTAAAAACAGATAATAATAAAGAGGGAGAAGGATACACAACAGGAGATGTAATTGAATTAGCAGGTGTTGCAGAAATTTCAAAAACTACAAGTAATTCAAGTGAATCAAAATATTATAATAATATGGCTGCAATTGTAATTAATTCTACAGGAGCAGACGAAATTAAATGTACAGTATCTGTAATTCCTCAAGATAAACTAGCACTAATTACAGGACAAGACTATGATGAAGAAACAGGAACATTGATAGAAGGAGAAAGAAAAGTAAAATACTTTGCTTTAGGTTACAAAACTAAAAAAACAAATGGTGATGAAGTTTATGTATGGAGACATAAAGGAACATTTAATATTCCAGACAATACACACGCAACTGAAAATGATGGAACAGATTCAAATGGTCAAGAAATAACTTATACAGGAATTTCTACAACACATAAATTTACTAAAACAGGAAAACCAGCAAAAGCTATTAATGTTGATGTGGCAAAAGATCTTGCAGATGTAAGTACATTCTTTGATACTGTTACAACAATAGATACTTTGGAAGCAAAAACAATTGAAGCCTAGGAGGATTAGAAAATGGATCTAAAATTAAATATTTATGAAAAAAGAAAAATCATTAAAACTTATACAGCAGAAACATACGATTTGATGTTTGGAACAGTTGAAGATCTACTAGATGTTATGGATATAGATAATATTCAAGCAGATAATAGAACAGAATTATTAAAGGCAGTTGCAAAAGTATTAGCACATTCAATGGATATTGTTAAACCATTACTTAAAGATGTCTTTGAAGGCTTAACAGACGAAGAATTAAGAAATACAAAAATAAGTGAAATAGTAGATGCTTTATCTAATATAGTGACATATTCAATCAATCAAATAACTAAAGGAAATAACGGAAAAAACTAGAAGAGGGGGACATATCTGATGTTCCCCTTTATCAGATATTCTTTGAATTGGAAATGCAAATTTGCGAACGATTTCCTGCAGTTACACCATTTTCAATAAGAAAAGAAAAAATAAATGAAGTATTTTTATTAGTTAGAAGATTAAATATTTATGATGATAAAGGTAAAAGCAAAAAGAAAAAAATAAACAGGAGACCAGCTGGAGACAGCTGGTTTTAATTTGCGTTAAAAAAGAGGTGAGTAAAAGTGGCTAATAAAGGCGAAGATATAACAACCAAATATAAACTGGATATATCCGAATTTAAGAAAAATATAACTGAAGCAAATAATCTAATGAAACTCTCTAAATCAGAATTTAGCAAAGCTAGTAGTGGATTAGATGATTGGGCAAAATCAACAGATGGGCTAAATGCTAAATTAAAGCAATTAAAAACATCAATAGAAGCTCAAACATCAAAATTACAAGCATATCAATCACAACTACAAACTGCACAAAAATATGAAAAAATGTCTGCTACTGAAGTTGAAAACTTAAAGCAAAAACTAGAAGAAGCTAAAAAGACTTATGGAGAAAATTCTGATGAAGTTAGAAACTTAGAAAGCCAATTAAACAAAGCAGAAACTGCTCACTCATCTATGAAAAAACAAGTTGCAGATTTAACAGTTACTGTAAACAACCAAGAGGCAACAGTAGCAAAAGCTGAAAAAGAATATAGTAGTTATAGTGCAAAATTAAAAGAAGTACAATCAGCAGAAGAAAAAGCTAAAAGTGCAACAAGTCAATTATCAAGTACAATTGAATCACAACAAAATGCAGTTAATAAAGCCAAAGAAGCATATAAAGAAGCGGTATTACAATATGGCAAGAACTCTACTGAAGCAAAAAATCTAGCCAAGGAAGTAAAAACTTTATCTAGTGATTTAGAAGAAAATAAAACAAAAATGGAAAGTGCTGATAAAGCAGCAGACAAACTAGATAAAAGTATAAAAGATGCAGGAGACTCTGCAAATGAAGCTTCTCAAGGCGGTTTTACTGTTATGAAGGGAGTTCTAGCAAATTTAGCAACAGATGCTATTGAAGCTGGAATAGGTGCTTTGAAAAGATTAGGTACTGCTATGCTTGATGTAGGAAAACAAGCAATAGCAGGTTATGGCGATTATGAGCAATTAGTAGGTGGAGTTGAAACATTATTCAAAGATAGTTCTGGAATAGTAGAAGGATATGCAAATAATGCATATAAAACTGCAGGACTTTCTGCAAATGAATATATGGAAACAGTAACTTCATTTTCTGCTTCATTATTACAAAGCTTAAATGGAGATACAGAAAAATCTGCTAAAGTTGCTGATAAAGCAATAACAGACATGTCTGATAATGCAAATAAAATGGGAACATCTATGGAATCAATACAAAATGCTTATCAGGGATTTGCAAAACAAAATTATACAATGCTAGATAACTTGAAATTGGGTTATGGTGGTACAAAATCAGAAATGGAAAGATTAATCAGCGATGCGAATAAACTAGCAAAAGCTCAAGGTCAAGCAGGAGATTTAACAATAGAAAGTTATGCCGATATTGTCGAGGCTATACACTTAGTACAAGATAACATGGGAATAACAGGAACTACTGCTAAAGAAGCAAGTACAACTATTCAAGGAAGTGTTAATTCCATGAAGTCTGCGTGGAATAATCTGTTAGTAGGTATAGCAGATGACAATGCAGATTTTACAGGTTTAATGGATAATATGATTGATAGTGTTGTAACAGTAGCTGAAAATTTAATTCCAAGAGTACAAGAAGTTCTAAAAAAACTACCTGATCTAATTAATGGACTTATACCAAGGTTAATATCAATAATAGAAGGAATATTACCAGATTTATTATCAGCTGTTACAAAACTAATACAAAGTTTAGTTAGTGCATTACCAAATCTACTGCAATCTATAATAAATGCTATAATTAATTTATTACCAGAATTGGTAACTGCAGGTATTCAAATAATAAAAAGTCTATTAGATGGAATGGGAACTATGATACCACAAATAGTAACAGCATTTGTAAATATGATTCCAAAATTAGTACAAGCCTTAATAAATGGAATACCAGATTTAATAAATGGAGCAATACAATTCTTTATGGCAATAATACAAGCAATTCCAACAGTTATTAAATCAATTCTAAATGCATTACCACAAATAATAGATAGTATTGTAAATGGTTTGATTACAGGCATACCTCTTATAATAGATGGAGCGATTCAATTATTAATGGGAATTATAGATGCTATTCCTCAAATTATAGATGCTCTTTTAGATGCATTACCAACTATTATAAAAGCAATAGTTAATGGATTAATAAACGGAATAAGTGCAATTATTCAAGGAGCAATACAATTGTTAATGGGAATAATAGATGCAATCCCACAAATTATACAAGCTTTGATACCTGAAATACCAAAAATTGTTATGACAATAGTGCAAGTATTAATTGAAAACTTACCAACACTTATTCAAGGAGCAATTCAATTATTCATGGGACTTGTTATGGCAATTCCACAAATATGTATGGAATTAATAAAAGCAATTCCTCAAATAATTGTAGCAATTTTCCAAGCATTAGCTCAACTACCAGCACAATTAGGAGAATTCTTTCAAGGTGCATGGCAAGGCATACAAAATGTCTTTGCTAATGTAGGAAATTGGTTTAAGGATATGTTCCAAAAAGCGTGGGACAATATTGTTGCTATTTTCCAAGGTATAGGAGAATTCTTTGGTGGTCTTTGGGATAATGTAACCAGCATACTTAGTGGAATAGGGGACTGGTTTAGAAATATGTTCCAAGGAGCATGGGAAGGTATAAAAAATGCGTTTTCTGGAGTAGGAGATTTTTTTGGAGGAATTTGGCAAGGCATACAGAATGCATTTTCTCATGTTACTGATTGGTTCAAAAATATATTTTCAAATGCATGGCAAGCGGTAAAAAATGTTTTTAGTGCTGGCGGAAAAATCTTCGATGGAATAAAAGAGGGAATAGTTAATGTATTTAAGACAGTTGTTAATGGAATAATAGGTGGAATAAATAAGATAATAGCAGTTCCTTTCAATGCTATAAATGGAATATTAGAAAAAATAAAAGGTATTGAAATAGTAGGAATTAAACCTTTTGATTGGATACATACATTTAATGTTCCACAAATTCCACAATTGGAGCAAGGAACAGTTGTAAAAAAAGGAAAACCATATTTGCTTGAAGGTAAAGGTGATGAAGCGGTTGTTCCACTACATAAAAATAAACATTGGATTAAAGCAGTAGCAAATGATATGAACGAACAATTAAAAGGCAATAATTTGGCAACTACAAACAATATATCAAATACTACTTCAAATACTAATAACTTTACTCAAATTATTAATGCACCTAAACAACCATCAAGACTACAATTGTATAGACAAACAAAAAATTTATTGAATTTAGTCAATGCTTAGAATAGGAGGGAAAATAGAAATGTTTACATTAAAAGTCGAAAATACAAGAGGAGCGGTTCTCGAACTTACAAACAATGAAGAAAACTATCAAGTAACAGATATTTCTGGATTAAACCCTCCTAATGCAAATGTAAATACATCGAATTACGCAAATGGTGATGGATCTTCTTTTAATAGTTCAAGAATTCCCAATAGGGAAGTTGTTATTACTGTATATATTAATGGTGATATTCAAAAGAATAGATTAACATTATATAAGTTTTTTAGGAATAAAGAATGGTGCAAAATTTATTATAAAGATGAGTATAGGGACATTTTTGTTGAAGGTTATGTACAAACATTAGATGTTACACCTTTCGTACAAAAACAAGTTGCTCAAATTTCTATTTTATGTCCAGATCCATACTTAAAAGATATTGAAACGATAGTACAGAGTATTTCAAAAGTTATTAAACGATTTACATTTCCATTTTCTATAAATGTAGATAATCCAATTCCTTTTTCTTCTTTTGAACTTGAAAAAGTAACAAATGTTATAAATGATAGTGAAAGTAAGACAGGATTAATTATTGATGTGAAATTTATGGGAACAGTTAATAAATTAGAAATTCGTAATGTTGATAATGGAGAAAACTTTATTGTAGATTATGAATTTCACAAAAATGATAAGTTGGTTATTAATTGTAATAGAGGAAGTAAATCAATAATCCTAACAAGAGATGCAGTCGAATATAATTTAATTCCTTATGTAAGAAGTGGCTCTACATTCTTCCAATTAGGAATTGGAGACAACAACTTCAGCTTTTTAGCAGATGATGGAAATGATGACATTTTAGTAGATATTCATTTTAATTATTACAAAGTATATTTAGGAGTTTAGATTATATGGAAGAATTTTATTTATTAGATAATGAATTAAATAAAAAATATATAATTGATACATATTCAAGTGCAATATGGGCAAAAAGATATAATGATCTTGGCGATTGTGAGTTAGTTATATCTGCATCTATTGAAAACTTTAGAAAAATAAAAGAATGTAAATATATTGCACGAAACGATGATGATATGGTTTGTAAAATAAAAAAAGTAGAATTACAAACTGACGAAGAAAATGGAGATCAACTAATTCTTACAGGCAAAGATATAACAGACATCTTAAATCAAAGAATAGTAATAAAGCAGACTAATTTTAATGGATTAGTTGAAGATTATATAAGGACTTTGATTAACGATTCAATTATCAACCCAACGAATTCAGATAGAAAAATAAAGAATTTTGCTCTTGCAAACAAAAAAGGCTTTTCTGAGACTATACGAGAACAAGTAACATATGATAATGTTGGAGAAAAAATACAAGAATTATGCAAACAATATGGATGGGGATATAAAGTTACCGTTAATAATGGTAACTTTGTTTTTGCGTTATATAAAGGTAATGACATAAGTCAATATATTACTTTTTCACATAATTACGATAATATTTCTACAACAGATTACTCAAAAGATGACAGCAATATAAAAAATGTTGCGTTAGTTGCTGGAGAAGGAGAAGGTGTAGCAAGAAAAACAGTAACAATAGGAAATGGTTCAGGAATTGATAGACATGAATTATATGTTGATGCTCGTAATATTTCTAGTGAAATTGATTATGATGAATTAATAACGAATTATCCAAACGGAACAGAAAAAGTTATAAATAATGTAATTTATTATCAAGTAAATGGAACTAACATTGCAACACTCACAAAAAATGATGCTGGCGAAATTACAAATGTTCAATTATGTAATAATATTTATATGGAAAACCTAAAAAACACAGGATATGAGAAAATGTCAGCATATACATCTATTACTTCTTTTTTTGGAGAAATAATAGTTGGTATGAGTTACAAATATAAAGAAGATTACAATTTAGGTGATATTGTAAATATCGTTAATGAATATGGTATATCCATTAATGTGAGAATATCTGAAATAATAGAAAATCAAGATGATAATGGTTACACTATGGAACCAACTTTTGAAAATATAGAATAATAAAAATAGATAGGAGGCAGAAAATGGCGAGTGATGTTAAATATAAAGTAGAGGCTGGCTTTTTTGATGCAATTGATGATGATAGAACATATTCAGCAGATGATATGAATAGACCATATAGGAAACTAATAAGCAATGGTGTTTTCGCAACACCAGCAGGAACACCATCAGACTTTCTACAAGTTTTTGCAGCAGATAACGAAATGAATGTAATTGTATCTGCAGGTTATGCTTTGATTGGAGATAAATGGTTCGAAAATCCAAGTGATTTAATGATAACTATATCACAGAATTCGGAGGTACTACCAAGAATTGATAGTATAGTAGCTCAAGTTGATAAAACGCAGGCAGGAAGAATAGGAAATATAGTTTATAGACAAGGACAAGCTTCAAGTAACCCTGTGCATCCAGATATCAATACAGAAGAGGATATAGCAGAATTTAGATTGGCGGATATTAGAATAAGTCCTTCATGCGTAGAAATTACACAAAATTTAATTACTGATTGTAGAGGAAGTAGTGAGTGCCCTTGGGTAACGAGTCTTATATATCAAGTCGATACTTCTACATTATATGTTCAATGGCAAGAAGCATACAAACAATTTTATAAAGAGCAAGAAGAGGAACATGATGCTTACTTTGAAGAAGTTAAACAAATAATGTCAAACTTTTTCACACAAGAAGAGGAAGCATTTGATGCTTGGTTCCAAGAAATGAAGGATCAGTTATCAGAAGATGCAGCAGGAAACCTACAAGTTCAAATAGATAAATTAAGCGAAATTGTTATAGATGCTATATCTCCAATAACAACCGAGGCGGGAGATATACTAGCAACCGAGAATGGAGAATATATTGTAGCTGGCTTGTAATACAGTTATATTGCAAAATAGTTATTTTAATTTAAAAAATATGTTATTTTATAGGAGGAAAAAAATTATGATTAAGAAAATAACAGAATTAGTAAAAGGACTACCAGTTAATGAAGATGTAATTCCATTTGTTGATAGTGCGAATGGAGAAACAAAAAAAGTAGTAATAGATGATTTACTAAAAGCTATTGTTCCTAAAAGTGCAGGTGCACATAACGGAATATATAGAGGAAAAAACATAACAGATCTATTCTATGATGGTACACTATCAGAACAAATAGCAGCAGGAACTTTTGACGATATATTTATAGGTGATTATATAATAGGAAAGGTAAGTAATAGAAAATATCTAGTTGCAGATATTAATTATAGGTTACATTGCGGAGATACTGAATGTACAACACCTCATGTTTTGATGGTTCCAGAAAGAATAATGGGAACTGCAAAAATGAATGATACTAACACTACAACAGGAGCTTATGTTGGAAGCAAAATGTACACAGAATATTTAACACCATTTAAGGCGGTAATACAAAATGATTTTGAAATAAGTCATATTTTAAGTCATAAAGCATTATTAACAAATACCGTTGCAGATGGCAAAGCAAGTAACTGGGCTTGGTTTGATTCTACCATAGAACTTATGAATGAATGTATGGTTTATGGACACAATGCTTGGGGAGCACATCATGGTTATGAAACAGGAGCTGATAAATCTCAATTATCATTATTCAAGTTAAACCCTAGTCAAATAGTAGCTCGTAATGATGCAGGAGAAAGATATTGGTACTGGTTAAGAGATGTCGCTTCTGCGTCGAATTTCGCTTTTGTCGACGCCGGCGGTAATGCTCACAGCTACGGTGCATCTTACGCTTACGGTGTGCGTCCAGCTTTCCTAATCAAATAATCGAACATCAGCTAGGGCTTGTCCCTAGCGAAAAGGAAAGGAGAAAATTTGATTAGCAATGTCAGATATAAAAAAGAGTGAAAGAACTGAAAGTAAATTGCAAACAGTTCATAATGCATATAAAATAAGAACGGCAGTAACAAAACTTGCAGAGAATAACTTTTATTTTGATTTGAATAAGATTAATGAAGTAGTAGATGAAAACACTAAAAGCATAACTGATGAAAAATTAAAAGAAAAAGCTAAAAAAAGAATATATCAATATTTCAATAATCAAATCTTAAGAATTACTGATAAAGTTATAAATTCTGCATGTGGTATTAATGAACATTTAAGAATTGCAAACACAATATTTCCAACATATATGTCGGAATTTGAAGAACGCAGACTAGAATTAGATAAAGCAATGAGTTGTTGTAATATTCTTCAAGATGAACTTCAATATGCTGGAGAATGTTTATATGCTGATTTGAATAGATTCACATATATTGTTATTGAAATTCAAAAAGAATTTAATATGATAAAAAAGCTCAGACAAACTGATAATAGATTTCTTAAAGATATAAAGAAATAGAATAAATTGGGGCAATCTTTAAATGTCGCTTCTGCGTCGAATTTCGCTAATGTCAACAACAACGGTAATGCTAACAACAACGGTGCATCTAACGCTAACGGTGTGCGTCCAGATTTCACTACTATACAAATTTTTATATGGGCTAAGTTTCCATTTGGTAATAGTATGGGAAAGGGAAAGGAAAGGTTGTCCCTTCAATTCGGTAAAAAAATCGATTGATAAATGCTAATCATTATGCAGTTAGTTACGACTATTACTGCTATAAAAGTGATTTTTATGAATAAATTTTATGATGCTAATCTAATTTATGAAGCTGGGAAAAAAGCAATTGCTGGTGCTCCATTTAAATATAAATCACAGCTTTTTGAAATGAATCAGCTATTAGAAACTGCACAAATTCAAAAAGCAATGATTGAAAAAACATACAAACCAACAAAACGGAACAAAGTTTGTAATAAGAGAGCGTGGCAAGAAAAGAAATATTACAACAAATATAATGATTGACAAAACAGTTAATCATTTACTTTGTGATGAAATATTAAGTCCAGTTATTTCTCCTTATTTGATATATGACAATGGAGCAAGTCAAAAGAATAAAGGTGTAGCTTTTAGTAGAAAAAGACTAGAAGCACATTTACACAAATATTATAGAGAACATAAAAGTAATGATGGATACATTCTTTTAATGGATTTTAGCGGATATTATGCAAGCATTCCACATAAAAAATGTTTGCAAGTTATGAACAATTTATTAAGAAATGTTGATACTGAAGAAAGAGCAATGACAATGTGGATTTTGCAGAATGTATTTCAAGTATTTAGTATAGAATCAAGTAGCAATAGAGGAATCAATATAGGATCACAACCAAGTCAAAATGTCGGAATAGCATATCCAAGTAGAATTGATAATTATATAAAGATTGTTAAGGGATGCAAGTATTATGGAAGATATACAGACGATAGTTATATAATACATGAAAGTAAAGAGTTCTTAAATGAGGTACTAGAAGGCGTATTGAAGATTGCAGACAAATTAGAACTTGTAATAAATCCTAAAAAGACTCACATTTCAAAATTATCACAGACATTTAAGTTTTTACAATTAAAATATTCATTAACTGAAACTGGCAGAATAATTAAAAGAATAAATCCAAAGGCAATAACAAGACAACGAAGAAAATTAAAAGCATATAAAAGGCTATTAAATAATAATAGACTAACATACCAAGAAATAGAGAATATTTTCAAAGGTTGGATGGCAAGTAATTATAAAAATATGTCCATGCAACAAATATCAAATATGTCTCAATTATATTATGATTTATTTAAGGAGGTACCAAAATGGAAAAATCATGGGAAATTACGCTATCTGATGGAACACAACTTAAAAACTTAGGACTAAATGGCAATAATTTTGTATCAGATAAAAAAATAACTGAAGATAACTTTAAGGGTAAATTATCAAATGTTACTATTAAAGGAGAAGTTGAAGGAAAGGCATTTGTACAAGAGTATAATAATTTGGAACTAATTCAAATTGCTCACTATGAAGATGGATACTATTTTGCATTAAGAGAAATTCCGCAAGAGGAACTAGACAAGCTGAAAATGCAATCTGACATAGAATATATAGCAATGATGTCTGATATTGATATGGAGGAGGAAATGTAATTATGAGTAAAAATTATGAAAAAGTCAAAAATTATTATGATACTGGAGTTTGGAATAAAGCAAGAGTATATAATGCCGTTGGAAAATGGATAACTGAAGAAGAATACAAAGAAATAACTGGAGAAGATTATCAAACAAACACTTAAAATCGAGTAATTAAATATTAATGAAGAAATAAAACGCCTAAGAACAGTTTAGAGCGTTGTTTTTTTGCATTTTTATAAAAAGTTACAAGAGAGGAGGGAAATATATTGGTAACTATAATATGTGAGGTTATTGGTGCATTAGCAATGATTATCGTTGCGTTAATTTCCAAAAATACTAATAAAAAAGTAAACAAATTCACAGAAATAAAAGAAGAATTTAAGTCGGAAATCAAGAAAGTATCACATAAGATTGACAATAATGAAAAAGATTATCTGAGATTCCAAATTTTAAGTTTTGCTGGAGATTTAAGAAATCGGAATAAAAAAGACAAGACAAGAATTTGAAACAATATTTGTATTCCATGATAAATATGAGGAGATAATTCAAGAACTAGAGCTGCACAATGGATATCTTGATAGTGAATTTGAGTATATAAAAGAAGAATATAGAAAATTGTAATAGATAGGAGGAAAAACTATGGTAATAACAATTGAAATGATAATGGCAGTGGTAACTGGAATTGTTACATATATATTTGGATGGCTTTCAAAAAAGTTTAATTGGATTGAAAGTAAATATATACCTGCTCAAAATATAATTATAGGAATGATAGCAGGAGTGATTTGCTATATGCTAAAAATATCAGAAGCGGATTTATTAACATCAATAATATATTGTATTATTGGATCAATGGCTTCTGGAGGAACTTATGATCTTACAAAAACTAATAAAGAATAAAACCGTAAGAAAATTACGGCAATTATAAAATACTAGAAGAAAATAAAAAAATCTTATAGTATTAATTTTTTATAAGGAGGTTTTCAAAATGGAAGAAAACGAAGAAGTAACTTTAACGCCAGAAATGGCAGAAGAATTATCAAATGGGAAAGGAGAAGAATAATGGGTTTTTCAAGTTTAATTAAAAGTCAAGTTTTAGCATCTGCAAGTAACTATACAAATGGAAGAAAAGGTTATAAAGTTTGTAAAATAACTCCACACCACATGGCAGGTGTTTTAAGTGGAGAACAATGTGCAAGATTATTCCAAAATCCTAATAGACAAGCAAGTGCAAATTACTGTATAGGAAATGATGGTGGAATAGTAGGATGCGTAGATGAAAATAATAGAGCATGGACATCTAGCTCTAGTTCAAATGATTGTCAAGCAATAACAATTGAAGTTTCTAACAGTTCTGTAGGAGGAGATTATCCAATATCTGCTGCAGCATGGAATTCTTTAGTTAACTTATGTGTTGACATTTGTAAAAGATATGGCTTCAGATTAACTTATGATGGTACAGCAAATGGAAGCTTAACAAGACACAATATGTTTGCAAATACAAGTTGTCCTCGGTAAATATCTACAAAGTAGATTTCAAGAATTAGCAGACACAGTAAATGCTAAATTAGATGGAAATACACCAACTACTACAAATACATCTAATAATACACCAAATACAAGTTCAAATGGTTACTTAGTAAAGGTTACTGCTACAGCATTAAATATTAGAAGCGGTGCAGGAACAAATCATTCAATAGTAGGTTGCATTAGAGATAAAGGAACATATACAATAGTAGAAACATCAGGAAATTGGGGTAAATTAAAATCAGGTGCTGGATGGATCTGCTTAGATTATACAACGAAGGTAGGAAATGCAAGTACAAGTACCACTACACCAAATACTAATGCAACATATAAAGTAGGTCAAAAGGTAACATTAAAAACAAGTGCAAGTAAATATTGCACAGGACAAACAATACCAAATTCAATAAAAGGTAAAACATATACAATAATGCAAGTTGGAAGCGGAAATACGCATCCAGATGGTGTGCTATTAAAAGAAATATATTCATGGGTTTATAAAACAGACATACAATAAAAAAGCAATATTTTAAGGCATATAACTTGTTTACCTAAGATAAAAAAACCGCTTAAATCGAAACCTCGTGCCTCGATTTTTAGCGGTTTTTTTATTTTTACTCACTATTGCATATTATTTAATTTTTGTTGTATATTATAGAGTATATCAAATGCTTCTTTGCAAGTTGTATTATTTAAATCTATATCTTGTATTTTTTTAATAATATTTTTGTAAGAAGTAACTTGATCACTAGGTGCAGGACTAACGAATTCAAATGCTATATTTTTGTTTGTTAATAATAAAGAGTATTTTTCTTTTTGGGAGATGGGAAAACCACACTTTATTATTTCTGGACTTAAATTTGTAAGTTTTAGACCGATAGTATTTGAAACTAATCTTGCATCTTCATTTAATATATTATAAAAAATACCAACAGGAAAAATATAGACTTTACTAGGATCTTTTTTCTTTAATTCTTCATATTGATTTATAAGTTTACTCATTTTTTCTTTTTTCCTTTCTTTCTAACTATAATTTCTCCAATTTCACAATCAAATAAATCACACATCTTTTCAAGCGTATCAAAGCGAATGCTATTTGTTTCATTATTCATCATTCTACTAAGTGATTGATAACCTCCTTCCATATTTTTTACAAACCAATATTTCGATTTCTTTTGTTTTTTTAATAATTCATTTACTCTTATTTGTATCATCTTAATCACCTCCTCCTAATATAACTATTTTAGAAGAAAGTAGCAAAAAATTTAACTATTTGCAATTTAACTTAATTTCAAAATAACTATATTACAATATAGTTATTTATGATATAATATCTTTATAATAGAACAGAAGAGGTGCTTGTTATGGAAAATAAAGATATAGTAGAAATGTTAGATGCTATAATTAACTATATAAATAAAGAAGAATATCAGAAAGCATTAAGGTATATTGAAGGAAAAAAATCAGAGGTAAAAGGCAAAATAGATCCATCAAGTGAATATATAGATAGCCTAGTGGAAAATTTGAAATAAATGTAAAAAAATGTAGTATTTTGTCGAATTGTGTAATATAGTTATAGCAAGGAAAATTTAAGAAAATACCTAACTTCCAATATAGTTATTTTTATTAACATAATATGATATAATATAAACAGAGATATCTCCAATTTATATGAGGAGGAAACGGAATATGAGATTTAATTTATTAGATGAAGTATTGTTCCATCTGTTTAAGAGTTATACATATAAAATATATATAATAGGAATAAAGGATGGATACAATTGGAATAATAAAATGAATAGGTAATTTTCCCACTTTCCCACTTTTTTCCCACTCTAGTTTGAAATTACCTAAAAATGAATAAGATTAAAAAACAGCAAAAACACTCTAAAACAAGACTTTTTAGAAACATACAGAAATATACAGAAACATAAAGCAAGAACAGTAGGTTCTGGTATAGTTTCAGAAATATTAGAGTAATAAATACTCTTTATAATACAAAAAAACGTAATTGGATTTTCCAATTACGTTTTTCTTTTGCGAATGAATATAATTAAGAATATAATATATATAATTTTTTTAATTCACTCCCAACTACATAACAGACTGTATGCCGAAATTTACTTTCGTAATTTCTGCTACAGTCTGTAATTTGTCGGTCCCCACATCCGTTCATTAAAAAATTATATATATTATATTTTTTTTCTTATTGCATAAGAAAAATCGATTTTTTAATGTAGGGGTACCGTTTGTTGTATACATCAAATTTTAGAACTAACTGGTCAAATTAATAAAAAACTA
>CAYMDN010000009.1:0-40883 GCA_964389545.1 uncultured Clostridium sp. | reverse complement strand
CTTTATTTTTTAAATAAGCAAAATTCCAATATTGATCATCTATTAAATCACTATAGTAAATATCAAAATCTTTATTCTTTATTGTATTTGACATATATAAATATAGTTGACCATTTAAATGAATATCAATTATATTTTCCATAATTACCTCAATTCATATATTATTTTTTTCTTTCCTTTATATATCCCATTACTGAACATATTATAATAATTGTTTCTAATATTATTCCCATAATTGATAATATAAATATATTATATGCTAACCATAAAATTCCGGCTATAATTCCTAATAATTTATATAGTTTTGTGTTTTTTTGCCATACTGCAAAGGTTGTGATTAGCGTTGCTACTACTGATAACAAACTAAGAGGTCCATTATATGTGAATGTTGTTAGTGCTACAATAAGTATAATAGTTATAATTAAAATAGTTAAATCCACTTTTTTGTTGATTTCTGTACCTTTAGATTTTTTTATTTCTTGTATTAACAAAGTTATATCACGTAACATCATAATACCTGCCATTGCTGCTCCGGTATATCCATTAAGCAAGAACATTGCTGTAGCTTGTCCAATATGTGCTACAAAGTTTGCTGTTAATATTTTTTTCCTATTTTTTAATAGATAACTCAAACTTAGAATGCCATAATATATAATTGTTATAATTTGCGAAATAATATAAATAGAGGTTATTTCCATTTTTATTCTCCTTACATTTTTTTATTTACCATTATAATCATAACTAAACTTATTTTCAAGAGTCTTTATGTTATCATAGTTATATGATAAAAACGATATTTAAAAATATCGTTTTTCAATGGTGCGCCTGGAGGGATTCGAACCCCCGATCTCAAAGTTCGTAGCCTTGCATTCTATCCAGCTAAACTACAGGCGCAAATTCAAATACCTATTTATTATAAAGGTTTTTAAGCAATTTTTCAATAGTTTTTTGAAAATTATGGAGACTTTGGTATTTCTACCAAAATAATGTCATCTCCAATGCATTTGATTTTTTCCCATGGAATTACTAATTCATTAGAAGAAAAAATATTAAACAATTTTGCACTACCAGGCACTATTATAGAAGTTATAATTCCAGATTCTAAGTTAGCAGTAACATCTTGAACATAACCAAGGCGTTTTCCGTCAGTTATATTAATAACTTCTTTATGCCTGAAATCTAAACCTTTATTATTCATAAAATCTCATCCTTTTAATATTAGTATATTCCTTAAAAATAAAAAAAGAAATAAAAAAATGAAAAAGCATTTATTGCTTTTTCATTTTAGGTTTTGAGATTAAAGAAGCTATATATCCAAAGAAAATAGCTGCGGTTATTCCACCTGCGGCAGCAGATGTACCGCCGATTAATGCACCAAGAATTCCTTGTTCTTCAACTTTTTGAATAGCACCTTTAGCTAATAAGTTTCCAAAACCAGTTAAAGGAACAGTTGCACCTGCACCAGCAAAGTCTACAAGTTTTTGATAAACTCCAAGACCTCCGAGAATGGCACCAACGGTAACAAACAATACAAGTATACGAGCTGAAGTTAGTTTAGTTTTATCAATTAAAATTTGCCCAATGATACATATTGCACCACCAACCACAAAGGCACGGAGCAACATCATCCAATCTAAATTCATAAAAAAGTTCTGCATAAAAAACCTCCTTATATATCTGTTTCTATAGAAATTGCGTGAGCAATTCCGGGGATACTTTCACCTTGCTGAGTAGTTGTAGCATTAGTTAAAGCACCAGTTGCTATTAGTAGCACCTTTTTTAATTCTTTTTGTTTTAACTTGTTAAACACATAGCCTGAAAATACTGTGGCACAACATGCACAACCACTCCCGCCAGCATGAGTGTCTTGAGAGCTTTTATCAAAAATTAAAACTCCACAATCATTATAATTTGATTTTATATTATAACCTTTTGAAAGAGCCATTTCAGATAAAATATCTTTACCAATATGACCTAAATCACCAGTTAAAATAACATCATAATAACTAGGATTTCTACCAGTATCCTTAAAATGTGTGATAAGTGTATCTAAGGCAGCAGGAGCCATAGCTGCACCCATATTATTTGCATCTTTTATTCCCATATCTACAACTTTACCAGTAGTTACATAAGTTATATATGGGCCGTCTCCACTTTTAGAAAGAACACAAGATCCAGATCCAGTTACAGTCCATTGAGAAGAAGGAGGACGTTGAGTTCCAAGTTCCAAAGGAAATCTGAATTGCTTTTCAGCACTACAAAAGTGACTTGAAGCGGCACATATACATTTATCTGCAGCACCACCATCTATAAAAACTGATGCGAGCTGTAATCCTTCTACAAAAGTTGAACAAGCTCCAAATATACCATAAAGAGGAATTCCTAATTCTCTAAGACCGAAACTAGAAGAAATACATTGGTTTAGTAAATCTCCAGCAAAACAGTAATTTACGTCAGTAGCAGGTATTTTAGATTTTGTTATATTCAAATTAACAGTTTCCCTTATTATTTTACTCTCAGCCTTTTCCCAAGTTTTTTCGCCCCAAAATTCATCTTCTAAGCATTTATCATAATAGTCAGCTAGAGGACCTTCAGATTCTTTTGGACCAACAATAGAGGCAGTTTCTAAAATAGAAATTGGATTATCAAATTTTAATGTTTGTAAACCAAGTTTTTTCATTTTATATCATCCTTTCCTAAAATAATTATCCTAAACCGAATAAAAAATAAATTATACCAACCACTACGGAAGCTGATATTCCATATACTAAGACAGGACCAGCAACAGTAAACATTTTTGCACCAACTCCCATTACATATCCTTCAGATTTATATTCCATAGCAGGAGATACAATAGAATTTGCAAAACCAGTGATAGGAACTAGAGAACCAGCTCCAGCAAATTTTCCGATTCTATTAAATAAATTTAAAGCGGTAAGGAATGCACTAAGGAAAATTAATGAGATAGAAACAATTGTAGCACTTGTTTCCGTAGATAAATTATTATATTTACAAATTTCCATTATAAATTGACCTAAACTACATATTAATCCACCAACCCAGAAACTATTAAAACAGTTCTTAAGAATAGGAGAATTTGGGGATTTCTCATTAACATATTGTTGATATTCAGAATTAGTATTTATTTGTCTCATCTAATCACCTCCTTGGATCAATATCAAACGCTAAGTCTAGGGTTGCTTGATATTTAACAATTTTATTACCATCTACTTCAGCAGTTTGTTCTAAGATAGTGACAGAAGAAATGTAATCAATCGTTTTTGAAGCCTCATTAATTGTTTGAACAATTGCATCTTTCCAAGAAACCTCTGAAGTACCAGTTACTTTTAAATGCTTTTTTGTTGACATGAACATCATACCTTTCTAAAAAAATATAAAACTAGTTTAACCATAAAACACTGGGAATATACGACTTTATTACAAAATTATTACGTGAATATTACTTTTAAGTTATAAATATCAAAAATTACTTGACTTACAAAAATAATATTGTAAAATAGATAAAGGAACGATAAATGGAAAAATAAGGAGAATATAATGCAAAGCTGCTTGGGGCTATATATTGATGAAGGTATAATAAAATATGCGAAGGTAATAAAAGACAGAAAAGGCTATAAAGTTGAGTCTTATGGAGTAAAGTTTTCTGATGATGTAATGAAAACAATACATCAAATAGTGAGTGAAACAAATAGCTTTAATATACCAGTCAGTGTTAACCTTTCAAGAGTAAAATATAAATATTCTTCAGTTCCAGATTTGTTAAAACCGAAAGAACTTGAGAGAGCGATAAATACAGAGTTTGAATATTTCTGCGATAGTAACAATAAAGATATTGATGAAATCGAATACAAGTATGTAGTCAATTACAACGACTGGAGTGAAGACGAAAGAGAAGAACTCAATGTTATATTCGCATATGTAGATAAAGAAGAAATTACAAATACTGTAAGAATATTAAATGATTACACTGTTGGGGATGCTATGCCAATTGCTACAGCAATTCCAATAATCAATAACTATGGGAATAAAGAAACTTGTGCTTATATAAATATTGAAAATAAAACAGAAATAATTACAGTAGCAGGTGGTATAATACAAAGAATAGATAAGCTAGAACATGGAATGGACAGTATACTAAAAAAGATAGGCTATAAAGAAGATTTATATGGCTTATGTAGAAATGCTACATTGTTTACAAGAAGAACACAAAATATAAGGATTGAAGGTAATGACTTTTTAGATGAAATTAATGATGGTATGGCAGATATAGCTGATGAAGCCAAAACAATTATCAATTATAATGAAGTTAAGATAGATAACATTTATATCACAGGAACAGGATCAATAATAAACAATATAGATGGATTCTTCCAAGAAAACTTTATAGGTAAAACAGTAGAAATTTTAGTACCATATTTTATAGATGTAGTAAATACAAAAGTTAATATACAAGATTATACAGAAGTTAACTCAGCCATTGCATTAGCAATGCAGACTATAGAAGGTGATGAAAGCGATTTTAGTTTTTATCATGAAGAAAAGAAAAAATATAATATATTTAGAAGTATAAAATGGAGGTGAAGCAAATGAAAGAAGAAAAAGGTATATCTTTAATAGCTTTAATAATTGTTATAATTGTTATGCTAATATTAGTTGCTGTTACTGTTACAATAATTATTAATGGTGATTTCTTTGGAAAAGAAGAAGAAAAAGTTAATAACACAACAAACAATACAGTACAAACAAATACAGTAAACAACACAACAAATTCAACAAATGAATCAGCAGAAAATAATAGTACAAATACAGATGAAGAAAATAATGAAGCTGGTGAAAATGATACAGAAGACAACAATGGAGAAGAAGATGACGATACAGAAGAATAATTTTATTAAATAAAATTATGAAAATACTTGTTTTTTTCTAAAAGTTATGTTAAAATAATTGATAGTGTTTTTTATTACAATTGTAGGAGGTGCAATATATTATGGCAAAATGTGAAGTTTGTAACAAATCAATTAACTATGGAAATAAATTAAGTATTACTCGTTCTCATATAAGCAAGAGAACATCAAGAACATTTAAACCAAATTTAAGAACAGTAAAAACAATGGTTGATGGTCAACCTAAAAAAATAAAAGTTTGTGCAAAATGCTTAAGAGCAGGAAAAGTTAAAAAAGCATAAATATAATAAATAAAGGGCTAGATTAAATTCTAGCTCTTTTATTTTTCTAAAGTGTACATATGTATTACTTTTCTTTAATTCCAAAAATCAATTTTACAAATCCCCTTAAAAATTTTGGAACTTTTTTTACTACAATAGTCATCTTAACACCATCCTTCTTAAGGTTAGCCACATAGCCAACCAATACCAACTAGAATAACAATTACACCAATTAGAAATAACCAACCAGTAAAAGGAAGTAATATTACAAGTAAAATACCAAGCCCTAAACCAATTAAACAAACGGCTAATGTTTTCTTAAAAAATTTCAACATAAATTACCTCCCTTTTTTATATTATATTAAGGATTACATAAAATTGTGATATGAGCAAATTATAATGTCGAAAGGAGAAGAATGTTTAAACTAATATATCCACCAGTATGTGGAATATGTGATGAGCTTAATAAAAAATATTTGTGTAGAAGGTGCGAAACGAGATTAGCACCATATTATATAAACAAAATCGAACATAAAAAGAAAACTTTTTTTGAATACCAAATAAAGATATTTAGGTATGAAAATATAGTTAGAGAAAAGATTATAGAATACAAATTTAAAGAAAAAGCATACATGTATAAAACCTTTAAAAAAATCATATTAAATAATAAAAAAATATATAGTTTTCTAAAAAAATATGATATAATACTTGCGGTACCATTACATAGAAAAAAGCGATGGGAACGAGGATATAATCAAACAGAATTAATTGCAAAAGAAATAGCAAAAGATTTAGAAATTAAATTTTATAATAAAGTACTTGTAAAGACAAGAAATACCAAAGTGCAAAGTACTTTATCAAAAAAAGATAGAATTGAAAATGTAAAAGACGCATTTTCAGTTATAAATCAGAAAACTATTAAAGAAAAGAGCGTTATATTGTTTGATGATATATTTACTACAGGAAACACCGTAAGTGAATGTAGTAAAGTTTTAAAACAAGCAGGAGCAAAAGAAATTGCAGTATTAACAATAGCTGTTGATTAATAGATTACAAAGGAAACAAGGTTTGAAAAGCCAATTCAAACTAAAGTTATTCCTTGAGAAAGGATGATAATAATGGAAGACCTAGTAGAAAGTATATTAGATTATGTTAGAGCAGATTATACTGACCATGCAATAATGATTAATGGAGAATGGGGAAGTGGAAAAACATACTTTTGGAATAACAAGATTAAAAAGAAAATTGATGGAATGCAAATCAATGGAAAAAGATTTACAACAGTATACATGTCCTTATATGGAATATCTAATCTTGAGGAAATAAGTAAAAAAATATTTATCGAAACAACACAACTTATGGATAAAAACATGAAAAAATACATTGAAACTACAGGAAACCATAATATACCAGAATATGCAAAAACAGGATTAAATATGGCAAATGTATTTGGTGTTACTCAAAATGGAGATAAAGTTGATTATAGTAAATTTTTTGCTACAGATGATAAAGTACTATGCTTTGATGATTTAGAGAGAGCAAATGTTGATGTTATAGATATCTTAGGATATATAAACAACTTTGTTGAACATGATCACATAAAAACTATAATCATTTGTAATGAGAAAGAGCTTGCAACAAAGATAAAAAACAGCAACTTAGAGATGAAAACATTTATAGCAACATATATATTAGATAAAGAGGGACAATTATCAAATACAGATAAACCAATGGTTGAGAGAATTCAAGAAAAAATTGAATATGTATTTGATAAAGCTAATGAATATGAAAGAATAAAAGAAAAGTTAATAGGTGAAACATTTGAGTATAGACCAGAATTTAGCTATATAATAAATGGTATCTTAATGAGATACGAAAATGATAAAGAATTAATTAGGTTTTTAAGAGAAAACACACCATATATAATTGCAACATTTAATAGAAGTGGAACTCGAAATCTAAGAATTTTAAAACATGCACTTAATGACTTTAAGAAAATTTTTGAAACAGTAAATAAAAATAATCCAAATACCAATTATAGAGTAATGCAAACAATGTTAATATTTACGATAGCTATTTCATATGAAATTAAAGCAGGAAAAATAACTAAAGATAAGTTTGTAAATATAAAAGACAACGAGGATTATAAATCTGTATTAGTATCATCAAGAGTTTTGTTAGACAACAGACAATTCTACATTAAAGAATTTGATAATAACTATTACTACAACTTCAAAGCAGAATATAGATTCTTCAAATTTATTGAAGTATATGTTAGAACAAGAATTTTTGATACAAAGATATTCAATGAAAATATGGAAGCAATTATAAATACAGTAGATACAGAAAAATTACCAAGTTATAAAAGATTACTAACAGAAGAATATTGGAAAATATCTGATGAACAATTCCCTGAGATAATAGAAGACGTTATAGAAAAAGTAAAAGAAGGACAATTAGAATTAATTGATACAATGAAGCTATTTATGTACTTTACTTACTTTACTAAAAAAGGATTAGTACAATACAATATACAAGAAATAAAAGAAATTTTCTCAGAAGGAATGAATATAGCGACATTACATTCAAAATACATTGAAAATCCAGACGATGAATTAAGCTCACTATTGCTTGTAGATAAAGATGTAGATATGGAAGATATATTATCACATTTTTATATGTTAAATGATATGTTAAAAGAGAAAATGTATACAGAAAAAGCTGCAGATATATTCAAAAATATTCCTATGAAAATGGAAACTTTCTACGAAAGATTTGATAAGGAATGTATGGATTTACCGATATTAAAATTCTATAATGCACATCAATTATTCCAAAGAATTTCTTGTGCAAGTAATGAAGAAATAGTAACAATAAAAGAAAAACTAAACGAAAGATATAGAAAATACCATGCAGAACTTGAACCAGAAGTTGAAAACATAGAAAAATTGAATGAAATAATCAAAGAATATGTAGACAATAAACCTATGGGAATAAAGATAGTTATGCTTAGAGAATTATTAAAAGATTTAGAAGATGTAATTGCATCTTACAAAAATACTGAAGAGGGACAAAACTAAAATAAAAAGGAGAAAATATGGAAGAATTAAAACTAGAGTATTATTTTAAAAACATGCAAGAATTTAGAGAAAAGGATATTTTTGAAGGATGCACATACGTATGGGAACCATTAAACAAATTAACAGATTATATCAAAGAAAAAATAGTTGATAAAAATATTAAAGTTAACAAAGCTAAAATGGGAGAATTTTGTTCTATTACAGGAAATTATTTTATAGATGAAGGAACCGTTATAGGAGCAAATGTTTCAATAGAAGGACCAGTAATAATTGGAAAGAATGTAACAATTCAGTCTGGTGCATTAATTAGACCATATACAATAGTGGGAGATAATGCAGTTGTAGGGCATTCATGTGAAGCAAAACATGCAATAATACAAAACAAAGCAAAAGTACAAAGCTTTACATTTTGCGGAGATTCAATAATAGGAAAATCTACAAGAATTGGAAGCGGTACAATATTAGCAAACAGAAGATTTGACCAGAAAAATATAGAGATAAAAGTAGATGGAAAGAAATATGATACAAATACAGATTTCTTTGGAGCAATAGTAGGGGATAACTCAAGATTAGGTGCAAATTGTACAACAATACCAGGAACAGCAATAGGACCATATACTTGGGTTTTACCAACAATTCAAGTAAGAGGATTTGTTCCAGCAGAAAAGCGCTTAATACCACAATCACAATACACAATACAAGAAAACCCAAAAGTAGAATTAAAATAAGGAGAAGAAATGGACTTTGTACACCTACACATGCACACAGAATACAGCTTATTAGATGGTGCAAACAAAATAAGTGAATTGCCAGAGAGAGTTAAGGAATTAGGAATGAATTCATTAGCTATTACTGACCATGGTGTAATGTTTGGAGCAGTAGAATTTTATAAACAATGTAAAAAGGTTGGAATAAAACCAATAATTGGATGCGAAGTTTATGTTGCTCCACGTACTCGATTTGATAAAGACCCAGATGTGGATAAAAGATATTCACATCTTATTTTGCTGGCTAAAAACGAGACAGGCTACAAGAACCTAACACAGTTGGTATCAAAGGGATTTACTGAAGGATTTTATTATAAACCAAGAATAGATTTAGAAATATTAGAGCAATATCATGAAGGACTAGTATGTTTAAGTGCGTGTTTGGCAGGAAGTGTAAATCAAGCAATACTAAAAGATAATATAGAAGAAGCAAAAAGAATAGCCTTATGGCATAAAAATATATTTAAAGAAGATTATTATTTAGAAATACAGCCTAATGGATTGAGAGAACAAGTATTAGTAAATCAAAAATTAATTGAATTATCAAGAGAATTAGATATTCCATTAGTAGCTACTAATGATGCACATTATTTAAAAAAAGAAGACGCATATGTTCATGAAGTATTATTATGTATTCAAACTGGAAAGAAAATGACAGATGAAGACAGAATGAAAATGGGAGCAGAAGAGTTCTATGTTAAATCTCCAGAAGAAATGATAGAGTATTTTAAAAATGTTCCAGAAGCAATAGAAAACACAGTGAAGATAGCAGAAAAATGTAATTTTGATTTTGAATTTGGAAATACCAAATTACCAAATTATGAAGTTCCACCACAATATAAAACTCATGCAGAGTTCTTTAGAGAACTATGTTATACAGGCTTAAAAAAGAGATATGGGGAAAATCCTAGCAAAGAAGCCACAGATAGATTAGAATATGAAATTTCAGTTATTGAAAAAATGGGATATGTAGATTATTACTTAATTGTATGGGATTTTATAAACTATGCAAAGGAAAATAATATTTCTGTAGGACCAGGACGTGGTTCTGGAGCAGGTTCAATAGCTGCATATGCTTGTGGTATAACAGATATAGACCCAATAAAATATAGCTTACTATTCGAAAGATTTTTAAACCCAGAAAGAGTAAGTATGCCCGATTTTGATGTTGATTTTTGTTATACAAATAGACCAAGAGTAATAGAATATGTTGCAAATAAATATGGCAAAGACCATGTGTCTCAAATAATAACTTTTGGAACAATGGCAGCGAGAATGGTAATAAGGGATGTTGCAAGAGCATTAGATTATCCATATGCAGAAGCAGATAAACTAGCTAAGATGGTTCCATTTGAAATACATATAACAATAAAAAAAGCAATGGAGCAAAACAGAGAACTAAAAGATTTATATGATAATGATGAGCAGGTAAGAAAACTACTTGATATTGCAATGAAACTAGAAGGTATGCCAAGACAGGCTTCAACACATGCTTGCGGAGTACTTATAACAGATAAACCTGTTGTTGAATATGTTCCACTATATGTAAATGAAGGTGTAATAGAATCACAATATATAATGACAACACTAGACGAATTAGGACTATTAAAGATGGATTTTTTAGGACTAAGAACACTAACAGTAATAGCAGATACAATCGAGTTTGTAAAACAAAACAGAAACATAGATGTTGAATTTGATAAGGACATGAATGACCAAAAAGTATTTAAAGAAACATGGCAATCTGGAAATACTGTTGGAGTATTTCAATTCGAAAGTCAGGGAATGACAAACTTCATGAAAGAACTAAAGCCAGACACTTTGGAAGACATTATTGCAGGGGTATCATTGTATAGACCTGGACCAATGGACCAAATTCCTAGATATATCAAAAATAAATTAAATCCAGAGCATAGTGAATATACCCATTCAGCATTAGAGCCAATTCTAAATGTAACCTATGGTTGTATGGTATATCAAGAACAAGTTATGCAAATTGTAAGAGATTTAGCAGGATATTCAATGGGAAGAGCAGACCTAGTTAGAAGAGCAATGGGAAAAAAGAAACTAGATGTAATGGCTAAGGAAAGAGAGATTTTTATACACGGACAAACTGACGAAGACGGAAAAATAGTTGTTCCAGGCTGTGTAAGAAATGGAATAGACGAAGCAAGTGCAAATAAAATATTTGATGAGATGGCAGAGTTTGCAAAATATGCATTTAATAAGTCACATGCAGCAGCATATGCTGTTGTAGCATATAGAACAGCATATTTAAAAACATATTATCCAGCAGAATTTATGGCTGCAACACTGAATAGCTATTTAGGAAATCTAGATAAGATTCCAGAATATATTGCAGAGTGTAAGAGAACAAATATAGAAATCTTGAAACCTAGCATTAATGAAAGCTATACAGATTTTACAGTACATGACGATAAAATTCGTTTCGGTCTTGGAAGCATAAAAAATGTTGGAAAAGGAGCAGTTAATCAGATAGTTGAAGAGAGAAAGAAAAATGGACAATATGAAAGCCTTATAGATTTTTGCGAAAGAGTTCAAGGTGAGAATGTAAATAAAAAATGTATAGAAAGTCTTATAAAATCAGGTGCATTTGATGAACTTGGAGAAACGAGAAGTACATTACTAGAAAATTTTGAAAACATTTTAAACACCATAGCTAATGAAGGAAAGAGAAGCTTGCAAGGACAAGTTAGTATGTTTGATATCCAAACAGAAGAAGATAATAGCAAACATAAATATAATGTAATACAAAGACCTGAATACGACGAAAGAACTCTATTAGATATGGAAAAAGAGATGTTAGGAATATATATATCGGGACATCCGCTTGATAAACTAATAGAAAAGATAAAAAAGGTAAGCAATATTGATACAATTCAGATAGCAAGTATGAAAGAAGAAAATGACTTATCACGTGATGGACAGAATGTGAAGTATGTAGGAATTATAACATCAATAAAAAAGAAATATACTAAGAACAATACATTAATGGCATTTGCAACAATAGAAGATTTATATGGAAGTCTTGAAGTAATTATCTTTGAAAGTTGCTATAATAAATCAATCAATTCACTATTGGAAGACAATATAGTTTTAGTTGAAGGAAGGTTAAGTGCAAGAGAAGACGAAGATACAAAGATTGTTGCAAACAATATAATAAGTTTTTCTGATGTGAAAGAGAATGAAACAAAAGAAACTACAAAAACAGATAACCGAAATAAAATATTAACATTGAATATTCAAAATGCAACAGAAGAGCAGAAGAGTAAACTAAGAGGTGCAATAAAGTTCTTCATGGGTGATAGAAACAACATAAGAGTACAGATTGTAGATAATGAAGGAGTAAAACCATGTGGAGCAATCTTTATTACAGAAGAAATTTATAAAGAGTTTGAAGAGATTTTAGATAGAGGTAATGTTCTGCTATCATAAAAAGTATAAAGTTCGCTCCATCTTGCTGGAAATTCGATTTATTAAAAAAATGAATTTCCACGTGGAGCTACTAAGTATAAATAATAAAAATGTTAAAGAAAGGAAATTATAATGGAAAAATCTGCTATAACCTACGAATTAAAACATGTGTGTAAACAAACAGGCGCAAGAAGAGGTGTAATTCATACTCCTCATGGAGATATAGAAACGCCAGTATTTATGCCAGTTGGAACACAAGCTACGGTAAAATCAATGACACCAGAAGAATTAAAAGAAGATGTAAAGGCACAAATAATTTTAGGAAATACATATCATTTATTTTTAAGACCAGGAAGCAAGATTGTTAGAGAAGCTGGTGGACTACACAAATTTATGAACTGGGATAGAGCAATCCTAACAGACTGTGGAGGTTACCAAGTATTTAGTTTAGGTAAATTAAGAACAATAACAGAAGAGGGAGTAGAATTTAGATCATATTTAGATGGAAGCAAACATTTTCTAAGCCCAGAAAAAGTAGTAGAAATTCAAAATGATTTAGGTGCAGATATTATGATGTCTTTTGATGAGTGTTGTCCATATCCTTCAACATATGAGTACACAAAAGACTCAATGGAAAGAACAACAAGATGGGCGAAAAGATGTAAAGAGGCACATAAGGACACCGAAAAGCAAGGACTTTTTGGAATAGTACAAGGTGGAATGTACAAAGACTTAAGAGAAAAATCAGCGAAAGACTTAGTAGAAATGGATTTTCCAGGATATGCAGTTGGAGGATTGAGTGTTGGAGAACCTAAAGAACTAATGTGTGATGTATTAGAATTCACAACACAATTTCTACCTGAGAATAAACCAAGATACTTAATGGGAGTAGGAAGCCCAGATTATCTTTTAGAAGCTGCAATAAGAGGGATAGATATGTGTGATTGCGTTTTACCAACAAGAATTGCAAGAAATGGAACAGCATTAACTTCACATGGTAAAGTTGTTGTAAGAAATGCAACTTATGAGAGGGACTGGGGAACATTAGATCCAGAATGTGATTGTTATACTTGCAAAAATTACACAAGAGCATATATAAGACATTTAATTAAAAACAACGAAATTTTAGGAATACGATTGTTATCAATTCATAATCTAAGGTTCTTGACTAAATTAATGGAAAGAGTTAGAATAGAGATAGAAAATGATAATTTAATGACTTTTAGAAACGAATTTTATAAAAAATATGGATACGAAACAAAAGATTAGGAGGAGCTAAATGGATTTATTAAACCAAAATAGTAATAGTTATAGTTCAAAGCCAGAAAAGCCAAGTAGTTTGAAAATGGTAATAGGATTATTGGTGATTTGTATTGTAGCGATGATAGTAATTATTATAGCTATGTTATTTGTAAAATCATCACAGCCTTCAACACAATCATTAGTAATAAATGGGGAACAAGTAAAACTTGATCCAGGAATAATAGTAGTAGATCAGAATCAAAAGCAATATATAAGTATAGAATATCTTGCAAATGCATTAGGATATAAATATAACAGAGGAGAATTTGGTAAAGCAGGGGAAAACAAAGAAAAATGCTATTTAGATGATGGCGGAGAAATAGTAGGAATGTCAGCAAATTCAGTTTCCATATATAAAACATCTCAAGGTTCACAGCTAGATTATGTATATGGAAAATTAAAAAATGATGTATTATTACATGAAGATAAGTTATACATTGCACTAGAAGATATAGCATATGCATTAAACGTAGTATTTGATCCAGCAAAAGGAACTATAACCACTCCAGAAGTATTAGCAATAGGATATAGAGAAGAACTAGAAACAAGACAATATGCACTAACAGAAGAAAAGACAAATTTAAGAGCAATGACATATGGTATGTTAGTAGTAAGTTTTAATAACTTATGGGGAGTAATGGGAACAGAGTATAATGAAATTATAGGAAACAAATATAGAACAATGGAGTTTAGCGAATGCACTGAAAGCTTTATAGTTTCAAATGAAAGAAATATGTTTGGAACAATAAAACTAGATGGTAGTGCAAGTATTCCACTTAGATATGATAGTTTAAAGATAATCAACCATGAGCCCTTATTATATGAAGTATCAAAAGATAAAAAATATGGAATATTAGATAAAAATGGCGAACTATTAACAAAAGAAGGAATAGTATATGACAGAATAGGATATCCAGAAAACGAAGCAAATCAAATTAACTATACGTTAGTAATACCAGACTTAGATGGTAAAACAGGACAAACAATAGTTGTATGCAAAGATAAGAAGTACGGATTAATAAATGCTATTACAGGAAAAACATTCATAGAATGTGAGGAATTAGACAGAATATATGAAATTGAGACAGTTGAAGGAATAGAATATAGAGTTCAAATAAAAGATGAAACAATGCTTTTAGAAGATTACATAAAAGATATGAGAACCCACACAAACGTAATACATTAAAAGACAATTCTCCTTGACAAATACTATATTTTGAAGTAGAATATAGGTATTGTATAAGGAGATTTTTTTATGTCTGGTTATAATATGAAATCATTAAAGAAAATAGAATCAAAGACAAAAATATACCTAGTTATAATAGCCGTAATTTTGATAGTACTATGTGTAACTGAACCGGAATTTTTGATACCATCTATTGTTGTGTACGCTGTAATAATTCTATACACAGTATTGGTATACAGTAAACAAAAAGGAGAACTATCAAGTTATATAGATGAATTAACATTTACAGTAGATTCAGCAGCAAAGAACACACTAATAAATTCACCATTTCCATTAGTTATGTTAGAAAATAGTGGAAATGTAGTTTGGAGAAGTTCTAGTTTTAATAAAGAATTTGCAAATGTTGGAATAAATGCTTATATTGATGAGCTTTCAAAGGAAATAGAAGCTGAGAAAAAAAACAGCGGAGTAAATATTGATAAAGAAATACAAATTAATAACAAGACATATCATGTAATAGGGGACTATGTAAAGGCTAGGAAAAGAGATAGAAAAAAAGAACCTCATTATATGACGATTTTGTATTTCATTGATAAGACTAAGGAAGCAAATCTTGAAAAATCATATAATAATTCTAAAACGTGTATGGGAATTATTATGATAGACAACTATGAAGAAATTATACAAAGAATACCAGAAGATAACAAGCCACAATTAGTTGCTGAAATAGATAAAGTTCTATATGAGTGGGCAAATGAAACTGGTGGATTAATGATAAAAAAAGATAGAGATACATTCATATATGTGTTTGAACAACAATACTTAGAAAGAATGGAAGAAGAGAAATTTCCAATACTAGAAAGAATAAAAGAGATAGAAACACAAACCATTGAAAACATACCAATAACATTAAGTATAGCAATTTCTAACGATGGGGAAACAAACTATGAAAAATATGAAACAGCTCATAATGCAATAGATATAGCACTAGGAAGAGGCGGAGATCAAGTAGTATTAAGAAAAGAAGGAAAATACACATTCTTAGGAGGTAATACTCAAGAGCTAGAGAAGAGAACAAAGGTTAAAGCAAGAGTTATTTCACACGCATTAGAAGAATTAATACAAAAAGCAGATAATGTAGTTGTAATGGGACATATGAATGGAGATATAGATTCACTTGGCTCAAGTTTAGGAATTTATAGACTAGCAAGAGAGTTAGAAAAGGATGCCTATGTAGTATGCAATACAAGTGGATTATCATTATCAAATTTCATAAACACATTAACAGAAATTGAAGAATATCAATCAGTTATAATAGATAAAAACACAGCAATGGCATTAACTACAGAAAATACATTATTAGTAGTTGTAGATACACATAAAAAGAGCTATGTTGAAATACCAGAATTATTAGATAAAGCTGAAAAAGTTGTAATAATAGACCATCATAGAAAATCCGAAGATTTTATAGATAAAGCCATACTTACATTCCATGAGGCATATGCATCTTCAGCATCAGAACTTGTAACAGAGATTGTAGAATATGCTAGCAAGGGTGTAGTGCTACAACAAATTGAAGCAGAAAGCTTATATGCTGGAATTATGATGGATACAAAGAACTTTACATTTAAAACAGGTGTAAGAACTTTTGAAGCAGCTGCATATCTGAGAAAATATGGAATTGATATAATCAAGGTAAAAAAATGGTTCCAAAGTGACTTAGAAAGCTATAATGTAATAGCAGACATTGTAAAAAATGCAGAAATTTTTAACGGAACAATAGGAATTTCACTATATACAGAAAAGGATGAAAACGCTAATCTAATTTGTGCAAAAGCTGCAGACGAACTATTAACAATTAGCGATATTACAGCATCTTTTGTATTAGGAATATTAGGAGATAAAGTATGCATAAGTGGACGTTCTATAGGAGATATAAATGTACAAGTTATACTTGAAAAACTTGGAGGCGGAGGACATATAACGCTTGCAGGTGCTCAATTAGAGAACGTAACAATTGAAGAGGCAAGAGAACAACTTATGGATAAAATAAACGAATACTTTACTGAAAATGGAATATAGTTTTGAACTATTTACTACTAATGATTTTTAGGATAAACAAAAGCAAACTTATAATAAAAGTTTAATTAAAACGAATAATAGAAAAAAATGTAGCAAACTTTTATATATTAATTACCAATTCTGACAAAAAAATCAAAATCATTATAGTATAATGAAAAAAGGTGGTAAATGATGTTTCAAAATATAACAAGTAGTCAAGTAAAGCAAGAACAGAACTTCGCTAGAAGAATAGATATAAAAAACTTATTTAAGCTAAATGATATTATTTTATATGCAGTGGCATTCTTAATTTCAATGGTAGGATTCGATGGGGATTTAGCACCATTTGGAATAGCAATTTTTGCTGCTGCATGTAGTAATAGAATACCAGTAGGTGTACTATACATATTTATTCTAGTAGGTACCTTTATTGGATTTGGAGTAAGTGGAGTTCTTACATTTTTACTAACATCATTACTTTTAATAGCAATGATGTTAATCTTTAGACCTAGAATGAAGGAAACTGGAAGAAACGAAATCCAAAAACTAGGAATCTATCTTGCAATAGCAGTATTTGCGGTACAAGCATGTAAAATGTTTTTTGGGATCTTTTTAATATATGATTTAATTGTAAGTATTATGCTTGCAATAATTACATATATTTTCTATAAAATATTTTCAAACTCATTAATTGTAATATCAGAATATGGAATAAAAAAGGCTTTTTCAATAGAAGAGGTAATAGGAGCAAGTTTAATATTTGCAATAGCTTTATGTGCATTTAGTAAGCTTCGCATATTAGGTTTTTCAATTACCAATATATTAAGCATAATGATAGTATTATTCCTAGGATGGAAAAATGGTATGCTAGTTGGAGGAACAGCAGGTATAACAATAGGAATGGTTTTAGGAATAATAAACACAAATGCACCATTACTAGTTGCATCATATGCAATATCTGGCATGATAGCTGGAATAATGAATAAACTAGGAAAAGCAGGAGTAGTATTGGGATTTTGTGTAGGAAATGCTATTCTTACATATGTCGTAAATGGAAATACGGTTCCAATAATTACAATAAGAGAAATATTGATTGCATCTTTAGGACTACTAGCAATACCAAAAAAAGTAAGATTAGATATAACAGATATAATAAGTGATACAAGGTGTTTACCAGCGATATCGGGATCATTAGAAGAGAAAAAGAAAACAGCGAATAAATTGAATAAAGTATCAGAAACAATTATGGATATGGCAAAAAGCTATAGCGAATCAGCAAAGAAAACACTAAATCGAGAGAATATTGAAGACAAAAGTAAAGAAAGTTTTGCAAAAGAAGTTATAGATAATTTAGAGGATTTTAAAGAGAATTTGCTATATCAAGATGTAATGTCAAGTGTAGATGACATACTAGATGATGTATATGCGATACTAGAAAAAAATAATGAAATAAATAAAAATGAATTTATTACAATTTTAGAGAATGTAAAGAAATACAAGTTAGGAATTCCGGAAGGCTCAACAGATGTAATGGATATAGTCAAATTATTAAACAAAACATATGAAATTAATAAAATGGACACTATAATAAAACAAAAAGAAGCCAGCAATAAAAAAGTTCTTGCAAACCAACTAGGTGGTGTTTCAAAGGTTATATCATCAATAGCAGAAGATATAACAGAACTAGAAGAAAAAGAGGAAAAGAAAGAAAAAGAAAAGTATACTTTAGTAGTTGGAAGTGCAACAGCAACAAAAAACAAGAGTGAAGTATCTGGTGATTCAAATACAAAAACAAAATTAAACGATGGAAAATACATGATAGCAATAAGTGACGGAATGGGAAGCGGACAAACAGCAAAGAAGAGTAGTACAACAGTGATAAATATGTTAGAAAAATTGCTAAAGACGGGATTTGATAATGATATATCAATTGGATTAATAAACTCTGCTGTAAATTTAAATTCAAACGAAGAAACATATGCAACGATAGATATATCAATTATAGATTTAAATACTGGAAACATAGAGTTTGTAAAAAATGGAGCGGCACCAACATTTGTAAAATCAAAAAATAAAGTTGAAGTTGTAAAAGCGGTATCTTTCCCAGCAGGAATTTTGGACAAGATTGACATGGTAGTATATGATAAAGACTTAAAAGAGAATGATATAGTAGTAATGTGTAGTGATGGAATAATAGAATCAAATACAGAATATAACAATAAAGAAATCTGGTTAAAAGATATACTAAGCAATATTACAACAACAGACGTACAAAAAATAGCGGACATAATTTTACAAGAGGCAATAGATAATGGATATGGAGTTGCCAAAGATGATATGACAGTAATAGTGGCGAAACTAAATAAAACTAAATAAGAATAAAAAAGCAGTATTAGTGCAAACTAATACTGCTTTTAATAATCCATAAAACACGCGAGAGGAGCTGATTATGAAGATTACATTAATGAAAAGTAAACAAGATGCAAAGGCTTTTAAGATGTTTGAAACCATGGGATTTGATATATGTAAATTGGATGATTTGGAACAAACGGATTCTAAATTAAATGAATTGATTAAACAAAATTACACAACAATAGTAATGACAAATGAGGTGGCAGGTTTTTCGGAAAATATTATAAAAAAATATAAAAGAAATAGTAATGTAAATATAATTATAACTCCAGCAAATAAGAATGATTTATAAGTATAAAAATTGAATTATCTGGAAATAATATTTATAAATTACCTAATAAGGGGAGATATATGAATACAATAAATCAAATGAAAAATATGATAGTTCTTAAGAACTTGCCATCAAACATAATAGAAGAGGCATTTGTGGTATTAAAGCCAAATAAAAAAGTGAAAGTAACAAAACAGAAAAATATGGAGAAGGAAAAAGAAACAATAGAGGAACGAACAAATGAATACATTGTAAAAGAAGCAGAAATTGTCATAAATGACTATTTAGAAGATGAAGAGAACTTGCTAGAAAGAAAAGAAACAATAGAATATATAACATATAAGTATAGAAGACTAAGATTATTAACATTATTCATAATGTTAATGCTTATTGTTAGTATAGTCTTAGGAATTATATACTAGTTCTATTTACCTCCTTTTTTGAATATATATTCAAAAAAAGGGGGTTTTGTTATGGAAAGAGTATTAAGTGCAGATGAGAGAATACGAAGAGCAGAAGAAATATATTTACGTAGATTAGAAAACGGCTCAAGTAGAGTAACTAAGGTAAGTGTAGATAACAAAAAGAAAAATGTGTATGTAAGAAAAATGTGTCTGCAATGCATCATGTGCGTAATTATTTACATGGCATTCTATTCCATAAAAAACAAAGATGATATTTTGCCTAAAACGATTGTAAATAAAATTAATGAAATCCTACAATATGATATTAATATTGAAACATGGAAAGGTGAAGTAGATAAATACATAATTAAAGTAAATGAAAAAGAACCAGAAAGTTTTAAAAATATAGATGAAGAACCTGTAGTAGATGAAAATATTAGCAATATAGAAGAAAATAATGTAGCAGATGTTTTACCACAAGAATCAGAGAAACAAGAAGAACCTGCACAAGAGGTGACACCAACAAGTCCAATGGAGGTTAATGCAGAATATGTGAAGGCAAATTACGCTATTATGAAACCTTTAGAAGGACAAATTACTTCAAGATTTGGATATAGAGAGACAGTAAATCCAAAAAATCATACAGGTATAGATATTGCAGAAGATATGGGAACAGCCATTTATGCAGCAATGGATGGAACAGTGGAATATGTCTCAAGTGAAGGAAATTATGGAAAACATTTAGAAATAAAAAACGGAGAAGTAAGTACTTTATATGCCCATTGTAGTAGCATACATGTAAAGCAAGGAGAAACTGTAAAACAGGGAGAGATTATAGCAGAAGTTGGGCAGACAGGAAATGCCACAGGGCCACATTTACATTTTGAGATAATGAGAAATGGTGAACTAATAGACCCAGACTTAATATTACAATTCTAGGAGTTGATGTGTTTGACAATTATAATCAATGTTCAAATTTTTGTAATAATACTGATATTTATACTAACTAAACAAGTGAAAATATACAGCATATTAATGTTATTTGCTTTACTACACGAAATTACACATATGATTACTGGAATTATACTGAAACTCAGACCACGAGAACTAAAAATAAATCCATTTGGAATAAGTGTAAGGTTTGAAGCATATGATAAAAGTGAACTAAAGAAAATTTTAATAGCAATAAGTGGACCGGCTCTAAATATTGTTCTTGCAGTCATATTTAATATTCTAAAAATAGAAACAGAGACACGATATTTAATGGTATATGCAAATGTAATACTTGGAATATTTAACCTTTTGCCGATATATCCACTAGATGGGGGAAGAATTATGAAATCAATATTGAAAATGAAATATGGATGGGAAAAAGCAGAGGATAAAACAAATCAAGTGGCTAATCTAATAATTATATTATTGACAGTAGCATCAAGTATTTTAATTCTAATTTATAAAAACATAGGGATATTACTAGCAATAGCATATTTATGGTTCTTAAACATAAAAGAGAACAAAAGGTATTTATTAAAAAAAAGAATACATAGAATGATAGAAGAGGATAGAAAAGAACAAAAAGAAATGGGAGAATAAATCTCCCATTTTTATTCTTTTATCAAATCTGTCATATCATATAAACCATTTTTTTGATTAACTATAAATTCTGCAGCTTTTAATGCACCTTGGGCAAAAACACCTCTAGAATTTACAGTATGACTTATTTCTATATTTTCGTTATTACCAAAGAAGAATACAGAATGTTTACCTATTTCTGTACCACCACGAAGTGAATGAATACCAATTTCCTTTTTATCTCTAGCTTGTTTTTTACTATGTCTATTAAATTCATAATGCATTGAATTATCTAGTGCTTTATTAATTCCATCAGCTATCATTAAAGCTGTGCCACTTGGACTATCAACCTTTTTATTATGGTGAACATCAACAATTTCAATATCTGAGTCACGTAATTGAGTAGCCAATTTTGAAACAAGTGAAATAATTAAATTAGTTTCATAAGACATATTTGAAGACTTAAAAATTGGAATTTCCTTTGAAATAAGTTCAATCTCTTTTAATTGTTTATCATCAAAACCTGTTGTAGCAATAACCATAGGGATTTTATATTCCTTTGCATAGTTTAACATATTAATACTAGCACTAGGAGTTGAGAAATCAACTATAACATCAGGTTTTTCAGGAATATCATTAAAAGAACTATTCCTATCAAAGCCAAACAAAAAATTAAAATTATCAGAAAGAGAAACTTGATTCTTAACTTCTTTTCCCATACGTCCTTTAGAGCCATTTATTAAAACATCTATCATACTATCTCTCCTATTTTCAAATTATCTAATGCTTTTTTTACTTTCTCTTTACCTGAGTCTGATAATTCAACTAGAGGTAAACGTGGTTTTCCAGCATTAAATCCAATCATATTTAAAGCTGCTTTTACAGGAATAGGGTTTACTTCACAAAACATTGCAGATGTTAATTCTAAAGTATCAAGCTGAAGCGCAGTAGCATCCGCATTATTACCTTCAAAGAAAAACTGTGTCATGTTGTGAACGGTAAGAGGAGCTATATTAGAAATTACAGAAATAACTCCGAATCCTCCAAGAGATAGTACTGGTAAAATTTGATCATCATTACCAGAATAAATATGTAGATTATTTCTACAAAGCGCTGCAATTTCTGCAACTTGCGATAAATTACCACTAGCTTCTTTTACTGCAACAATATTTTCAATTTTGGAAAGCTCTAAACAAGTTGCTGGAGTAATATTTAAACCAGTTCTACTTGGAACATTATACATAATGATTGGTAATTTAACTGAGTTAGCAATTGCAGTATAATGAGCAATAAGTCCTGCCTGAGTAGTCTTATTATAATAAGGTGTAACAATTAATAAGGCGTCACATCCAACTGACTCAGCATATTTTGAAAGTTCAATCACAGATTTAGTACAATTACCACCTGTACCAGCAATGATTGGAACTCTTCCGTTTGCAGTTTTAACTGCAAATTCGATTGTAGATTTTTTTTCTTCTAAAGTCATAGTAGAAGATTCACCTGTAGTACCACAAACAATAATGGCATCTACACTGTTGGAAATTTGGAATTCAATCATTTTTCCAAATTCCTCGAAGTTAACTCCAGTATCTGTGAATGGAGTAACAATGGCTGTTCCACAGCCTTTAAAAATAACTTTTTTCATATTAATTCTCTCCTTATAAAAGGAAATAATAGTAAATATATAATTATAAATTTACTCTCAATATTATACGATAAAATCGCCAAAAAAGAAAGTAATATACGGAAAATAATGTTAAAACTATTGAATAATTAATAAAAATATGGTAAAATTGTTGTGTTTGAAAAATAGCGAGAGTTATTTTAATCCTTACTCATATCAATTTAGGGCGATGTGGGTTATAAACCAAAGGGAGGTGGAAAATAATGAATAAATACGAAAGTGTTGTCATTGTTAATCCAAATTTAGAGGAAGAAAGTGTAAAAACTTTAATAAATAAATTCTCTGATTTAATTAATACTGACGGAAAAGTTGATTCTGTAGAAGAATTAGGAAAAAAGAAATTAGCTTATGAAATTAAAAAACAAAAAGAAGGATATTATGTAGTATATAAGTTCGAAGCTAACCCAAACTTAATTTCTGAATTAGAGAGAAATTACAGAATAACTGACGATGTTATGAAGTTTATCGTAGTTAAAGAGGAGGAGTAATAAATGAACAAAGTAATCTTAATGGGTCGTCTAACAAGAGATCCAGAAGTTAGATATACAACAAATACAAATACTTTGGTAGCTAGTTTTTCTTTAGCAGTAAATAGAAGATTTGCAAAACAAGGAGAAGAAAGACAAGCAGACTTTATTAACGTAGTAGCTTGGAACAAAACAGGAGAATTTTGTAGCAAATGGTTTAAAAAAGGTCAACAAGTTGGTGTTGTAGGAAGATTACAAACACGTAACTGGGAAGATGAAAATAAAGTTAAACATTATGTAACAGAAGTAATTGCAGAAGAAGCCTACTTTGCAGATACTAAGAGAGATAACTCTTTAGGCGGAGAAGATAGTTTCGAAAATACTTTTGGAAACACAGTATCAGAAGCATCAGAATTTTCAGTTCAAGCAGACGATGAACTACCATTTTAAGCAAATGTTGGAAGGAGGATTATAAAGATGGCAGACAGAAAATCAAATAACAAAAATAATAAGAAAAAAAGATATAACGGAAATGCAGATGAAGATTTCAATCCAAAGTTTAGAAAAGTTAGAAAAAAAGTATGTGCAATGTGTGCTAATAAAGAATTAGTATTAGACTATAAAAACTATGACCAAATGAAAAAATACGTAAATGAAAAAGGTAAAATACTACCAAGAAGAGCAACAGGTGCATGCGCAAAACATCAAAGAGAAATCACACAAGCTGTAAAAAGAGCAAGACACATTGCTATATTACCATACACACAAAATTAATTTGTTATATATTAAGGACTGTAACGTAAGTTATAGTCCTTTTTCACATTTCCATTCTCACGGACATATATTATCAGTAGATAAGTTTGTAGGAGGGATTTGCTTTGAACGAGATATTGAAAATTGATAATGTTTCTAAAATATATCAAGCAAAAAATGGTGAAGTTGAGGCAATTAAAGATGTATGCTTTGATGTTAAACAAGGCGAAATTGTAAGTATTATTGGACCGAGTGGATGTGGTAAATCTACTCTTTTATCTATAATTGCAGGATTAGAAGAGAAAAGCAAAGGAAGATTATATATAGATGGTAAGGAATACTCTGGTAGGTCAGATAAAATTGGATATATGTTACAAAAAGATAGTTTGCTAGAGTGGAGAACTATTTATAAAAATGTAATTTTTGGATTAGAGATTAAAGATATAAAAACACCAGAGAATGAAGAATATGTAAAAGAACTTTTAAAGAAATA
The DNA here is from genome assembly GCA_964389545.1 of uncultured Clostridium sp. Classification (GTDB taxonomy): domain Bacteria; phylum Bacillota; class Clostridia; order TANB77; family CAG-508; genus UMGS1781. Next base: position 15,811 of record CAYMDN010000009.1, on the reverse strand, counting down.
TCATCTATATGAATTCAAGGATAAATATCCATCTCAATTATCAGGAGGAATGCGTCAAAGAGTAGCTCTAATTAGGACTTTAGCTATAAAACCTAGAATATTATTATTAGATGAAGCTTTTTCAGCGTTAGATTATCAAACAAGAATAATGGTTACACAAGATATGTATTCAATTTTAAAAAATGAAGGCATAACTGTACTTATGGTAACGCATGACATTTCAGAAAGTATAAGTATGTCTGATAGGGTAGTAGTTCTTTCGGGTAGACCTGCTACTGTAAAAAAGATATATAATATTGAATTTGATATGGAAAGTAAAAATCCGTTAAGTGTTAGAGAAAGCCCTAAGTTTAGTAATTACTTCGACAGCATTTGGAAGGAGCTAGATGTGAATGTGTGAATTAGGAATTTCTGAAGAGAGAAAAAGATATCTAAAAAAAATACGTATAAAAAAACTTTCTGTAATTGCAACTCAAATTGGAATAATAATCTTCTTTATTGCATTATGGGAAGTATTGGCAAATATGGAGGTTATAGATAGTTTTATAACAAGTAAACCAAGCGAAATTCTAAAGACTTTTATAAACTTATCCTCAAATGACCTATGGCTACACCTAAAAGTAACATTTATAGAAACAATTACGGGTTTTTTAGTTGGTATATTTTTAGGAACGTTTATAGCAATTATTTTATGGTGGTCAGATTTTTTAAGTGAAGTTTCTGAGCCATTCTTAGTTGTACTAAATAGCTTACCTAAGGTAGCACTTGGACCTATTATAATTGTATGGGCAGGAGCAGGCACAAATGCCATTATTTTGATGGCAGTTCTTATTTCGTTAGTAGTAACAATTATGGAAATACTAAACGGCTTCATAGAAACCGATAAAGATAAAATAAAAATGGCTAAAACGTTTAATTGTACAAAATTTCAACTACTAACTAAAATAATAATACCAGCCAATATTTCTACATTTATTAATTCATTAAAAATTAATATAGGATTGTCATTAGTAGGTGTTATAACAGGTGAATTTTTAGTTTCAAAAGCAGGATTAGGTTATTTGATAGTATATGGAGGTCAAGTGTTCAAATTGGACCTTGTAATGACAGGAGTAATCATACTAGCACTAGTATCAACTCTATTATATGGTTCAGTATTATTACTAGAAAAGCTAGCTAGTAAAGGAACACATTAAAAAACTGTCCTCAAAGTAAAGAGAATGTATTGAAAAGAGGTAACAAATTGAAAAAAATAACAATAATAGTAATTGTTGCTGTTGTAATCTTAGGAGTTATCACTGCAATGATTATGAACAAAGACAAACGAGAAGAAAACACAGGAACAAGAGTAGTAAAGGTAAATGAGGTTACACGTTCTGTATTTTATTCTCCACAATATGCAGCAATTGCATTAGGATATTTTAAAGAATATGGGATTGAAATAGAACTTACAACAGGTCAAGGTGCAGATAAAGTTATGACCGCAGTATTAGCTGGTCAAAGTGATATTGGTTTTGCAGGACCAGAAGCTACAATATATGTTTATAATGAAGGAAAAACAGATTATATGCAAGTATTTGCACAGATGACTAAAAAGGATGGATCTTTCTTAGTTAGCAAAACAAATGATAAAGAATTTGAATGGTCAGATTTAAAGGGAAAAACTATAATTCCTGGTAGAAAAGGTGGAGTACCTTATATGACATTTGAATATGTGCTTAAACAAAAAGGTCTAAATCCTGGTACAGACTTAGTTTTAGATGATAGTATAACATTTGATTTAATGGCAGGAGCATTTGCAGGCGGAAATGCCGAGTATGTTACTTTATTTGAACCAACTGCATCAATGACAGAAAAACAAGGAGCAGGATATATAGTAGCATCTGTTGGTGAAGAAGCAGGTGAAATACCATATACTGCATATTTTGCAAAGAAGAGTTATATAGCTGATAATGAAGAATTAGTCCAAAACTTTACAAATGCAATTTATAAAGGACAAAAGTGGGTAGAAGAACACTCAGCAAAAGAAATAGCAGAATTAGTGAAAGAATTTTTCCCTGACACTGATATTGAAATGCTAGAGAGTTCAATACAACGATATAAGGATATAGATGCTTGGAACAAAACTCCAGTATTAACAAAAGAATCATTTGAAAAATTACAAGATGTAATGCAAGAAGCAGGCGAATTAGATAAAAGAGCAAGCTACGATGATATCGTAAACAACAAATATGCAGAAAATGCTATAAAATAATATAACAAGATTAGCTCCACATGGATTTCATATTTTTGTATAAATCCAACTCGATGGAGCTAATTTTTTCTCAAAGTATGAATTTTTCGAGCGTTTGAGGTTTACAATAAATTCCAAATATGTTAAAATGAAAAAAGGAGGTATGCTATGATAAGAGTAGAATTATCGGAAAAAGAAAAAAAAGGACTTACAGATGATGAACAAGAACTTGCAATAGCAAGAAAATTAGAAGTAGAAATGCTACCACTATTAAGAAGAAATATAAATTTCTTTTATGCAGGAGCAAATATTCCCAAAAAGGCGAAGGCATATAACCAGCCAATGAATAGCGAAGAACTAGAAAGAACCATTTCAGAAAAAAATGAAACAATATCAGTAGTATGCAAACCTCTTTGTGAAATGGTAGCTAGTATATTAAGAGAAAATGGACTAAATGCCGAAACATTATCTTGTGATACAGATATGTTTAGACACACAGATGTATTGTTAACAACAAAATCAGGAAAACAATACATAATTAATTATCTAGAAGACATGGAGAATATACAAACAGAATCAAAAACACCAGATTTTGCATCAAGACCATATTATGAAAGAAGATACCAAAAATTTGAAGGTGGATTAACAACAGATGGTAAAAGTTTAACAAATATAAGTTTTCTAGATGAAGAAACACTTGGAAAAATTGATGAACAATTAGGATACAAAAAATATGGAATGTATATGGATGATGTAACAGAACAAATAAGAACAGAGTTTGAGAACTTTAGAGAAGTAATGACAGAAAACGACTATATACAAGCAATCGCAGATATGCAAAGAACTGGACAAGTACTATCAGATGAAGATAAAAAAAGAGTACATGACGAAATTGCTCAAAGATACCAAAATATGAGTGATGATGAAGTATTAGAAGGAAAATTAGATTGGATATTTAATTACTTTAATGAAAGAATGGGAATTAAAGGACATACTGATTTTGTAATGTATTATAGTAGATTATTACTAAGCAAGGTATTATCACCAGATGAATACAAAAAACTTACAAGATATGATTGTTTTGCAAGAAAAAATAATATTCCAGAAGGTTCATCAATAGATGGAATTTTAGATAAAGAAAACAATGAAGAAGATACAAGATATAGATTCTGCCTATTAGAATGTGGAGATAAAGCTTACGCATTTTCAACAAAGCCAAATGCATATGTTAAATTAAGCAAAGATCAAATTGAAGAAATTCGTAGATATGCTAATTTATCTAAATCAGAAAAACCATCAGACTTATTATTAAATCTATGCGATAGAGGAAATGCATTACCACTTGTATTCCATCCATTAGGATCAAAAATGTTAAATGATAGAGCAGCAATGTTACCAAGCAATTTATCACCAGATGAAAGAACACAAGCTATAAATCAACTTGCGGCATCAATTAAAGCAACAGACGGAGAAATTACAAGTTTAACAATTCCATATCCAAACGGTGATACAAGATATCTTTATATAAATGGTAATAATGAGTTTACAATGAAAGACAAAACAGGAACATCAGTATATCATTATAATGAAGATCAAGATTCATTTGAAATAGAACATATTGAAGAAAAAAGTAGCGGAGAGAGAGACGACTAAAATAATGTTTAATTTGGAGGTTTAAAATGTTAAAGTACGAAGATTATGTTAAAAGTGCAGACTATATCAAAGGAAAAATTGGTAATAGATCACCTAAAATTGCTATTATATTAGGATCAGGATTAGGCGTAATGAGTGAAGAAATAGAAGATAAGGTAATAATAAACTACAAGGACATTCCTAATTTCCCAGTATCAACAGTAGATGGACATGCAGGAGAATTAATAATAGGAAGAATCAGTGGAAAAGAAATAATCGCGATGAATGGAAGATTCCATTACTATGAAGGATATGAACTACAAGAAACAACCATACCAGAAAGAGTATTTAAATTATTAGGAGTAGAAAAATTAATTTTAACAAATGCAGCAGGAGGAGTAAACACAGGATATAATGCAGGAGACTTTATGGTAGTAGATGATTACTTAAGTTTCTTTGCAGACTCAGTTCTAAGAGGACCAAATATTGATGAATTTGGTGTACGTTTCCCAAGTATGAATGATGTATTTGATAAAGAAATGTCAAAATTAATGAAAGACATAATCAAAGAAAAAGTTGGAATTGTTCGTTCAGGTGTATATGCCTATATGAAAGGACCTACATTTGAAAGTCCAGCCGAAATAAGAGCAGTTAGAGTATTAGGAGCAGATGCAGTTGGAATGTCAACTGTTCCAGAAGCAATAATTGCACATCATACAGGAATAAAAAATGTTGCAGTTTCATGTATTACAAATATGGCAGCAGGAGTTTTAGATGAGGAATTATCTTATGAAGATGTTAAAAATACAGCAGAGAGAGTAAAAGTTCAATTTAAAGAAATCATGAAAGAATTTATAGCAAGAGTTTAATAATCAATAAAAAGTCGATACTTTTAAGTATCGACTTTTTTGTTCTATAATACTTTATCAATAATATCAATTATTTGAGGTAACTCATGAATATGATCTCTGTTACCCATATGACCAACACCATGTATAAATACAGGGTTAGAATTTAATTCCTTAAAGAAATCCTCTAATATATCAAAAGGAATTACATGATCATTATCACTATATAAAGAATAACGATTTTGTATATTTTCTTTGCAGTAGTTTATATTGTCAGGACTAACTTTAAAATCAACAAAAGCTGTATTCAAATCTTCTCTATCTGGAACTTTAAAAAGCTTACAAAATCCAGCAACACTAACATATAATTTAGCTTTTAAATTATTCTCTGAAATATATCTTACAATAAATGGATTCCCAATAGAATGGCATATAACTATTGTATTTTCATCAAATAAACTTTTATATTCATCTAATATATTCGACCAACCAGAATATGTTGCTTCAGAACGAATAGGAAAATGAGGCATAACTACATTATAATTTCTTTTCTCTAATTCCCCTTTAACATATGGTCCAAAAGTTTCGGTTGTATCACCATTAAAACCATGAATAATAAATGCGTTTTTCATATTAAATCACCTGTCAAGATTATATAACGAATATAATCATAGGTCAAGAAGCCCATGACAAAACATGTAAAAATAGCATATTATAGGTGTATAAAAAATTGTTTATAATTAACAGAAAAAAATATTGAAAATATATTGAAAAAAATGAAAATTTAATGTTATTATATTATAGTAAGAAAAAATAGGAGTTGATGTAAAATGAATAAAAAAGTTATAATTATACTTGTTGTAATTCTAGTGATAGCTGCTGTAATAATAGGAGCAGTTGTAATCGGTGGAAAAGGTAAAGAGGATAGCGCAGCAAATAGTAATGCTGTAGGGACATTTTCAATGAAATATAAGGATGTAGAAATAGTTCCAGGAACAGAATTTAAAGCTGATGCATTTGGGGAAAGTGTAGAACCATTTGTTAGTCCAAATTGTGCATTTGGAGATGAAGATAAAATATATTCATATGAACATTTGGAAATAACAGCTGCAAATATAAACGGAAAAGATACAGTTTGTTCTGTATACTTCTTAGATACAGAAATAAGTACAACTGAAGGAGTAAGTGTTGCAGATAATAAAAATAAAATGATTGAAAAATATGGAGAAGAATACAAAGAGAGTGTAGGAAGATATACTTATACCAGAGGAAATGTAGAATTATCTTTCTTAATTGAAAAAGATATAATTACAGGAATAGAATATACGTTAATTGTTTCACAATAGAAAACCTAATTTATTACAAGAAAGGATCTGAGGCTTAGGATAATGGGTAATAAACGTAAAAATGCAAAGAAACAAAAGAACAAAAGAGAACGAGAACGTATAAAAAATAATAAAGAACTTGCTAAAAAAATAGAAAGAAATGAGACTATAGAGTCTGAACAAAATGAAAATAAGGTTAATGAAATACCTCAACAAGAAGAAAGAGTATTTATAAAAAAAAATGAGAAAAAAAAGATAGAACCTCTAAAAATAAGACCAAAGGAATACGAAGATAAAAAAGTCAAAGTTGAACTTAATGATGTTGAAGGCGAGATTAAAGGCAAAATAGCAAAAAAGAAATTTGAAAAATTATATACAGAAGATAAAAATAAGGAAAAATTAAAACAGCTATATGCAGAGGGAAAATTAGGGAATAAGATTAAAACTCCTGCAAAAAATGGATTAAATTTTAAAAAGAAAAGCAAACAAACAGAAGAAGAAAAAAAGAACAAAGAAAAAATTAAGAACATTATAATCTATGCAGGAATAGCACTATTAATTATTGAAGCAATAGCATTATATTTAGTTTATAGACCAAAGTTTAAAGATATTCAAATCGAATTAGGAACTAAGGAAATAAATCCAGCAGACTTTTTAGTAAGTAATATGTATGTAAAAAATTCCAAATTTGTTACAAATATAAATACTATTAATTTAGCTGAAGTTGGAGAATATGATATAACTTTAGCATACAGAGGAAGAGAACAAACTGTAAAGCTAAAAATTGCAGATACTGTAGCACCAACTGTTACATTTAGAGATAATATTAAATATATAGACTATGTATTAGATCCAAATGATTTTATTGCAGAGAAAAAAGATGAATCTGAGATGACTGTAGAGCTTGTTAACCCACCAGAAATAACAGAATTCAAAGATTATGTAGTAACTGTAAAAGTAAAAGATAAACATGGAAATGAAACGATGAAAGATTGCAAATTAACCATATCGTGGATAAAAACAGAAGTTACTGTTGAAATGGGTACAAAATTTGCATTAAGCGATTTAATATTTAATGCAGATGAATTTGGAAAAAATGTATCTGCAGAAGATTTCGCAAAAATAAATACATCAATAGTGGGCGAATATATTGTAAATGCTGAAAAAGATGGGGTTAGATACCAATCAAAAATAAAGGTACAAGACACAACCCCACCAGATTTAGAGTTGAAAGATATAAGTATATATGATACAGAACAGTTAAAGGACTATAAAGACTTTATAGTTAGCATATATGATGCTTCAGGAGAACCAACAACAACTTTAAAAACTGAAATAGAATATGGAATACTAGGAAATCAAGATATAGTTATTGAAGCTACCGATGCTAATGGAAATAAAGTCGAGAAAACTGCTATATTAACAATTAAAAAAGATACAGATGGACCATCAATTTCAGGCTTAAAAGATATGTATGTTGCAAAACATAGTACGATAGATTTCTATTCTGGGGTATCAGCATATGATAGACAAGACGGAGCTTGTGAATTTACAGTAGATTCGAGAGGTGTAGATACAAGTGTAGCAGGAACATACTATGCAACTTATACTTCAAAAGATAAAAAAGGAAACACAACAACAGCAAAGAGAAGAGTTACAGTTGATCATGATGCAGAAGACACAACGGCAAAGTTTAATGCGTTCTATGACAGCTATTTAGCTGGAAAAGACATTGTATCAATGGCACATATAATTAGAACACAAATAAGATATAGCTCAAATTGGGGAGGAGACGATCCGGTTTGGTATGGACTAACAAATGGAGCAGGAAATTGCTATGTTCATGCAAATATCATGCAAAGAGCTTTATCAAGAGCAGGATATACAAGTAAATTAATATGGCTTCAAGACCAAAGTCACTATTGGATACTTGTAAATGTAGGAGGAGTATGGAGACACGTAGACGCAACTCCATCATCTAATCATACAGAAGGATTATTAACAGATGAGCAAAAATTAGCAGATCCAGGTGTACATGGAAAAACTTGGGACAGATCTGCTTGGCCAGCAGCGCAATAGGAGGAAAATAATTTGAACTTTTTATTACTAGCAGTAAGCATACTAATATACGCAAGCTATGGAATATTAAATTGTATATATATAGCTCTAAGTTTAATTATATCTTTTGTTGCTGCAAGATATTTAAAAGATAATAAATATAAAAAAATTATATTAGCAGGAACTGTAGCAATAAATGCAACATTGCTTATTGCAGTAAAATTCCTGCCATACACAAAATGGAATATATTAGCATCTCTTGGAGTTTCATACTATACGATGCAAGTAATATCATATTTAGTTGATGTATATAAAGGTAAATATGATTATGAGAAAAACCTATTGAATTATGCATTGTATATTATGTACATACCACACCTATTTATAGGACCGATTTCTAGATATGAGGACATGAAAAAAGAAATTACAAAAAAGAAAAAAATTACTATAAATAATGTATATAATGGTGGTATCAGAATCCTTTGGGGACTAGCAAAAAAACTAATCATAGCAGGAAGAATATCTATTGTAATTGGAGCAATTACAACAAATGGATATAATGGATGCTGTGCGTTGATTGCTATGCTATTATATTCTATTCAACTATATAGCGATTTTAGTGGAGGAATAGACATAGTACTTGGAGTTTCAAAAATGTTAGACATTAATTTAGTAGAAAATTTTGAAGCACCATACTATTCAGAAAACATAAAAGAATTCTGGAGAAGATGGCACATATCACTTAGCTCATGGCTTAGAGATTATGTGTATATACCGCTTGGAGGAAGCAGATGTTCTAAAATAAGAAAGGCAATTAATGTAATTATCACATTTGCTGTATCGGGATTATGGCATGGAGCAAACTATATATTATGGGGAATTTTTCATGGAATTTTTGTATTAATGGGAGATAGTTATAAAACAAAATCAAAGTGGTTCAATAGAATTTTGAATTTTATTTTGGTTTCATTTCTATGGTCATTCTTTATATGGCCGACATCAATAGAAGCACTAAAAATGATGGCAGCTGTATTTACAAACTTTAATATTAGTGGTGTAGTAAACGATATTATAACATTAGGATTAACAGTAGCAGACTGGATTGTACTTGCTATATCTACAATAATATTATTCATTTATGATGGAAACAAAAACCAAATTATAGAAAAAACATCAAAGATTTCAAATCCAACAAAACTTGCAATAATTTGTATATTAGCTTTAATTGTTATGACATTTGGAGTATACGGAATTGGATTTGAAGTCAGCGAATTCATTTACAGCAGATTTTAGAAGATTAGTAATAATAAAAAATGGGAAATTTTAAGCAAATAATTTAATGTACAAAGTAGCTCCACGTTGATGTTCATTTTTTAAATTCTTGAACAACTGTATCAAAATTTAAAAAATGAACATCAAGAAAGATGGAGAGGACTATAGACGAAGACTAGAGAGGTAAATATGATAAAGAACTTGTTGAAATCAATGGTAATTATAATAATATTTCTAATAGCATTTGTGCTGTTAAATATGCTTTTTCAACCTAAATATGCAACGTCATTGGTAGAAGGTAGTATGATTGCACAGTATTATGATGAACCAAAAGATCATGAGGTTATATTCATAGGTGATTGCGAAGTTTATGCTAATTTTTCGCCAATGGTAATGTATGAAGAAACAGGGATTAAATCATATGTAAGAGGTTCATCACAGCAATTAATATGGCAATCATATCATGTGCTGGAAGAAACTTTAAAATATGAAATACCAAAAGTAGTTGTTTTAAATGTAAATTCAATGAGATATGGAAAAGAGAGCGCAGAGGTTAGCGAAGCATATAACAGATTAACAATAGATAACATGAAATGGTCAAAAGAAAAAGTTGAAATCATAAAGGATTCTATGACAGAAGACGAAACTTTTATATCTTATGTATTCCCAATATTAAGATATCATTCAAGATATGATGAGCTAACATCAGAAGATTTTGAATATTTATTTAAAGATAAACACAATACATATAATGGCTTTTTAATCAACAAAAATATGCGACCAGCAGAAAATTTGCCAGCAAAGAGAAGGCTTACAAAATCACAATTTAATGACGAATGCTATGAATACTTAAACAAGATAACAAACTTATGCAAAGAAAAAGGAATACAGTTAGTTTTAATAAAAGCACCAAGTTTATATCCATATTGGTATGAGGAATATGATGAACAAATTAAAAAGTATGCAGAAGAAAATAATATAGATTACTACAATTTGACTCAAAAGGTAGAAGAAATAGGACTAGATTATAATACAGACACATATGATGGAGGAATACATTTAAATTTACAAGGAGCAACGAAACTTTCAAAATATTTTGCACAAATATTAACCACAAAATATGAATTAACCAACTATAAAGGTGATGCAACATATGATGAAAAATTAAAAATCTACAACTCAGTTGCAAATGGAGATTAAGCAAAATAATTTTTATAAAAATGCACATACTATAAATAAGGAGGGCATTTTTATGGATAAGAATCAAACAATAAATTGTAGAGTAAAGAGCTGTACTTTTAATGATACACAAAAGCACATATGCGAATTAGATAATATAATAGTTCAACCATGTAAGAACTGCAGTAATGGAAATCCAGAAGACGAATCAATGTGCGGAAGCTATGAACAAATAAGATAACTTAATATGTTTTAGAAGGAAATAGTGTTTTACTATTTCCTTTTAAATTCTATATGTAAGTCCAAAACTTGACAAATGATTTTTTTAGAAATAGAATTGGTATAGATTATTTAAGGAGGTAATAATATGCCATTAGTTACAACTAAGAATATGTTTGAAAAATCAATGAAAGAAGGCTTTGCCATAGGAGCTTTTAATGTTAATAATATGGAATTTATACAAGGAATAGTTGATGCAGCAGAAGAAGAAAATTCACCTGTAATTTTACAAGTATCTTCAAGTGCTATTAAATATGCTAGAATGGGATACCTAAAAAAAATGGTAGAAGCAGCAGTAGAAGAAACAAATATTCCAATTGCTTTACATTTAGATCATGGACCAGATTTTGAAACATGTAAAAAATGCGTTGACGCAGGTTTTACATCTGTTATGTTTGATGGTTCTAAATATGATTTTGAAGAAAATGTTGCTTTAACAAAACAAGTTGTTGAATATGCTCATTCAAAAGGTGTTGTTGTAGAAGCTGAACTTGGTAAATTAGCTGGTGTTGAAGATGATGTTAATGTAGATGAAAGTGATGCTATGTATACAGATCCAGAACAAGCAAAAGAATTTGTTGAAAGAACAGGATGTGATTCTTTAGCTATAGCAATAGGAACAAGTCATGGAGCATATAAATTTAAAGGAGAAGCAAAATTAAGATTTGATATTCTAGAAAAAATAAAAGAAAAAATACCAAATACTCCAATAGTTTTACATGGTGCTTCTACAGTTATTCCAGAATTAGTAGATACATGTAATAAATATGGAGCAGATATACCAGGAGCAAAAGGAGTTCCAAATGAAATATTAAATGAAGCAAGCAAGAGAGGAGTATCAAAAATAAATGTAGATACAGACTTAAGACTTGCTATGACAGCTAATGTAAGAAAAGTATTTGGAGATAAACCATCAGAATTTGACCCAAGAAAATACTTAGGACCAGCTAGAGATGCAATAAAAGAAACAGTACAATTCAAAATAAAAAATGTTTTCGGATCAAGTAACAAAGCATAATTAAAAAGAAAAAGCACATAGTAATATGTGCTTTTTACTGAATTAATCAGACAATCTTTGCATACGTCTTTCTGCATCTTTCCTAGCTATGTCTTGACGTTTATCATATAATTTTTTACCTTTCCCAATACCAAGTTCTACTTTTACAAAATTGCCTTTAAAATATAAACTTATAGGAATTAATGAATATCCTTTTTGTTGTATTTGACCAGTTAATTTATAAATTTCATGTTTATTTGCAAGAAGCTTTCTATCACGTAAAGGATCTTTGTTATAAATATTGCCAAATTCATATGGGCTAATATGTAAGTTATATATATATAATTCTCCATTTTTTATACCAGCATAACTATCTTTCATATTGGCTTTTCCATTTTTAATTGACTTGATTTCTGTACCTGACAAAACTATGCCAACTTCCATTGTATCCACAATTGTATAATTATGTTTTGCAACTGGATTTTTTGCAATTAGTTTAGACATTTTAAGTTCCATTCCTTTCTGTATTAAAATCTATTTTATTATATCACAGATTATGAACAAAATGAAGTATAAAACTTTGCCCGCCAACATGTATAAATCTGTAGGCGGGAATTCAAAGTTAAAATTACTCATCATTATTTCTGCCAGTAGGTTGTGCAACGGCATATATAACAAGTGCAACAACAATTACTGCAGCAATAGCAGCTAATATCCATACCCAAGTGTTTGGATTAGTCATATCAAAACCTGAACCCGTAGCCATAGAGTCATCTGTAGAAGTTCTTGTAGCTGTGTAATTAGAAGTGCTTTTTCTTCCATTATTAATTTCAAAAGCACCATTAGCCTTATCATTATCATTCATAGAATCATCAGCATTATTCATTAAATCTCTAGCGCCATTTTCAATGCCAGATTCAACATCGTTTATCCCAGATTTAACATCATTTCCAAGCCTTTCAGCACCATCAACTATAGTGTTACCAGCATTAGAAATACCACTTTTCATTTTATCAGATGTATCACTAGCAAATACTACTGTTGTTGAAAGCATTAATAAAGCTACAAAAAGTGCAGATAATATTATTAAAGTTCTTTTTTGCATAAAATTTACCTCCTATTTTGTATTCAATACTATTATTTAAAGTTCGATAAAAAATATGCAGAAAAAAAATGCCTTTTTAGACATAAAAAGGCATTTTATAATTTATTTAAATCTAATAATAATGGCAATTCCAAGTAAAATATTAACAATACCAACAGCAATTACTATAATATCAATAACGTCAGAAGTCGTTAAAGAGTTATCTTTTGGCTTAGATGAAGCATTGGAAGTTGAAACTGCTGGAGTTGAAGTAGTTGATGAAGATGAAGTTACATTATTGCTATCAGAAAAAACTCCTGAAGAAGAATTACTATTAGAAGAATTCTCTATTGATGTATTTATATCAACAGCAAAAGTTGTTATATTCATAAAACAAAATAATAAAATTATAAATAAAACAATGTGTTTAAATTTGTTCATTTGTAATCTCGACCCTTTCATACGATACATATATTATATTATAAATCAATATTTTTTGTCTACATTTTGAAAAAAAGTAATACAAATTTTTTTTGTGAATAAAATATGGTATGAAAAAGAGAATAAGCGAAGGAGAGTTAGATATGATGCAAGTTAATGAAGATACAAATAGTTTTATAAAAATTTTAAAAGGAAGTGTTATTTCTATAATAATATCAATGATATTATTAAGTTTATTTGCAATTTTACTTACATATACAAATATTAATGAAAATACCATGCCAACAGTTATAATTATTATAACAGCATTTAGTATATTAATTGGTAGTCAAATAAGTACCAGAAGCATAAAAAAGAATGGAATTGTAAATGGAATTTTAGTTGGTGTAATATATGTTGCTTTTATATATTTGCTATCTAGTATTGTCTCTAAAAATTTTTCAATGAATAATAATTCAATTATCATGATTGCTACAAGCATTGCAATAGGAGGGCTCGGAGGTATTATAGGAGTTAATAGAAAATAATTTAGCAAAAGCTATTGACAATTGCTAAAAAAAGGTGTAAATTATTAGCAGTCAAACAAATAGACTGCTAATAATTAAAAGGAGGAATGAAAATGTTAAAACCACTACAAGATAGAGTAATTATTAAAATGGTAGAAAATGAGGAAACAACAAAAAGCGGAATCATACTATCAAGCGGAGCAAAAGAGAAACCACAAATAGCAGAAGTAGTAGAAGTAGGACCAGGGACAAAAAAAGATGGAGAAGAAATAAAGATGCTTGTAAAAAAAGGAGACAAAGTCATTGTTAATAAATATGCAGGCACAGAAGTAAAATATGAAGCTGAGGAATATATCATAGTTAGACAAGATGATATATTAGCTATAGTTGAATAATTATAACAAACATTTTGAAAGGAGATAATTTATATGTCAAAAGAAATTAAGTTTGGAGAAGACGCTAGAAAAAAAATGCTTGATGGAGTTAATACATTAGCAGATACAGTAAAAGTTACATTAGGACCAAAAGGAAGAAATGTTGTATTAGATAAAAGTTTTGGGGCACCATTAATTACAAACGACGGTGTTACAATAGCTAAAGAAATCGAATTAGACGATCCATATGAGAATGTTGGAGCAAGACTTGTTAAAGAAGTTGCAACAAAAACAAACGATATAGCTGGTGATGGAACAACAACAGCTACAGTTTTAGCACAAGCTATAATCAAAGAAGGTGTTAAAAATGTTGCAGCAGGTGGCGATCCAATGTCAATAAAAAGAGGAATTGATAAAGCTGTAGAAGCTGCAGTTGAAGGATTAAAAGAAATTAGCTCAGAGATAAATGGAAAAGAAGATATTGCAAGAGTTGCAAGCATTTCAGCAAACAATAAAGAAATCGGTGAATTAATTGCAGACAGTATGGAAAAAGTATCAAAAGATGGAGTTATAACAATAGAAGAATCTAAAACAGCTACAACAGGATTAAATGTTGTTGAAGGTATGCAATTTGATAAAGGATATATTTCTCCATATTTTGTAACAGACACAGAAAAAATGGAAACAATAATGGAAAACCCATATATATTAATTACAGATAAGAAAATAAGTAATATTCAAGAAGTATTGCCATTATTAGAAGCATTAATGCAACAATCTGGAAAACTTGTAATAATAGCTGATGATATAGAAGGTGAAGCATTATCAACACTTGTATTAAATAAATTAAGAGGAGTTATAAATGTTGTTGCAGTAAAAGCTCCAGGATTTGGAGACAAGAGAAAAGAAATGTTAGAGGATATTGCAATTCTAACAGGAGGAGAAGTTATTACATCAGATTTAGGATTAGAATTAAAAGATACAACAATAGAACAATTAGGTAGAGCAAAACAAGTTAAAATCCAAAAAGAAAATACAATAATTGTTGATGGTGCTGGAAATAAAGATGAAATATCAGCTAGAATAAAACAAATAAGAACACAATTAGAAGATACTACAAGCGAATATGATAAAGAGAAATTACAAGAAAGACTTGCAAAAATTTCTGGAGGTGTTGCTGTAATTCAAGTTGGAGCTGCAACAGAAGTTGAAATGAAAGAAAAGAAATTAAGAATAGAAGATGCTTTATCTGCTACAAAAGCTGCTGTAGAAGAGGGAATTGTCGCAGGTGGAGGAACCGCCTTAATTAATGTAATTCCAAAAGTAGAAAAACTAGTTGAGACATTAGAAGGTGGAGAAGCATTAGGGGCAAAAATTGTATTAAAATCTTTAGAAGAACCCGTAAAACAAATTGCGATTAATGCAGGCTTAGAACCAGCTGTTATCGTAGAAAATGTGAAGAAATCTAAAGTTGGAGTAGGATTTGATGCAGCAAAAGAAGAATATGTTGATATGAAAAAAGTTGGAATTGTTGATCCAACAAAAGTAACAAGAAGTGCATTACAAAATGCAGCATCTATTGC
>CAYMDN010000008.1:0-41176 GCA_964389545.1 uncultured Clostridium sp. | reverse complement strand
GAAATAATCTGTGATAGAGTAATAATTCTTGATAAAGGTGAAGTAATTGCAAGCGGAACAACAGACGAGCTAAAAGAAGTGGCTAAAATAGAAGAGAAAGTTACAATAGAAGTAAGTAACCTAGACGAGAAACATATTGATAAATTAAAGAAATTTGAGAATGTTGAAAAACTAAACTATGAAGATGGAATTTTATTCATAACATATAAAAAAGGCAAAGATAACTTCAGAGAATTACTTAATTATTTAGAAAAAGAAAATATAGAATATAATAAAGTGTTTTCTGAAAGACCAACACTTAATGATGTATTCTTAGAATTAACAGGTAAGGAGCTTAGAGATTAGTATGTTCCATAATTTTAAGTATACATTTATAACACTATTTAAAAATAAAATGCTAATATTTTGGACTTTTGCCTTTCCAATAATATTAGGAATATTTTTCAATATGGCATTTAGTGATATTGAAAATAGTGAAAAATTAGACATTATAGATATCGCAATAGTTGAAAACGAAGAATTTAATAATAATGTGGCATTCAAAACAGTATTTGAAACATTAAGCGATGAAAACGATGAAGATAGAATGTTTAACATGCAATATGTTTCAGAAGAACAAGCAAAAAAATTATTAGAAGATGATGAAATATCTGGATATCTAAAACTAGAGAATAATGAACCGAAAATAGTGGTTGAAACAAGTGGAATAAATGAGACAATTTTAAAATCAGTTGTAGATGAAATTTTACAAACAGGTGAAATGGTATCAAATATTATGGAATCTAAAATGATGAAAGATTCATCATTAGCTACACAAGACGTAAACATGATATATGCACAAACATATGAAAATATTACAAAAATAAAAAAAGAACAACAGGTAAAATTAGAAAATATATCAAATAAAAACTTAAGCTATACAATGATAGAATATTATACATTAATTGCAATGGCTTGTTTGTATGGAGGAATACTTGGAATAGCAGCAATTAATAAGAATATTGCAAATATGAGCCCAACAGGAAAACGAGTATCTATGACACCTACAAGTAAAGGAAAAATAATAATTAGTACGGTTTGTGCAAGCTATCTAGTTCAATTAATTGGACTAGCATTACTATTTTTATTTACTATCTTCATATTAAAAGTTGATTATGGCAACAATTTATTATTAGTAATAGCACTTGCATTAGCTGGAAGTGCGGCAGGTCTTACTTTAGGAATTGCAATTGGAACTATAATAAAGACAAATGAAAATGTGAAAACAGGAATTATAATTTCTGTTACAATGCTTGGGTGTTTCTTATCAGGAATGATGGGAATTACTATGAAATACATAATTGATAAAAATGTACCAATTATAAATAAACTAAATCCAGCAAGTATGATTACAGATGGATTTTATTCATTGTATTACTATAGTACTTTAGATAGATTTATTTTTAACATAATAAGCCTACTTGTATTTTCAGCAGTAATGATGATATTATCATTCATCAGTTTAAGGAGGCAAAAATATGACAGTATTTAAAACCTTTTTAAGAGTATTAAACAAATTAAAATCTGTAGTTATAATGTATACAGTAATTCTAATTATATTTGGTGGGCTTAATATGAGCCAGAATGAGACAGGTACAACATTTACTGCAGAAAAACCAGACGTATTAATAATCAATAATGATGTAGAAGAAGGCGTTACAAAAAATTTAATTGATTATATAAAATCAAATAGTAAAATTATAGAGGTAAATAACGATGAAGAAGCTATAAATGATGCCTTATTTTATAGAGATGTAAATTATGTTATATATATTCCAGAAAATTATAGGGAAGATTTTCTGGCTAAAAAGAATCCACAAATAGAAATAAAAAGTACAGGAGATTATCAAGCATCATTAGCAGAATTAACTTTGAAAAAGTATATAGAAACTGCGAATGTATATAATGAAAATTTTGAAAATGAAGATGAGATAATAAATAATCTTAACAAAACATTGGAGAAAGAGTCATCAGTAGAATTAACAACAAAATTAGATACTAGTAAACTATCAAGATTAGTAGCATTTTATAATTTTGCAAATTATAGTATGTTAGCTGGATGTGTATATGTAATTTGTTTACTATTATCAACGTTTAAAGAAGAAAGAATAAAAAAGAGAACATTAATTAGTAGTATGAATTATAAAAAATATAATTTCATGTTGTTACTATCAAATGCGTTATTTGCAATATTTCTATTTATAGCATATATAATTTTAGGAATTATATTATTAAAAGATGCAATGTTTACATTAAACGGATTATTCTGTGCAATAAATTTATTTGTACTAACAATTTGTGCGTTAACAATGGCCTTTTTGATAGGAAATATTTTGTCAGATAAGAATGCAATAAATGGAATAGTAAATGTAATTGCACTTGGTTCGAGTTTTTTATGTGGATCATTTGTGCCAGTTGAATGGTTACCAGATATAGTGTTAAAAATAGCCCATGTTTTACCATCGTATTACTTTGTGCAAAATAATGAAATGATAAAGACAATGGAAACATTTAATTTAGAAACACTAACACCAGTATTAATTAATATGGGAATAATGTTAAGCTTTGCTATAGGATTTATAATAATAACAAATATAGTAGCAAAAAGGAAATAAAATATAATGGAGTTTAATGTTATTTTAATATAATTGGTATAGAATATGCCAAATAAGATGGAATTGAAATTTGAATAAAACCTAAAAATTAATTACAAGATTAGAAAGGACAGATTTGTTTATGATTAGACTGTTGAAAAATCTTGGTAAAAAAGAATTAATGTTAGCTATAATTTGTATATGTTTAGTTGTTGTGCAAGTATGGCTAGAACTTGAAATGCCAGATTATATGTCTCAAATTACGCAATTAGTGCAAACCCCAGGTAGTGAAATGAAAGATATTATAGAAAATGGAGCTTTCATGCTTGGATGTGCATTAGGAAGCCTTATTTCATCAATTGTTGTGGGATTTTTTGCAGCAACAATTTCAGCAAGATTTTCGATGAATGTTAGAAAAAAACTATTTGATAAAGTTGAAAATTTAGCAATGAATGAAGTTAAGCAGTTTTCTACAAGTAGCTTAATTACAAGAACTACTAATGATATTACACAATTACAGATGGTTGTAGCTATGGGATTACAAGTCATGATAAAGGCACCAATTATGGCAGTGTGGGCTGTTACAAAAATTTTAAATAAAAGTTGGCAATGGAGTGCTTTAACAGTAGCAGGTATTGTAATTTTATTATCAGTAATTGGGGTATTAATTGCAATAGTAATGCCAAGATTTAAAATAGTACAAAAATTAATTGATAGAATCAATGGAACACTTAGAGAAAATCTTACAGGAATAAGAGTTGTAAGAGCTTTTAATGCTGAACGATATCAAGAAGATAAATTTCAAGAGGTAAATAATAAGTTAACAAAGATGCAACTATTCAATCAAAAAGCCTTTTCAATACTATCTCCAACAATGATGCTCGTAATGAATGGACTAACATTAGGAATATATTTTATTGGAGCAATATTAATTAGAGATGCAATATTACCAATGAAATTAAGTTTACTAGGTGATATGGTTGTATTTAGCTCATATGCTATGCAAGTTATAATGTCATTCTTGATGCTTGCAATGATATTCATGCTATTACCACGTGCACAAGTATCTGCAGAGCGTATTAATGAAGTACTAGATGCTGAAATATCAATAATAGATGGAACAATGAATAAAGATAAAACTACAGAAAGAGGCACAGTTGAATTTAAAAATGTATCATTTAAATACCCAGATGCTGATGAATACCTATTAAAAAATATATCATTTAAAGCGGAAAAAGGACAAACTGTTGCTTTTATAGGCTCTACAGGTAGTGGAAAATCAACATTAATTAATTTAGTTCCTAGATTTTATGACGCAACTGAAGGTGAAGTGTTAGTTGATGGAGTAAATGTAAAAGAATACTCACAAGAACTTTTGCACAATAAAATTGGTTATGTACCTCAAAAAGCTGTTATGTTTAATGACACAATAAAAAACAATATAACATACGGAGATTCTGGAAATGATGCAATTACAGAAGAACAAGTAAAAAAAGCAATAGAAGTTGCACAAGCAAAAGAATTTGTTGAAGAAATGGATGATAAATACGAGACTCATATTGCGCAAGGTGGAACCAATGTATCTGGAGGACAGAAACAAAGATTATCAATTGCAAGAGCGATTGCAAGAAATCCAGAAATATATATTTTTGATGATAGCTTTTCAGCCTTAGACTATAAGACAGATAGCGTTTTAAGAAAAGAATTAAAGAAATATACTAAAGACGCAACGTCACTAATAGTTGCACAAAGAATAGGAACGATATTAAATAGTGATAAAATTATAGTTCTGGAAAATGGTGAATGTGTTGGAAATGGAACACATAAAGAGCTATTACAAAGTTGCGAAATATATAAACAAATTGCATATTCGCAATTATCAAAGGAGGAGTTGGAAAATGCCTAGTAATAACGATAGAGTAAGAAGGCTACCTAGAAGAGGACCAGGAATGGGACCAGCTCCTGCAGAAAAAGCAAAAGACTTTAAGAGTTCGGTTAAAAGATTATTTAAAGAATTAAATAAATTTAAAATTCTTATTGCGATAGCATTAATATTAGCAACAGCAGGAGTAATTATTGCAATAAATGCTCCAAATAAGTTATCAGATATGGTTGGAGAAATACAAAAAGCAGTTATAATTAACGAAGATAACATAGAATATCTAACTGATACGGTCAAGGATAACTTTAAAAGTGGGAATATGCAAGCGATAGAAATAGATGGAGTTGAGATTTCTGTTGCAGATCAAATGACATCAGCTAAAGTATTAGCAGAAATTGGAGAGGATGCAACACCACAAGATTTTTATGCCAAAATTGAAGAGCTACCAGAAAATGTGCAAAAGGTAATTCGACCACCAGCAATTAATATAGAAGTAATTAAAAACATTGGAATTATATTAGTAGTAATGTATGTATGTAATGCAATATTTACACTTGTACAATCAATTCTAATGACAGATGTTGCTAATAAATTTGCTAGAAGCTTAAGAGGCAGAATTTCAAAAAAGATAAATAAATTACCATTAAAATATTTTGATAAATCCTCAATAGGAGATATCTTATCAAGAGTAACAAACGATGTTGATACAATAGCGCAATCTATGAATCAATCATTAGCAACATTAGTAACGAGTATTACAATGTTTGTTGGAACAATTATAATGATGTTTTGGACAAACTGGATATTGGCACTAACAGCAATTTTATCAACATTATTTGGATTTATATTTATGTTCATAATATTAAAAAAATCACAAAAGTATTTTACAGCAAGACAAAAGGGACTTGGTGATTTAAATGGGCATATTGAAGAAGTATATTCTGGCTTAAATGTTGTAAAAGCATATAATGGCAAAAAACAAGCTGACGAAAAATTTGATAAATTTAATAGAAATGTATATGATGCTAATTTAAAGAGCCAATTTTTATCAGGATTAATGCAACCAATAATGAATTTTATTGGAAACTTTGGATATGTTGCTGTTTGTGTAGTTGGTGCAATGTTAACAATGAATAATGTAATAGGATTTGGAACAATAATTGCATTTATAGTATATGTGAGATTATTTACAAATCCATTATCACAAATGGCACAAGCAATGACATTACTACAATCGACTGCAGCAGCAAGTGAAAGAGTATTTGAATTCTTGGATGAAGAAGAAATGGTAGACGAATCTAATATAAAGACTAAGTTAGATATCGAAGAGGCAAAAGGAAATATAGAATTTGAAAACGTTGTATTCCAGTATGATGGAAATGATGAGCCAACAATAAAAGGCTTTAGTGCAATAGCAAAACCAGGACAAAAAATTGCGATTGTTGGACCAACTGGTGCAGGAAAAACCACAATGGTTAATTTACTTATGAAATTTTACGATATAAATTCCGGTGACATAAAAATAGACGGAATATCAACAAAAGATTTAACTAGAGAAAATATACATGATTTATTTACAATGGTATTACAAGATACATGGCTATTTAATGGAACTTTGAAAGAAAATATTATATATAATAGAGAAAATGTCTCTGATGAGGAAGTTAAACAGATTTGTAAAACTGTAGGGTTAGATCATTTTATAAAAACATTACCAAAGGGATATGATTCACTTGTTGCAGATAATGAGAATGTATCTGCAGGACAAAGGCAATTATTAACAATAGCAAGAGGAATGCTACAACAAACACCATTCTTGATATTAGATGAAGCGACAAGTAATGTTGATACAAGAACAGAAGAAGTTATACAAGAAGCGATGGATAAATTAACAGTAGGAAAAACATCATTTATAATAGCACATAGATTATCAACAATAAAAAATGCTGATTTAATACTAGTAATGAATCATGGAAATATAATTGAACAAGGTAACCATGAGGAACTAATGGCAAAAAAAGGATTCTATGCAGACTTATACAATGCACAATTTGCATTATAAATAAAATCAACATTTTCCCAGTTGACACTAATTTGAAGTTGTAGTATAATAGCAACATTGAATGAGGGAGTAATTGGCATAGAAATATGTAATAAAGTCAACAACCTGATAGAGATATCTGGCTTTATTTTAAACAATGAGACTTATTTGCAAACTAAATGCAGATAAGTCTCTTTTAGTTTGCAAAAGATGGGAGGAAGAATATGGTTATACCAATTTTATGGATGATTGCAGGATTTGTTTTACTTGTTAAGGGGGCGGATTTTTTAGTAGAGGGTTCCAGTAATATTGCAAAAAAATTTCATATACCAGAAATTATAATAGGTTTAACAATAGTATCTATTGGAACTTCAATGCCAGAATTATTTGTTAGTACAACATCAGCAATTGAAGGACATTCAGATATGGCAATGGGAAATGTAATAGGAAGTAATGTATGTAATTTAGTTCTAATATTAGGATTAGCAACTGTAATTAGACCAATTAAGTTTCAAAGAGAAACAAGACTAATTGAAATACCAGTATGTTTAGCTTTAACTATAATATTTATGGTTCTTTGCAATATTGGTGGAGGAATTTCAAGAATAGATGCAGTAATTTTAATGATATTGTTTGCAATGTTTATAGCGTATACAATTTTCATGGCTAAAAAGGGTGAGCAATTTGATAATAAAAATGAAGATGGTAAAAAAGAAGAAAATTTAGATGAAATTCCAATTATAAAAAATTTATTTTTAATTATTTTAGGTGTAATTGGATTAAAATTTGGAGGAGATTTTACAGTTGATAATGCAGTTATTTTAGCACAGCACTTTAATATAAGTGAGCAAATAATAAGTTTAACAATTTTAGCAATTGGCACAAGTTTACCAGAGTTAGTAACAAGTGTTACTGCAGCATTTAAAGGGAGCAGTGACATAGCATTGGGAAACATAATTGGTTCAAATATATTTAATATGTTATTAATTATTGGTGTAGCAGCATTTATAAAACCTGTTGCATATAATTTTCAATATAATGTAGACATGGCAATATTAATATTTTCAACATTTGTATTAGCGTTATTCCCAGTTATACCACCGAAAAATGAAATGAGTAGAATGAACGGATTTGTATATTTAGTTATATATGCGATATATTTAGTAATATTATTTAATATATAAAAGGATGTAAAAAATGAATTTTGTAGAGATTTTATTAATTGGAATTGGATTGGCAATGGATGCATTTGCCGTTTCAATAGGAAAAGGTTTGTCGATGAAAAAGATGAACTGGAAGAAAGCAATAATAGTTGGATTATATTTTGGAATTTTTCAAGGACTTATGCCAATAATCGGATTTTTCTTAGGATACTCTTTTGAAAGCTTAGTTAGACAAATTGATCATTGGATAGCTTTTTTCTTGTTGGTAGCAATAGGAATGAATATGGTTAGAGAGGCATTAAAAAAAGATGAAGAGGGTAGAAATGATAGCGTAGCTTTTAAGGTTATGATAATTCTTGCAATAGCAACAAGTATAGATGCACTAACAATAGGAATCACTTTTGCATTCTTACAAGTAAACATACTTACTTCAGCACTTATTATTGGAGTTATAACATTTTTAATTTCAATTTTAGGTGTAAAAATAGGAAATAAGTTTGGTAGTAAATATGAAAGTAAATCAGAAGCTATAGGTGGACTAATACTTATTTTAATGGGATTAAAAATATTATTAGAACATTTAAATGTATTTAAACTTTAATAATTTGCTTTTGAAAAAGTTATATGATATATTTGTACGAAAGAGGGGGAATTAATATGAATAAAAACGTAATAATAGGCATCGTTGGTGTTCTTGTAATTGTGTTAGCAGTTGCAATCTTCATAGGAATGAATAAAAAAGATGACAATAAAGAATTAAAAACGGCAGTATTTGTTAATGAATCAGGAGAAAAGGTAACAGTTGAAACAAATCAAAATATGAAAGATTTAGTATCAGAAGTATACAAAAAAGTTACAGTTGAGCTTCCAGGATCTATAGATTTTATGGACGTTGAAAAAAATGCAGATAATATTTCAGGATATACAGGAATTAAATCAACAGATAAAGTAACTGAAATGGTTGTTTCAGAACCAATGATGAATGCTCAAGCATACTCATTTATACTTGTAAAAGTTACAAAGGATGCAGACGTTGAAGAGATAAAAGAAGAAATTTTAAATAATATAAATCCTGCAAAATGGATATGTGTTTCTGCAGACAAAATTTATATAACAAATAGTGGAGACGTTATTGCAATTATTATGGCAAGCGAGGAGTGGGCAAAACCAGTATATGATGCGTTTAAAACTGTTGTAGAAAATAAAATTGGAACTGAAAAAGAGAAAGATTGTAGTGAACCATTTGAAGATGGTTTTGAAGTTCCAGATAATATGCCTATAGACTTACCTCCAAATGGAGAAGTAGAAGTATAGTTTAAAGTTAATTATATATAAACACATACAAAGCCTCTATATAAGAGGCTTTATTAATATAGAAATAGAGGTTAAAGATGCTTTTTTCAAGTATTAGTTTTTTGTATTATTTTTTACCATGTGTATTAATATTATATTTTTGCACACCAAAAAAATTTAGAAATTTAATATTGTTAATTAGTTCACTAGTTTTTTATTTTTATGGTGAGCCAGTATATATAATTATTATGTTGGGATCAATTGTATCTGCATATGTACACGGTCTATTAATTTATAAATTTCCTAAACAAAAGGATATTTTCCTTACAACATCTGTAATGATAAGTTTGGGATTATTAGTTTTGTTTAAATATTCGGATTTCTTAATAAGCAATATAAATGAATTATTTTCAACAAATATAAAACTGTTAAATTTAGCTTTGCCAATAGGAATTTCTTTCTACACTTTCCAGATATTAAGCTATGTGATAGATGTATATAATGGGAAAGTAGAAGTACAAAAAAGCTTTATAAAACTAGCAACATACGTTTCACTATTCCCTCAATTAATTGCTGGGCCAATAGTAAGATATACTGATATAGAAAAAGAACTTTCAGAGAGAAAACATTCAATTGAAAACTTTGCATTAGGAATAAGAAGATTTGTTTTAGGACTTTCCAAGAAAGTTATAATAGCAAATAGTTTAGGAGAACTTACAGAAGTTTTCTTACAAACATCAGAAACAAGTGTTGCATTTTACTGGATATATGGAATTGCATATTGTTTGCAAATATATTTTGATTTTTCAGCATATTCAGATATGGCAATTGGATTAGGAAGAATATTTGGATTTAAATTTTTGGAGAATTTCAATTATCCATACATATCAAAAAGTATCACAGAGTTCTGGAGAAGATGGCACATATCTTTAGGTAGTTGGTTTAGAGACTATGTTTATATTCCATTAGGAGGAAACAGAGTAAGCAAATTAAAACTATTAAGAAACATTATTATAGTATGGATGTTAACAGGAGCATGGCATGGAGCAAATTGGACATTTATTATTTGGGGATTAATATTTGGAATACTACTTATATTAGAGAAAACGCTTCTATTAAACATTTTAGAAAAAATTCCGAAATTTTTTAGACACATATATGTACTATTTGTTGTAATGATCAGCTTTATTATATTTAATGCAAATGATATAGGACAAGCTTTACATCAAATATTAGGACTATTTGGAGGAAATGGAGAAGAACTTGTAAATTCATATACATTATATTATTTAAAAAGCTATGGAGTGATACTTGCTATGGCAATAATAGGAAGTACACCATTAGTAAAAATTAGCATGACAAAGATATCACAAAAGAATATAGGTAAAAGAATAATTAATATTTTAGAACCAATAGTTTTAATTGGATTATTGCTTATTGTAACAGCATATTTAGTAGATAATTCATATAATCCATTTTTGTATTTCAGGTTTTAAGGAGATTAAATATGTCAGATAAAGTTAAAAATATAGTAGTAACCATTTTATTTATGACCGTGCTGATAGGTACTTTAATTATAAATATTACAAAACCGCAAAAAGATATCTCAATATCGGAAAGAAGAAAACTTACAAAATTTCCAGAGATGTCAATAGAAAAGGTTTTAGATGGTAGTTTTAACAAAGAGTTTGAATTATTTACAACTGACCAAATGATAAAGAGAGATGAATTGAGAACCTTGAAAGCCCTTACTGAATTTAATGTATTTCAGAAAAAAGATAATAATAATATGTATATGAAAGATGGGAGCATAATAAAAATAGAATATCCATTAAATGAAAAAGCAATACTAAATGCTACAACTAAGATGCAATGGATAAAAGAAGAATATTTAAAAAACTGCAAAATATATTATTCAATAATACCAGATAAAAACTTTTTTTCAGGTAATGAATTTATTCACATGGATTATAATAGATTACAAGAATTAATGAAGCAAAACTTAGAAGGTATGGAATATATAAATATTTTTAATAAACTTGAACTTAAAGATTATTATATTACAGACATTCACTGGAAACAGGAAAACATAGTTTCTGTTGTAGACGAAATAGCTTTTAAAATGAAATTTAAGGATAGGCTTACATTAACATATCAAACAGAAAAAATAACCAATTTTGAAGGTGTATATGCTAATCAAATTCCATTAAAGACAGAAAAAGATACAATAACAGTTGTAAAAAATAGCATAATTGAAAATGCAGAAGTATTCAATTATGAAACACAAACAAAATCAAAAGTATATAACATGGAAAAGAAAAATAGTAATGATAAATATGATATATACTTATCTGGACCAGTGACACTGCTAAAAATTACAAATCTAAACGCAACAACAGATAAAGAACTAATAATTTTTAGAGACTCATTTGGAAGTAGTATTGCACCATATTTTATAGAAGCTTATAAAACAATAACACTTGTAGATATAAGATATATTGCAAGTAAGTATATAGAAAACTATATAGAGTTTAGTAATCAAGATGTTTTATTTATATACAGTACACAGGTACTGAATACAAATAATATTTTTAAATAACAATATGATAGACATAAAAAAGTTGCTAAACACGAAAAATGTCGAATAATAAAGGGTTTTAGAGCATGAAAAATTTGCAAGTGTTACATAAATGATGTATAATTAAATTGAAAGCTGACTTTGTCGCTTATCTTAAAAGAAATGAGGAATGGACCTGATGCAAGACCACAAGACCACGTTGACCTACGAAATGCCCCTTTACAAGCGCCCGAGCGAGAAGCTCGTGGCCTTTATGGGCGAGATGCACAACACCACGGTTCCCACATTCGCTAAGTACTGGGGAGGCAAGTTTTCCCTGTACCGGACGGATACAGATACCGTTACCTTTAAGCCGATTCCGAAGCATATCTCGGCCAATAAGGAAGACTTCAATAAGCTGCTGACCGTCATTTCGGCGTTCGCGAGCAAGCTGAACGCCACTTCGGCGATGGTCTCCAAGGCGGATGCCAAGGTCGAGATCGACTTTATCGAGGCTGATGCCGTGAAGGAGATGAACCCGCTCTATGGAACGGGTGTCGTATGCATCCTGAGGGTAACCGTGACCTGCGAAAACATGGCAACCCGTATGGTGCTGTCCAATTTCTTCGAGATGCTGGACTCTCACTGCGAAAATTAACAAAGAGAGCTGGTATCAATAGCGCATAACCAAAGAAGTAAACGCGCTAGATTCGCCCTGTAGTTTGACTGCAGGGCGACTTTTTTTGTGTGTAAATATTTCCTCAAAAATTTTTGTTAAAAATGTTGAATTATAAAACCACTATGATATAATATGAAATAATAAAAGGAATAATGGGGAAATGATATGAAAACAATGAAAAAATACAGCGCTATAATCTTACTTGTTGTAGATGTTTTAATAATTGCATCATCATATGTTATAGCCTATTTTTTATTGAATAATTCAAATGATATATATAATGGAAACAATATAATTTTACTTAAAAATTCCATAATGCTATCTATCATTATTTATGAAATTATATTCAATATATTCAGTATTTATAATAATATAACTAAATACGAAACAGGAAACGATTACCTAGTATACATGGGCTTATGTATAGTATCACTAGGTTTTATCTTGTTGTCTAAAATATTATTTCCAATTCCAACATTAGGTGTAAAATATCTAATTCTAGCATCTATGGTTATACTTGTAGGTGTTATATCATATAGGGTAATAGTAAGATTTGTATTAGCAAGCAATCAGCCAAAAGTTGTACAACCTGCTGAAAAGAAAAATTTATTAATAATAGGTGCAGGAGATGCAACAATTGATATTATAAAAACAATAAAAACCAAAATGAGAAATACCTATAATATTATAGGCATTATAGATGATAATGAAACCAAAAAAGACCGCATGATAGCAGGTGTACGTGTATTAGGAAATAGATATGATATACCAGAAATATGTAAATTGAACAGTATAAATTCAATATTCTTTTGTATATCAAATATAGAAGGAAAAGAAAAAAGAGAAATATTAAATCTTTGCCAAGAAACAGGTGCAAAACTAAGAGTATTGCCTAGTACAGAGGACTTTATAAAAGGAAAACAAGTATATCAAAACTTAAGAGAGGCAGAAATTGATGATATACTAGGAAGAGAACCAATAACACTTGAAAATAAAAAAATAGAAGAATTAATAAAAGGAAAACCAATATTAGTTACTGGTGGTGGAGGTTCAATTGGCTCAGAACTATGTAGACAAATTATAAAATATAAACCTAGTAAATTAATCATATTCGATATTTATGAAAATAATCTATATGATATCCAAATGGAATTAAAGGGAAAACAACTTGATAAAACAACAAAGGTAGAAGCAATAGTTGGTAGTGTTAGAGATAAAAAAAGATTAGAAAAAATATTTGAAGAATATAGACCATACTTAGTATTCCATGCAGCGGCACATAAACATGTACCATTAATGGAAAAAAGTCCATTGGAAGCAATAAAGAACAATGTATTTGGAACATATAATGTTGCAGATTACAGTGATAGATATGGCGTTGCAAAATTTATATTAATATCAACAGATAAAGCAGTTAACCCAACTAATATAATGGGAGCAAGCAAAAGACTTTGTGAAATGATAATTCAATCTAAAAACAAAACAAGTAAAACAGATTTCGCTGCTGTAAGATTTGGAAACGTTTTAGGAAGTAATGGATCTGTTGTACCATTATTTAAAAAACAAATAGCAGCTGGAGGACCTATAACAATAACACACAAAGAAATCACAAGATTTTTCATGACAATCCCTGAAGCAGTAGGATTAGTACTACAAGCAATGAGCTATGCAAGAGGAGGAGAAATATTTGTTTTAGACATGGGAGAACCAGTTAAAATATACGATTTAGCGGTATCTTTAATTCGTCTATCAGGATTAGAACCAAATGTGGATATTGAGATAAAAGAAGTTGGATTAAGACCAGGAGAAAAGCTATATGAAGAGCTGCTATTATCAGAAGAAGGACTAGAAAAGACAGAGCATAAAAAGATTTTCATAAGTGAATTATCAGATATATCAAAACATGATATGGCAGACAAACTAGAAAGATTGAGAAGATTAACAGATGATGAAAGAACAACTTTAGAACAACTAAAAAAGACCATGAGAGACATAGTTCCAACATATTGTGATGCAAAAGAAGTAAATAAAGAAGTAAAAAATTCAAGAAGAGAAATAGAAGCAATGAAAAAAATTATAAAAGGAAATTATGCAAAAAGAGCAGAAGAAAATTAAAGAAACGAGGGAAAATATGAATAAAATTTTATTATCATCACCACACATGTCAGAGGAAAACTATGAACAACAATATGTAAAAGAAGCATTTGATACAAATTGGGTAGCACCATTAGGAGAAAATGTAAATAAATTTGAAGAGGAAATTGCAAGCTATGCTGGAATAAGCAATGCAGCAGCATTATCTGCGGGAACGGCGGCTATACATATGGCATTAAAGGCATTAGATGTAAGTCAGGAAGATATAGTATTTTGCCAAAGCTTAACTTTCTCTGCAACAGCAAATCCAATAATATATCAAAATGCAACACCAGTATTTATAGATAGCGAATGTGATACTTGGAATATGGATCCACAAGCTTTAGAGAAAGCATTTGAAAAATATCCAAATCCTAAAGCAGTATTGTTAGTATATCTATATGGAACTCCAGCCAAGATTGATGAAATAAAAGAAATATGTAAAAAACACAATACTCCATTAGTAGAAGACGCTGCAGAAAGTTTGGGTTCAACATATAATAATAAATATACAGGAACTTTTGGCGATTATGGAATATATTCTTTCAATGGAAATAAAATAATTACAACAAGTGGCGGAGGAATGTTAGTATCAAACAATGCAGAGAAAATTAAAAAAGTTAGATTTTGGGCGACGCAAAGTAGAGAACCAGCAAGACACTATGAACATAAGGAAATAGGATATAACTATAGAATGAGTAATATTTCTGCTGGAATAGGAAGAGGACAGCTAAAAGTATTAAACAAAAGAGTAGAAAAGAAAACAGAAATATATAAAAAGTATAAAAAAGCATTTGAAGATATTCCAGAAATAAAAATGCAACCATATGAAAGTTGTGCAAAACCAAATCATTGGCTATCATCAATAATATTAGATGAGAATTCAAAAGTAAAACCAATTCAAATAATAGAAGCTTTAGAGAAAGCAAATATTGAAACAAGACCAATTTGGAAACCAATGCATTTACAACCATTTTTTGCCAAATACGATTTTGTAACAGCAAAAGATACAACAAGTAATGCTCAAGATATATTTGAAAGAGGAGTATGCTTACCAAGTGATACAAAAATGACAGATGAAGAACAAGAATACGTTATAGAAGAAATAAGAAAATTATTTTAGTAAATGAGGGAAGAAAGATGTATGAAAAATACATAAAGAGGTTACTAGATTTTATATTGAGTTTAGTGGCATTAATAATATTAATGCCATTAATGATTATAGTGTACATAGCAGTTAGAATTAAGATGGGAAAACCTGCAATCTTTAAACAACCACGACCAGGAAAAGATGAAAAAGTTTTTACTTTATATAAATTTAGAACAATGGCAGAAAAAAAAGATAAACATGGAGAATTATTACCTGATGTAGAGAGAGTAACGAAATTTGGAAAATTTTTAAGAAACACAAGTATTGATGAATTACCAGAGCTAATCAACATACTAAAGGGAGACATGTCTATCGTAGGACCACGACCATTAGAAGTGAGATATTTACCATATTATAATGAAAATGAAAAGCATAGACATGATGCAAGACCAGGATTGACAGGGCTTGCCCAGGTAAATGGAAGAAATGGTCTAAATTGGGAAAATCGATTTGAATACGATATAGAGTATGTGAATAATATTACATTTATAAATGATGTGAAAATTTTATTTAAAACATTTTATAAAGTAGTAAAAAAAGATAATGTTATAATAGCTGGAACAGGAAATGTAAAAAATTTCGATATTGAAAGAAAAGAAACAATAAGAAGATTAAATTGTAATGATATTGAAGATAATGAAAAAGTTTTAAAAGAATATATAGAAGACCTTAGAAAAGAATACTACAATGGTGATATAAATGAAGAAGTTGATAGAATATACAATAATATGAAAAACTTTACTACAGATGGAACTGCAATTATTTTAGGTTTATATATATTAGAAGAATTACAAGGATTTATTTGGGGATATAAAGAAAATGATGACACTATACATGTCAATTATTTTTATGTTAGAGACGAATATAGAAAATTTGGTTTTGGGAAAAAGTTACTAGCAAATTTAGAAAAAGTGGTTCGCAAAAATATAGAACTTAATGTTGATAAAAATAATGTAAATGCATATAGATTCTACTTGAAAAGCGGTTTCGAAAAAATAGAAGAAAATGACAAAAATTTCAAGATGATAAAAAAAGTATGGTATAACATGGAAGATTTAATGAAGAAAAAGCGAGAAGCAAAGGTTTAGTTAGAAGAGGTATTAAGATTGAATAAGAATGACCTAGATATATATTTTAATGAAAACTATGGAAAATTATATGAATCAGTAGAAAACGGTGAAGCAATAGTATATAAGTTAGAAAATGAAGATGGCGTAATACATAATCAATTTATAAAAAGAGAAATACCAATAGAATTAAATGATAATAACAAATATTATGACATTATAACACCATATGGATATGGTGGACCAGTTATACTGGAATGTAATGGAAATAAAAACAAACTATTAAAAGACTATGAAGAAAACTTTAAGAAATATTGTTATGAAAATAATATAATTAGTGAGTTCATAAGATTTCATCCAATTATTAATAATGCATTAGACTTTGAAAATATTTATAATGCAGAATGTATAAGAAAAACATTAGGAACAAATTTAGAAATATATGATGATCCTATTCGAGAAGAATTTAGCAAAGGATGTAGAAAAAGTATAAGACAAGCATTAAATAAAGGAATTACATATAATATTAATGAACATCCTGATAGCCTAGATGATTTTAAAAAAATATATTATTTAACTATGGATAGAAAAAGTGCACAAGAATATTATTATTTTCCAGATAGTTATTTTGAAAAAATATTAAAGTATTTTAAAGATAATATAGTAGTTACAGAAGCAAGATATGACGATAAAGTAATAGCAAGTGGATTATATTTTATATATAATAAAACTATTCATACACACTTATCAGGCACAGACACAAACTATATAAAATTAGCACCATCATATATATTAAGATATGGTACAGCATTATGGGGAAAGAAAAATGGATATAAACTAATACATCATGGTGGAGGGTTATCAAATTCTGAAGAAGATTCACTTTATAAATTTAAAAGACAATTTTCAAAAAATACAGATTTTGATTTTTATGTAGGTAAAAAAATATGGAATCAAGATCTTTATGATAAAATGTGTAAGGAAAGAAATGTAAATAAAGAATCAGATTTTTTTCCAGCATATAGACAAAAAATATAGAGGAGAGGAAAGTAATGTTTAGCGATTATATAAGAAGAACAGGGTTCTGGATCTATGATAAGATTCGATATAATGGTGAAGTAAAAAAAAATTATATTGAAATAAAAGATCTACTAGAAAATAAAAAATTAAATAAACAACAACTTGATAGATTATTGAATCATGCTGTAAAAACATCAGAATTCTATAAAGAATGTAATCCTAAAGATATTACTTCTTTTCCAATTATAGATAAAAATATAATTAAATCAAAATGGAATGAACTATATTCATCAGAATATAAAGGGAAACCAGTGCATAAGATGTCTACAAGTGGATCAACAGGAACACCATTTGTAATGGATTGGGATATTGGCAAAAGGAAAAGACAATTAGCTGAATTAATATATTTAAACGAGATTATAGGACAAAAACTTGGACAAAAATATATTTACTTTAGAGTGTGGACAGCAAGAAATAAAAAATCTAAGATGGAACTTTGGATGCAGAACCTTGTACCTATAAATATATTACAGTTGAATGATGATAATCTTGAAAAGATTAGAAAAAGATTAAAAAAGAAACCACACATAAATTCTTGTTTAGCATATGCATCAACATATGAACAATTAGTAAATTACATAAGTTCAAAAGGAGATACACCAAAAGATTTTCATACAAAAGTTTTAGTAAGTGGATCAGAAGTATTGAGCATGGAAATGAAAGAAAAAATAAAAGATACTATGGGATGTGCTGTGGTTGATAGATATAGTAATGAAGAGAATGGATTTTTGGCGCAAACGAGAGACATGTCTGATGAGTTTTTAGTTAATACATCAGGTTTTTTTATAGAAATTTTAAAACAAGATTCTGATGAACCAGTAGAAATTGGTGAACTAGGGAGAATTGTTGTTACAGATTTATATAGCTTTGCAGTTCCACTAATTAGATATGATACTGGAGATTTAGCTATTTTAGGAGAAAAAAAAGATACTTGGACAACAATGCTTAAAACTATACAAGGTAGAAAAGTAGATTTAATTTATGATACACATGGAAATAAAATGACGTCTCATACTTGGGGCGTATATATGTGGAAATTTGATAAAATAAAACAATATCAATTTATACAAAAAGGTCCAAAAGAATATACTTTAAAGGTTAATGGCGCAAAAGAGTTTTATACAGATGAAGAATTTGTAGAATTAATAAAACAAATACTAGGAGAAGAAGCACAAGTAACTATAGAACATGTTGATGGAATTCCATCATTAAAATCAGGTAAATTCAAGAAAACAATATGTGAATATCAATATAATCCGCAAGACTATGAAAATAATTAAAACTAACAATAAGGAGCTTTATATGAATAAGAAAAAAATTCTTTTTGTAGCAACAGTAACAGGACATATTAAAGCATTTCATACACCATATTTAAAATTTTTTAAAGAAATGGGATATGAAGTACACGTTGCAAGTAAAGGAAATGATAAAATTGAATATTGTGATGAACATTTTGATATACCTTTTAGTAGATCTCCGTTAAAAAGCCAAAATATCAAATCATACAAAATGCTAAAAAATATAATAAATTCAAATCAATATGAAATAATACATTGCCATACACCCGTTGGAGGGGTACTTACTAGATTAGCAGCAAAAAAAGCAAGAAAGAATGGTGTGAGGGTTATATATACTGCACATGGTTTTCATTTTTATAAAGGAGCTCCATTAAAGAATTGGATTATATATTATCCAATTGAAAGATACCTATCACGATATACAGACACATTAATTACCATAACTAAAGAAGATTATGAACTAGCAAAGAAAAAATTTAAGAAAGTTAAAAATATAGAATATGTTCATGGAGTTGGACTAGATACTTCAAGATTTGATGTAAATATTAAAGAAAATGACATAAGACTATTAAAAAAAGAACTTGGAATAGGAACAGATAACATTGTATTATCTTATGTTGCTGAACTAAATGTAAACAAAAATCAAATGTTTCTTATTAAAGCTATTCAAGAATTAATAAAGGAAAATAAACGATACATTTTATTACTAATAGGTAAGGGCAATAAAAAAGAAGAATATGAGAAATTTGTTAAAGAGAATGGCTTAAAAGAACATATAAAAATTCTAGGAAAAAGAAATGACATACCACAATTATTAAAACTAACAGATATATATGTTGCATCTAGCATTAGAGAAGGCTTACCAGTTAATATAATGGAAGCAATGTATATGAATTTACCAATAATTGCAACTGATAATAGAGGGCATCGAGAATTACTGGGAGATGGTATAGGATATCTATCGAACGATATTACACAGTTTATAGATGAAATAAAAAGAATATCAGCATTGCAAAACCATGATGAATTTAATAATAACAAAGAAAATGCGATGAAATATTCTCTGAAAAATATAATGAATGAAATGAAAAGAATATATAATATAGACAAAAACATTAAAGAAGTAAACTAAAAATGAATATCAAATCAATAATAAATGAAAGGAAAAAAATATGTATTTTTACGTTGGACTATTTATATTTTGTGTTTTGATGTTAATTATAAATAATGTAGTAAAAAATGATAAAGCAAAAAAAGTATGTGAGATACTAACTTTATGCGTATTATGCATAATATCGGGAACGAGATATTATTTAGGAGGAACTGATTATTATGTATATCAAACGATGTTTGAGGCTGTTCCGCTATTAAAAGAATTTTCTTTTTCATCAGTTAGATATATATCAGGAACATATGGAGCAGAACAAGGTTTTTTATTTTTATGTTCCGTGGTTAAAACTCTAGGATTTAACTTTTTTGGATTTACAATGATACATTCAATCATTTTTTATTCTGCAATGTATATTGGACTAAAGAAATATACGAAGAACTTTAATTTTTTATTAATTATATTTATATATAAAATATTCTTCTATAATACATTTATAAGTTTAAGACAATCCATTACAATAGCCATTTTCTTTATTGCATTAAAATATATACAAGATAGGAAAATGATAAAATATTTTATATGTTGTGCGATTGCAGCAACATTCCATAATGGTGCATTACTGTTATTCCCAATATATTTTATAGGAGCATTTAAACTGACGAAGAAAAGACTAATATTATTGAATGTAATATTTATACCAACAATCATATTGAGTACATTAAAAATACCGATTTTAAGTAATTTTCAATGGTTTATAAACTTATTTAGCAATAGTACTTCTATTGCTAAAGCAACAAACCTTATAAATAGTATACCAGGTGCACGGTATCAGCTTATTACATACAATTGAATATTTTACAATTATGATATTAACCATAATAAATTATGAGAAAATAACTGAATCAAATGAAAATGCAGAATTTATAATAAAAATATTTATAATTTTATTGCCTATTTTCACATTATTTAGAGGATATTCTATCTTAACAAGAGAAAAAGATTATTTTACAATAACATATGCAATTATCTTATTATACTTATGTGAAATAAATCAGAAGAAGTATTCAGGAATTATTCAATTATGCACAATTGGCTTATGCTTAATGGGATATACTAGATTCATTACACAATTTGATGAAGGAAGCCTTATGCCATATAAGAGTTATTTGACACAAGAAGATATAACTATAATGGAAGAATACTAAAATAATTAATAAGGAGAAAAAATGACTAAAAGAATACTAATATCTACATTAACAATTATATGCATGATTAGCATATTTGTATTATCATCAATGAATGCAAACGAGTCTGGACATAAGAGCTTAGAAATTGTGGAATTCACAATAAAACAAACTAATAATATTATGAACAAAATAGGAGTATCAGAAAAACTTTTAACTGACAAAGAAATACAATCAATTGCAAAAAAGATGAATAATCCATTTAGAAAATTTTCTCATGCATTTATATATTTTACTTTGGCAATACTAATTTTTCTAACGCTAAAATCATTTAATGTAAAAACAGGTAAAAGTATTCTTATAACAATATTAATATGTTTTTTATATTCATTAACAGATGAGTATCATCAAACATTTATTAAAGGAAGATCTGGAGAATTTAGAGATTGTATAATTGATACAACGGGAAGTGCAATAGGAGTAGTAATATGCATACTATTAAACAAAATTTTGACACATAAACGCAACAAAAATGTAACAAAAACGTAACACAAAAAACATTGAAGTTAAGTACATTAAATGTTATAATTAGGTAAGTTTAAATTGGGAGGTAGTTTTAAATGAAAAAAATCGTATCAATTGTAGTTTTAGTTGCAATATTAGTAGTAGCAGCTTCAACAGTTGTTAATGCAACTACAAATTCTGAGTTGACAGACAAATTATATCAAATAGGATCTAAATATGGATTAACTTCAGGAGATAAAGTAAAAATTGAGAGATATTTATCTGACTATCCTGTTACAAATGAACAAGCTGATCAATTAGTAGAAAAAGCTAACCAAGCAGCTGGAATAATGGATGCAGCAGGAAAAACAAATATAAGTCAATTAAGTAAAGCAGACAAAGATGCTCTTAAAAAAATAGCAAATGAAGCAGCTGATATAGTTGATGTTCAATTAACATTTAATAAAAGTTCTGTTACAATTAAAAAGAACGGTAAAGTAATTGAAACAATAAAAAGCGAAAATGGAAAATTAACATACACAGGTAACGAAACAAATGTAGTTTTAGTTGTTTCTTCAGTTGTAGCAGTAGCCCTAGTAGCAACAGTTGTTGTAGTAGCTAGAAAGAAAATTGCTCATGTCTAAAATTTTCGAAAAAAGTATAAAAGCAACTATTATTAATGTAATAGTTGCTTTATTTATTACTGCTTTCTTGTTGGTAAGTTTGTATTTAATTTTTAGGGCGGATATAAATGAAAACATATCAATTATAAATAGAGTAGCAGTAGAAGAAGATCGAAAACCTGTTGCTGAAACAGTAATGAAAGAAAATAAAATAGAAAACTATCCTGAATATGGAACACAATATGCTACAATTGAAATTCCTGCAATAGACGTTGACCTTCCGGTGTGTTTTGGAGATACATTAGAGATTATAAAGAATGCTGTAGGTCATTCAAGTGGTAGCTATTTTCCAGGTGAAGGTGGATCTATAATTTATATGGGACATAATTCACAAAACATATTTAGAAGATTTTCTGAACTTGTAGTAGGTGACGAAATCACTGTAAAAACAAATTATGGTACATTTATATATAAAATATATGATATGCAACTAATAAATGAAACAGATTTAGATAAACTACCAATTCAAAAAGAAAAAGAAATATTAATGGTATATACATGTTATCCATTTCAAAATTATGGATATACAACACAAAGATACGTAGTATATGCAGAACTACAATAATGAACCAATACAAGGAGGATAAAAGTGAGAACAATAAAGACATTTACTAAATATCTAATATCTTTCATTTTAACTGTTCTAACAATAATATTTCTTTCAATCAACATAATATCGGAAACAATATTAAGTGAAGAATACATGTTAAAAAAATTAGATGAAACGGATTATTATGGCAAAGTAACTGGATTGGCACAATCAAATTTTGAAAATTACATTAACCAATCAGGACTAGATGAAGAAGTATTAATTGGGATTGTTACAACAAAAGATGTAGAAAATGACACGAAAACAATAGTAAGAAACATGTTTTCAGGTACAAATGAAAAAATAGATGTAGAAGATTTAAAAACAAAACTAAATAGTAATATAGAAAAATCAATAGGTTCTGTTTCGGAAGAAAATAAAAAGGCAATAGATGACTTCGTAACTATTATTTGTGACGAGTATAAATCTACATTATCTGCACATTTTGAAATAGAAGATTCAGTATATAGAATATATAATAAGGCAATAAAAACGATACAAATAATTAATAAAGTAGTATTGATTATTATTGCATTATGTATTATTATATTAATGTTATTATGTAAGAGAAGATTTTATAAGTTTTTCTTATTTATGGGAATCCCAGCTATGTCAACAGGTATGTTTTTAATGGTAATAAATGTATTCATAAATTCTAAGATTAACATCAAAAATATAGTCGTATTAAATAATGCTTTTTCAGAGTTTGTTGTAGCAGTGCTACAAAGCACATTAGGAAAAATGATGATATATAGTTGGATATTATTAGTAATAGGAATAATTATAACAGTCGTACCAGCGGTAACACATTATAAACTAAAATATGCAAGAGAAATGAGGAAAGGAAGATAGAAATGGAAGAAATAAATTTAAAAGAAATATTTAAATTATTTTGGAATAAAAAAATTCGTGTTTTTATAATAGTTTTTTTGTGCACAGTAGCAGGTGTTATCTATACAATGGGATTTACAGTGCCAAAATACTCATCTTCAACAACATTGATTTTAACATCTTCAAATCAAAGAAGTGATGATGAATCAGGTTCATCAGAAGGAATTACAACAACAGATATAACACTAAACTCTAAATTAATATCTACATATAGTGAACTTATAAAAAGTAGAAGCGTACTTAAACAAGTTATTTCTAACTTAGGAATAAATGTTACAGAAGATGATATTAGAAATAATGTAAAAGTTACATCAGTTAGAGACACAGAAATTATTAAAATTTCAGTAACTAATGAAAATTCTACTTATAGTGCCAAAATAGCTAATGAAATAGCTAAAGTATTCGCAGATAAAGTAGACGAATATTATGGAATCAACAATGTTCACGTTGTTGATGAAGCAGAAGTAA
The DNA here is from genome assembly GCA_964389545.1 of uncultured Clostridium sp. Lineage (GTDB taxonomy): Bacteria > Bacillota > Clostridia > TANB77 > CAG-508 > UMGS1781. Next base: position 16,770 of record CAYMDN010000008.1, on the reverse strand, counting down.
CCTCTATACCATCAAATATTAACCATGTAAAGGATATAGTTATATTCTTTGGAGCAGGGCTTATAATTTCAATTGTATACATATTCTTGTTAAGTGTTTTTGATACAACAATTAAGTCATCAGAAGATGTTGAAAGATTATTAGATGTGCCAGTATTGGTAGCAATACCAGCATGTGATTTCGAAAAAACAACAAAAACGATAGGAGGTAGTGATAGATGAGAAGAGAATTAATAGTTCATAATCAGCCTAAATCACCTATTTCAGAATCATTTAGAAAATTAAGAACAAGTATACAATTCATGAATTCAACTAGAAAAATGCAAACATTACTTGTAACATCAACATTTCCAAAAGAGGGTAAAAGTTGGGTAACATCAAATCTTGCAGCAACATTTACTCAAGCAGGAAAAAAAGTTATTTTAATAGATGCAGATATGAGAAAGGGAAGACAATATAATATATTTGCAATTTCTCCAAAACCAGGACTTTCAAACTATCTTTCAGAAGTAAATGCTGAAGAAGAGACAGAAAGAAGTCTTAGAGAAAAATTAAGAGAGTATGTTCAACAAACAGATGTAGAGAATTTGGATGTTATGTCAGCAGGTAGTGTACCACCAAATCCATCAGAACTTTTAATTTCAAACAATATGCTTGCTTTGATTGATGCATGTAAAAAAGAATATGATTTAGTTATATTTGATGGAACACCATGTGATCTTGTTACAGATGCAACAATTCTATCAAGAATTGTTGATTCTACAATTGTTGTTACAGCATATAAAATTACAAAAAAAGATAACTTACAAAAGGTAATTAAAAACCTAAAAGATGTTGGTGCGAACATATCAGGAGTTATTGTAAATAAAATACCAATGTCAGCAAATGAATACACAAGTACATACTATTATGGTATGGATAAAGGAAAATCAAGAAAAAAGAGATAAGGGGAGAATAAATTAAATGATAGACTTCCATACTCATATACTTCCTAATGTAGATGATGGATCAAGGAGTATTGAGGAAACATTTAAATTAATAAAAGAAGCACAAAAAGCTGGTTTTGATGAAATAATCTTAACATCACATTATAAAGAAAACAGATATGAAGTAGAAGAAAAAGAGAGAGTAAAACTGTTAAATGAGATACAAAATGAATTAGCAGAATATGGAAATATGGTAAAATTTCATATGGCAAGTGAAATATATATAACAGATGATATTATAAATGCACTTGAGAATAAAAAAGCTTCTAGTCTAAATAATACTCGTTATGTACTATTTGAACTACCATTTTATGAAAAACCACAAAATTTATATGATGTAATTTATGAAATGTTAAGATACAAAATAATTCCAATATTAGCACATCCTGAAAGATATGCTTATCTTCAAAACAATCCAGATTTTGCATATGACCTAGTAGAAAAAGGAGTTTTAATGCAATCTAATTTTGGAAGTATACTAGGAAGATATGGGAAGAAATCACAGTTAACAGTAAAAAAACTATTACAAAATAATTATATTCACTTTTTAGGATCGGATATACATAGAGAGCAAACTATTTATCCTACAATAGGTGAAGCAGTAAAAGAAATAAAAAAGATAATAGGAGAAGAAAAGTTTAAAGAACTTACAACTATTAATCCAAGTTTAATTTTAAAAAATGAACCAATAGATATTCCAACGCCAACAAGGTATAAACTAAGTTTATTGGAAAAACTTAAATTAAAATAGTACTTAAGAGGCAGATTTAAATGAGCATTGTTTTTCCATTTAAATCTGTTTTTCTTATAAAATTGAGATTGTATAATCTAAAATCATAAAAGGAGAAAATATGAATAATCAAGATACAAACAATCAACGTATACCAAAAACTATACACTATATATGGTTGGGAACAAGGAAATTAGACAAGCTTTCAGAGAAATGTATAAATACATGGAAAAAAATTTTACCAGATTATGAAATAATAAGATGGGATGATGAAAAATGCTTAGAACTAATCAACCAAAATGAATATGCAAAACAAGCATATGAAGCAAAAAAATATGCTTTTGTTAGTGATTATTTGAGATTATATGTATTATATAATTATGGCGGGGTATATATGGATACAGATGTACAAGTCATAAAATCTATTGACACATTTCTAACAGAAAATGCTTTTACATGTTTTGAAAATAAATCACACATACCAACAGCATTATTGGCTTCTGAAAAAAACAATACATGGATAGGAATGTTGTTAAAAGATTATGATAATAGAAAGTTTATAGATAGTTCTGGAAATATGGATTTAACAACAAATGTTGATAGAATTACAAAACTTTCATTTGATTGGGGATTTGTACCAAACGGTGAAGAACAAATATTAAAATCAGGAGTACATATATATACAAAAGATTATTTCTGTCCTCTTGATACACTAGCAAGTAAAAATGATATAATTACAGATAATACTTATGCAATTCATTTATATAATGGTTCATGGAGATCTCCAATAAGAAGAAAACTATCAGCCATAAAAAAGAAACTAGGAATTAATCCAGATAAAATATTTGGAAAAAAAGTAAGTAAACTTTTAAGAAAATTATAATAGAGGAGTAACATGCGTACAGAAAGTTCAATTATAAATTTAATATGTGCATTTATAGGACAATTTTTAGGTCTCCTAATCAGTTTGGCAGCAAGATTTATTTTTGTAAAAATACTTGCAACTGAATATTTAGGACTATCCGGATTGTTTTCAAATATTCTTACAGTACTAAGTTTTGCTGAGCTTGGAATAGGTGCTGCTATTAACTACAGTTTGTATAAACCACTGGCAGAAAAAGATACAGAGCAAATAAAAAGTTTAATGAGACTATATAAGTTTGCATATAGAACAATTGGAATTATTATCTTTGTTGGAGGACTAATAATACTTCCATTTTTACCAGTTTTAATTAATGATATGCCAACAAATATACCATATATAAATTTAATTTTTATTTTATTTGTTATAAATTCAGCATCTTCATATTTTTATTCATATAAAAGAGCTTTAATAATATCAGACCAAAAAAGATATATAGCTACTATATATAGATATTCGTTCTACTTTTTATTAAATGTTGCACAAATAATAGTACTACTGCTAACAAGAAACTATATATTATATTTATTAACACAAATAGCAATAACTTTACTAGAAAATGTAGCAATATCTATAAAAGCAAATAAATTATATCCATATTTGAGAGAAGGAAATATAGAAAAATTAAATTCTGATACAGAAAAAGAAATTAAAAGAAATGTATCAGCAACAATTATTCATAGCATTGGTGGCAAAATTATTAATGCAACAGACAACATTGTTATATCAAAATATATAAGTAATGGATTAATTCAGGTTGGATTATATTCAAATTACTTTCTTGTAACAAATGCTTTGAACATTATTTTAGCTCAAGTATTTAGTTCAATGACAGCAAGTATTGGAAATTTAGCAGTAGAAGAAGATAAGAATAAACTACATAGTATTTTTAAAAAAGTCTTTTTTCTTAACTTCTGGGTATTTTCATTTTCAACAATATGTTTATTAATATTATTTAATGATTTTATAGAATTATGGCTGGGAAGCAAATTTGTCTTTAATAGTGCTATCGTATTAACAATTGTTATCAATTTTTATCTTACAGGAATGAGGAAAACAGTTATAACATTTAGAGATGCATTAGGATTATATTGGGCGGATAGATATAGACCAATAATAGAAGTTATTATAAATATTGTTGTATCAATTATTTTGGCAAAATATATAGGAATAATAGGTGTATTTATTGGAACAATTGTTAGCACTCTTACAACCTGCTTTTGGGTTGAACCATATGTTTTATACAAACATGGTTTACATCAAAAAGTTAGAGGATACTTTTTAAAATATGCTCAATATACAATTGTATTTGCTATTGTATCACTAATTACAGTAGCAATGTCTTCAATTATCACGACTGTTACAATAGGTTCTTTCATAATAAAAATAATAATATGTATTTTGGTTCCAAATATCATATACTATTTAATCTATAGAAAAAGCGATGAATTCAAATACTATATCAACTTAATAAAGACAATTTTACAAAAAATTAAGAATAAAAATTTAACAATAGAACAGTAAAAGGAGTAAAGCGTTATGAAATTTACTTTTGAACGAAAAATTAATTATTATGAAACAGATAGAATGGGAGTAGTTCATCATTCAAATTATATAAGATTTTTAGAAGAAGCAAGGTGCAAATGGCTTGATGAAGCTGGAATGTCATTTGCAACATTAGAGGCAAATGAAATAACAATACCAGTATTAAATGTTAATGTTAATTATAAATATCATGTAACATTTGAGGATATTATTGTAATTGATTTATATATAAAAGAGTATAACGGTGTAAGAATGACAGTAGGATACAATGTTACTGATAAGAAAGATGGAAAAGTTGTCCTTACAGGAGAAACGAAACACTGCTTTACAAATAAAGAACTCAGACCAATTAATTTAAAGAAATTTAACCCAGAATTCAATAGAAAATTTGAAAAACTAATGGAATGAACAACATGAAGGGGCAGAATCATTTAAAATCGTCCCCATTGACACATTTACGGGTATTGTGATAAAATATCTAAGTAAATTTATTAAAAGGAGGAATTATCATGTCAGGACATAGTAAATGGCATAATATTCAAGCTAAAAAAGGTAAAGCAGATGCAGCAAGAGGAAAAATATTTACAAAGCTTGGAAGAGAATTATTAATGGCTGTAAAAATGGGAGGACCAGATCCTGTATCAAATTCTAAATTAAGAGATGTTATTGCAAAATGTAAAGCTAATAATATGCCTAATGATACTATTAACAATTCTATAAAAAAGGCAGCTGGAGCAGGAAATAGTGAAAATTATGAAGAAATTACATATGAAGGATATGGACCTAGTGGTGTTGCATTAATTGTTAATGCATCTACTGATAACAAAAATAGAACAGCAGCAGATGTTAGACATGTTTTCGATAAATTTGGAGGAAAATTAGGAACAACAGGTTGTGTTTCTTATATGTTCGAAAAGAAAGGTGTTATTGTAATTGAAAAAGAAGGGACAGAAATGTCTGAAGACGATTTAATGATGCTAGCTTTAGAAAATGGAGCAGAGAACCTAGAGTCTGAAGAAGAATTTTATGAAATTACTTCTGCACCAGAAGATTTTAGTGCATTAAGTGAAGCATTAGAAAAAGCAGGACTAAAATTCTTAGAAGCAGACGTAAAAATGGTACCTAGTACATATGTTTCTTTAGATGAAAATGGAGTAAGAAAAATGGAATTAATATTGGAGAAACTTGATGAACTAGATGATGTTATTGATGTATATCATAACTGGGAAGAATAAAATAAAATTTAAAGAGCCTTGAATAAAGGCTCTTATTTTTATACTATAATAAATTTTTCTGTGAAATCCATATTTGCACTAGAACTTTTTTTGAATGCAAGAGTATAAATATTACTTGCATATATATCTTTTTCTAACATTTGTTTTAAAACTTTATTATTACTCTTTTCTAAGAAATCTTTAGGTGATGTAATAACATTAATTTTTTTGTTGTTTAGAGGATTAGAGATTTCTGCTAACAAGTTTTTACCTCTAGTACTTACACCTAAAACACGAATATATGGAGTAGCTTTTTTAGAATTTGCATAATCTGTTACATCTATATTTAAAAGTATGTACAATAAAATTCTATGAATTCTTGTTTGAGTATATCGTTTTGATTTAATTAATGTAATTAAATCTGAAAGTTTATTACATTTATCAGCAGCTTCTTTAATTTTATATTCTAAACCTTCCTTAACTTCTGGAACGTCAGCTAATTCCTTAACAGTCATAGTTCTTATCTTATATAAGATTTCTTTTTCAAATTCAGCTAGTCCATTAACAAAGCATCCTTTTCCGCATTCTTCTTTTAGGATATCAAAAGAGGTAGGAGGGATTAAATGCTTAATAGTTTTTTGACCAAATAATAAATCTCTAATTGCTGTTGAACTTGCAAAACCAGTAGAAGTATCTGTACTATTATGATCAGCTCCATAGCGTTTAACAGTAATTGCTTTAATTTTATTGTTAGTTTTTAAAATTTGTTTTAAATATTCAATACCTAAAATATTGTTAGGCTCAGATAAAACATGAGCAGATTTACGAATATCGTTTAAATACAACAATAAAGCATTTTCACGAGCCTTTGGGAAAGATAATCCTTTAGCTAATTCATGCTCTAGCATTGTAACATATTCAGGTGGTTCATCTAAAAGTATTTTAGCAAATCTGTTTAAAATATCTAAGTCACCAGCTTCACTGCCAAAAGAAAGAGTAACATCGCACTCTAGACTATTAAATATTTTAATAGCTCCTGAAGCAAAATTTTCAGCACTTGAAATACTATAAATTGTAGGCAATTCAATAACCATATCGAAACCATTTTTTAATGCGGCTTCTGCACGAGCCCATTTACTTATAACAGCAGTATCTCCACGTTCCATAAAATTACCACTCATAACACAAACCGAGTAGTCTGGTTTAACTAAATTAATTGATTTCTTTAAGTGATATAAATGACCATTATGCATAGGATTATATTCTGCGATTACTCCTAAAATTTTACTCATTATAAACTCCTTACTATTGATTTTTTTAATAAGTTACTGATATAATATCATAATATAAAAAAAAATACAATCAAAACAAATAAATTTGGAGGAAAAATGGAAAAAGTTATCATATATACAGACGGCGCTTGTTCACGGTAACCCAGGACCTGGAGGATGGGGAACCATTTTAATGTATAAGGGAAATGCAAAAGAAATTAGTGGTGGATGCAAGCAAACGACGAATAATATAATGGAGATTACAGCGGTTATAGAAGGGCTAAAAGCTCTAAAGTTTGAATGTGAAGTTGAAGTATACAGCGATAGTGCATATGTAGTTAATAGCTTTAATAACCATTGGATAGAAAATTGGAAAAAGAATAATTGGAAGACATCTGGGAAGGAGCCAGTAAAAAACAGAGAATTATGGGAAGAACTATATGATTTAACAAAAAAACATAAAGTAACTTTTATTAAGGTTAAAGGACATAGTGATAATGAATATAATAATAGATGTGATGAGTTAGCAAGAAATGCAATTAAAAACTTAGAATAGATAGAAAGAAGGAACAATAAATGTACGAAGTATTTGCAGATTTACATATACATATAGGACGAAGTGAAAATAATAAACCAATAAAAATTACAGCTGCAAGAAGCCTAAACTTTGCTAATATTGCAAAGGAATGTTCAGATAGAAAAGGGATAAATATAGCAGGAGTTATAGATTGTGCATCTCCATATGTAATAGAAGACATTGAAAATTTTTTAAAAACAGGAGAAGCATATGAAATAGAAGATGGAGGAATCATCTACAAAGATAAAGTTTGCATAATACTTGGTAGTGAAATTGAAACATCTGAAATTGGTAGAGATGGAAAATGTGGAAGTGCTCATAATTTATGTTATTTTCCTTATCTAAAAAACATAAAAGAATTTTCAAACGAAATGAGAAACCATATAAAAAATATAACTTTAAGCTCTCAAAGAGCAAATATTTCTGCATATGAGCTTATCGATATTGTTGAAAAATATAACGGAGTGTTAATTCCAGCACACTGTTTTACTCCACATAAAAGCTTTTATGGAAATTGTACTGACAGTTTAAAGAAAATATTTAAAGAAAAATATGATAAAATTCCAGCAATAGAATTAGGACTTAGTGCAGATACAGTATTAGCAGATAATATTTCTGAGTTAGAACAAAAAACTTTTGTTACAAATTCTGATGCACACTCATTACCTAAAATTGCAAGAGAATATAATAAAATTTTAGTTAATGATATTAGCTTTAAAGAACTAATGAAAGCATTAAAAAATGTAGAAGGCAGAAAGATTGTTTCAAATTATGGATTAGATCCAAAACTTGGAAAGTATCATAGAACATATTGTGAAGTATGCGAAAAAAATGTACCAGGAAATGCACCAGTAGAAAAGTGCGATACCTGTGATAGTAAAAATATTACAATGGGTGTTTACGATAGAATTGAACTTATAAAAGATAAACCATGTAGCAAAAGTCCAGAATATAGACCAGAATACGTTTATCAAATACCATTATCTTTTATACCAGGAATTGGAAATAAAGTAATGAACAAATTAATAGATAATTTTGATACAGAAATGAATATTTTACACAAATTATCATTTGATGATATTGAAGCAGTAGTAGGAGAAAAATTGGCAAGAAACATTGTAATGGCAAGAGAAGGGAAACTTTCTATAACAGAAGGTGGAGGCCGGAATATACGGCAAAATTAATTCTGTTTAAGGATAATTTAAGATTATATTGATAAAAATATAATGAATATTTTTATGAGAAGAGAAGGGAATGAATAGAAAATGCTTAAATTAGTAGATATTACAAAGAATTATTTAAGTGGAGATAACGAAGTTAAAGCACTTAAGGGTATAAGTGTTGAATTTAGAAAAAATGAGTTCGTTTCTATATTAGGACATAGTGGATGTGGAAAAACAACGCTGCTTAATATTATAGGAGGTTTAGATAGATACAGCTCAGGCGATTTACAAATTAAAGGTGTATCAACCAAAAAATATAAAGATAGAGATTGGGATACATATAGAAATCACTCAGTAGGTTTTGTATTTCAAAGTTATAATTTAATAAATCATCAATCTGTACTTGCAAATGTTGAATTAGCTTTAACTTTAGCAGGTATTTCAAAGGATGAGAGACGAAAACGAGCTAAGGAAACATTGGCAAAAGTTGGATTAGAAGATCAAATACATAAAAAACCAAACCAATTATCAGGTGGACAAATGCAAAGAGTTGCAATTGCAAGGGCATTAATTAATGATCCTGAGATACTGCTTGCAGATGAACCAACTGGTGCATTAGATTCAGCTACAAGTATTCAAATAATGGAATTGTTAAAGGAGATAGCGAAAGATAAGCTTGTTATAATGGTTACACATAATCCAGAGCTTGCTGAAAAATATTCAACAAGAATTATAAAATTACTTGATGGAAACATAACAGATGATTCAGATCCATATGATGGAAAAGATGAGAAATATGATGAGAATGATAAAAAAGAAACTAAAAAAACGCATATGAGTTTCTTTACGGCATTATCATTAAGCTTAAATAATCTAATGACAAAAAAAGGAAGAACATTTTTAACAGCATTTGCAGGAAGTATAGGTATTATAGGAATTGCATTAATACTTTCTATTTCAAATGGTGTTCAAGAATATATAAATAAAGTACAGGAAGATACATTATCGACTTACCCATTAACAATTCAACAATCAACAGTAGATATGACAAGTATGATGCAAGAATTAATGAAAACAGACGAACCTACAACAGAATATATCGATAAAAATCAAGTATATTCAATGAATGTAATTTCACAAATCCTAAGCACATTCTCAAATGAAGTTAAAGAAAATAATTTGGAAGCATTTAAAGAATATATAGAAAGCGATAAAACAAATATAAAAGACTACACAAGTGCAATCCAATATACATACAACCTAAATTTAAATCTATATAAAAAAATAGATGAACAAAATTATTTACAAGTTAATCCAAATCATGTATTTGAAAATATGGGAATGGGAAGCATGGTTGAACAAGGTGGAGGATTAAGCATGATGCCAACTGATGTATGGACAGAAATGCTTGATAACCAAGAATTACTTGATTCACAATATGATGTTGTTGCAGGAAGATGGCCATCAAAATTTAATGAAGTTGTATTAGTAGTTGGAGAAAGCAACGAAATAAGCGACTTTGCACTATATTCATTAGGATTAAAGAACCAAGACGATTTAAAATTAAAACTACAAGCAATTCAAAATGGAGAAAAGCTTGAAGTTGATGAAATACAAACATTTACATATGATGATATATTAAACTTATCATTTAAAATTTTATTAAATACAGATTATTATGAAAAAGAAGGAAATATTTGGGTTAATAAATCAACAAGTGCAGAATACATGAATAAGAAATTAGACGATGCTGTTGATATTAATGTAGTTGGTATTATAAGAACAAAACCAGAAGTCGTTGCTGCTCCAATAAGGGATTCAATTGCGTATACACATGATTTACAAGTTTATGTTATAAACAAAATAAACGAAAGTGAAATAGCAAAAGAGCAAAAGGCAAATCCTACAATTAATATATTAACAGGTAAAGAATTTGTAAATGATCCGACTGCAACATATGATTATAGTTCATTGTCAGAAGAAGAAAAAGCTTATATGCAATCACTTTCTCAAGAAGAATTAGCAGCATATATGACGGCTAATTCAAACAATAGATTAGAGACATATGATTCAATATTAAGTTCACTTGGTGTTGTTGATTTAAATAAGCCATCAGGAATTAATCTTTATCCAAAAGATTTTGACTCAAAAGACCAAATAGTAAAAATAATTGATAGTTACAATACTCAAAAAGAAAATGAAGGGAAAGAAGATGATGTTATTAACTATACAGATTTAGTTGGGGTAATGATGACTTCAGTTAGCACAATTATAGACGTAATAAGCTATATATTAATTGCGTTTGTTGCTATATCTTTAGTTGTATCTTCAATTATGATAGGAATAATAACTTATATATCTGTTTTAGAAAGAACAAAAGAAATAGGTATCTTAAGAAGTGTCGGAGCATCTAAGAAAGATATTTCGAGAGTATTTAATGCCGAGACCTTTATAGTAGGAATAACAGCCGGATTAATAGGAATAGGAGTAACTTTATTATTAATAATTCCAATAAATGCAGTAATAAAATCACTAGCAGACATATCAAATGCAGGAAGACTACCAATTGGTGGAGCAATTATATTAGTTGTAATAAGTGTTGTTCTAACAATGATTGCAGGTGTAATTCCAGCAAGATTTGCAGCAAAAAAAGATCCAGTAGAAGCATTAAGAACTGAATAATACAAAAAATGCAGGGGAGTGAATATTTTAATTGACAAATGCTCATCCTGCATTTATAATTAATGCAGATGAAAGGGAAGATGTAATGGAATTAAAGTACAATAATATTAGAGAAGCAATTGAAGAAGCTATAGAATTATATCCTAACAATATTGCTTTTCGAATTAAATCAAAAATAGGTAAAGAAGTTAAATATACAGATATAACATATAAGCAAATGCAAAATGATATATATAACTTTGGTACAGAAATAAATTCTTTCGGAAAACCCGGAAATATTCGTATAGCTGTAATTGGAAACAATAGTTATGAATGGGCAATTACTTACTTAGCAGCAATGTACAGTAATAATGTTGTAGTAACATTAGATAAAGGATTGCCACCAGCAGAATTAGAAGAATTATTAATAAGAAGCAAAGCAGAAGCTATTGTTTTTGAAGATAAATTTATTGACACTATGAAGAATATTCAAAGTGCTGGAAAAACACAGCTAAAGCACTATATCTGCATGAGAAAAAATGATGAGTTTAGAGATATATCATCAGCAATTAAGGACGGAAAAACAAAGCTAAAAAAAGGCGATAAAAGAATTTTGGGAACAAAAATAGATAATAAAAAAATGGCAAGCTTGATATTTACATCTGGAACAACTTCAGCATCAAAAGCTGTAATGTTATCTCAATACAATATCGCATCAGATATGAAGAATATGAAAGAAATTATTGACATTCGTGATACTGATGTAAATATGGCATTTATACCATTTCATCATACTTATGGATCAACAGGATTAATGTTATTTTTAAGTAAAGGTACAATGAACATTTTTATTGATGGTTTAAGACATATACAATCGAATTTAGTAGAATATAAAGTTTCAATATTCGTATGTGTTCCACTACTTTTAGAATCAATGTATAAAAAGATAATGAATGAAATAAAAAAACAAGGTAAAGAAAAGAAAGTTGAAAAAGGAATAAAATTAAGTAGATTCTTGTTGAAATTTGGAATAGATATAAGAAGAAAATTATTTAAAGAGATACTTGATAAATTGGGAGGAGAATTAAGATACGTTGTATGTGGAGCTGCTGCATTGGATAAAACTGTAGCAGAAAGGTTTAATGACTTTGGCATAGTAACAGTACAAGGATACGGATTAACTGAAACATCACCAGTTGTTATATCTGAAACAGAAAAATATATTAGATATGGGTCAATAGGAAAGCCAATATTAAATGTAGAAGCAAAAATAGATAATCCAAACGAGGAGGGCATAGGAGAAATAGTGTTAAAAACCGAAAGCTTAATGCTTGGATACTATGAGAATGAAGAAGAAACAAACAAAGTAATAAAAGATGGATGGTTTTATACTGGAGATTTAGCATACAAAGATAAAGATGGATATTTTTATATAGCGGGAAGAGAAAAGAATGTTATTGTATTAAAAAATGGAAAGAATATATACCCAGAAGAATTAGAAACATTAATTGCAAAATTACCATATATAGATGAAAATATGGTATATGGAAGAAAAAAAGATGATGATCTAATAGTAGCAGTTAAAGTGGTATATAATAAGGAATATGTAAAAGAACATTATCCTAACAAAACAGAAGAAGAACTACACGAAATTATTTGGAAAGATATAAAAGAAATAAACAAAAACTTAACAAATTACAAACATATAAAACATTTAACAATTACTGATGAACCAATGATTAAAACAAGTACCGCAAAGATAAAAAGATTCGAAGAAATTAAGAAAATAGAAGATTAATATATAAAAACCGTTCAGATTAAATGGACGGTTTTTTATTTTAACAAGGAGTTAAAAATTGAAAAAAGAATCAATTTTGTGCTATAATTAATTTGTAAACCCGATAAGGGGATACATCAATTTAAGTGTGAAAGGAAGATGGCTATGTCCAACCCGACGAAAATCCGCATCGAATCCGAGAATCTCCGGGGATTGCTCTTAATCAAGATCAACTCCGCTGAGAACGGAAAGACCATCATGTACGGAACCTACCGTGGCAACTATGAGGGGCGCCTGCTTCTCCCGCCTGAAAGCGAGATCACCACTGAGATCATCGTTGACGCGCACAAAGCGCTCATCACCAAGTATGCTGACTCCGTCTGGACTCTGCACCACGACAAGGACAGCAAGAACTACCAGGAGATGAAGGCCATGTTCGAGAAGGCCGGCATCCAGGTTGTCTAATCCAATCCACAACGCGGGCTGTAGATAATGCTACTGCCCGCGTCTTTTTTTGTACGACGACTATTGACAAAAGAGTGGTTTATAATATAAAATAGTGTACAATTATAATGTAAAGGATGTGATTCTATGGTAGAGAAATCTATGGAGAAAATTGTTAATTTATGTAAAAATAGAGGATTTATTTATCCAGGCTCTGAGATTTATGGTGGTTTACAAAACAGTTGGGATTACGGACCTTTAGGCGCTGAGATGAAGAAAAATGTTAAAGACATGTGGTGGAGAAAATTTATTAAAGAGTCTAAATATAATGTTGGTATAGATGCTGCTATTATTATGAATCCACAAGTTTGGGTTACTACAGGACATGTTGGTGGATTTAGTGATCCATTAATAGATTGTAAGGAATGTAAAACTAGACACAGAGCAGATAAATTAATTGAAGAATGGGGATTCAAAAATAAAAAAGACATTAGTGGATTAGATGGATGGATCAATGAGCAATTAGTTAATTATATTAATGAAAATGATATTACATGTCCAAATTGCGGTAAAAGAAATTTTACTGAAATTAGAAAGTTCAACTTAATGTTTAAATCATTTATTGGTGTAACTGAAGATGCTAAATCTGAAGTTTATTTAAGACCTGAAACTGCACAAGGAATGTTTGTAAACTTTAAAAATGTTCAAAGAACTACTAGACGTAAATTACCTATGGGTATTGGTCAAATGGGACGCTCTTTTAGAAACGAAATTACACCAGGAAACTTTATTTTTAGAACAAGAGAATTTGAGCAAATGGAACTTGAATTTTTCTGCAAACCAGGAACAGACTTAGAATGGTATGAATATTGGAAAGAGTTCTGTAAGAAATGGTTAATAAATGTAGGTATTAAAGAAGAAAATCTAAGAATGAGAGAGCATTCTAAAGAAGAATTAAGTTTTTATAGCAAAGGAACAACAGATATAGAATTTTTATTCCCATTTGGATGGGGAGAACTTTGGGGAATAGCTGATAGAACAGATTATGATTTATCAAGACATATGGAAGCCTCTAAAGAAGACTTAACATACTTAGATCCAGAGACAAATGAGAAATATGTTCCATACTGTGTTGAACCAGCAGTTGGTGTAGATAGAATATTCTTAGCAATATTGTGTGATGCTTATGATGAAGAAGAAGTTGGAGAAGGAGATGTAAGAACAGTTTTACATTTACATCCAGCTATGGCTCCTGTTAAAGTAGCAGTTCTTCCATTATCAAAGAAATTATCAGAAAAAGCAGGAGAAGTTTTTGATAAATTATCAAAGAAATATATGTGCGAATATGATGAATCAGCAAGTATAGGTAAAAGATATAGAAGACAAGATGAGATTGGAACACCATATTGTGTTACAGTTGATTTTGAAACTGAAAATGATAATGCTGTTACAATTCGTGATAGAGACTCAATGGAACAAGTTAGAGTTAAAATTGATGAACTAGAAGCATGGCTTACTGAAAGAATAGAAGGTTAATAATAGAAAGATAAGTACCAAGGGTACTTATCTTTTTTTTCACAGAACTTTCAAGTAATACATACTATATAAATAGGTGGAGGGTTTGTTATGAATTTATTATTGATTTTCTTTGCTTTTCCAATTGCAGTAATTATCATATCATTTGTCTTACAAAAACTATTACAAAGTCCACTCACGGTAGCAAGCATTATATTTGCAATTTTTATTGTGATAACTTTTGCAGCATTTGATGAAACCTTTTTAATTGCAACATTTGCTTATACAGTTTTATCATTTACAACAGCACTGATTACAAGAACTTTATATTGTAGAAATGATGAAAATAACAATATTAGAGGTATTCTAAATCAAATATTAGAAAGAGTATCATCAACAAATACAAATGGTGAATTTAATTATACAAATAACTATAATGATAATATCGAACAAATATTCAGAGAAAATGATGAAACAAGAGAAGAATGTGAATGCAATAGATATAGAAGAAGATATTAATCAAGAGGCGTTAAAGTGCAGAATTTTGACATTTTAACGCCTCTAAAAATGTAATGAAAAAGTAATAATTGTGTAATATAAATGATATATAGTTTTATATTGACTTTAAAATTTTGATAAGATAAAATTAATATACAATTTTTAGAAAATACAAAAGATCAGTTTTATATTTAATTCCAATGACCTATCAAAGTCTTTTGGTTGTAGCGATTTGGCCATTCTCTACAATTCCCTCAAAACAATTAGTAGGCATAAGAATTTTTTTATATTCTAATATACAAAAGTTTCAAAAAAATACAAATGATATAACAAATGAATAATGTAAAAGATGAAATAAAGGGAGAGATGATTAACATGCAAATTATAAAAAGGGACGGAAGAATTGCGGATTTTGACGAAGAAAGGATCATTAAGGCTGTTACTAAAGCTATGTCAAATACAACAGCAGGAGTTGATATAGATCTTGCAACAAAAATTTCTGATAGTGTACAAAACCAATTAAAAGACAAAGTACAAGTATCAGTATATGAAATACAAAATCTTGTAGAAAAGAAACTGATGGGATCTTCAAGAAAAGAAGTTGCACAGGAATATATTACATATAGATATAACAGAGACGTGGCAAGAAAAGCTAAATCTAAAGATGTTTTCCTAGAAATTATAGAAACAAAATCTAATGATATTACTAGAGAAAATGCAAATATGAATGCAGATACACCTGCAGGAATGATGATGAAGTTTGCTAGTGAAACTACAAAACCATTTGTTGATGATTTTTTAGTATCTGCTGAAGCAAGACAGGCTTTTAGAGATGGATATATTCATATACATGATAAAGATTATTATCCAACAAAAAGTTTAACTTGTTTACAACACCCACTAGATGAAATACTTGAGAATGGATTTAGAGCTGGACATGGTTCATCACGACCAGCTAAAAGAATAGAAACTGCGAGCATTATAGGATGCATCTCTCTTGAAACAGTTCAAAATGAAATGCACGGAGGACAAGCAATACCAGCATTTGATTATTATTTGGCACCATATGTAAGATTAACTTACATAGAGGAAGTAAAAAAGATTGAAAAAGTTATAGATAAAGACTTATCTAATATATACGATTATAAAATAGATGATTACATCAAAAAAGATACAGAAGAATTAAAAGGTGATAAAAAATACGTTCAATTAGCCATAAATGGCACAGTAAACAGAGTACATCAAGCTATGGAAGCATTTATCCATAATATGAATACAATACATTCTAGAGGGGGAAATCAAGTTGTATTTAGTTCAATAAATTATGGAACAGATGATTCTGCAGAGGGTAGATGTATTATAAGAGAAATGCTATTATCTACAGAAAAAGGTGTAGGAAATGGAGAAACTCCTATATTCCCAATTCAAATTTGGAAAAAGAAAAGAGGGGTAAACTATTTACCAGAAG
>CAYMDN010000007.1:0-50080 GCA_964389545.1 uncultured Clostridium sp. | reverse complement strand
CATATTTCCTCCTTTGTGACCGAAAAAAGTGATTACTATTAACCAAAAATTCGTGTAATTAGGCGAACAAATTCGTGTAATTTGTTCGCTTTTTTTCATTTTTTAGTAAACATAAATTGCTATTACACGAATTCGGTCACAAACTTTATTTTCTTAAACTAAATAACATTAAATAAAACTATTTAAAATTAAATATATCCTTTTATTCAATATTATTATTTTAGCATTTTTTAATAAAAAATACAAGGTATATTGATACCTTGTATTACTTTAATTATGCAACTAATGACATATAATATTCTTGCATTATTTTATCTGTTTCTATATCACTACAATCAATAATTTCATTCTGTCCTATTTCAATTACTCTTTCAATGAAAGGCTCTAGTTCTTCTAAACAATCTTGTATTATTTCATTCTTATCTGTATAATTTTCAAATGTAATCATCGTTGAAGAATGTCCTAATAATGTTGATATTGCTTTCATACTAAAATCATTTTTTGTTAATATTGTTGTGTAAGTTGTTCTTAATTTATGAAATGGTAAATCTGGTAAATTATTATCTTGTTTTAATTTTTTAAAGTGTTGAAATACATATCCACTACTTCTTGGTCTACCATAAATAGAGCAACAAATAAAATCTAAATCTTGGAAAGGATTATTTTTATCATTCTTTCTTCTTCTTCTCCTTTCCTCATATTTCTTTCGTTGTTCTAATATTTCTTCAAAAACTAAATCTGGTATGTCTAATACTCTGTAACTGGATTTTGACTTTAATTGTACTTCTTGCTTTGTAAATGTTTTCAATGCTACTTCTTCTTTTTTTATACCTTTCTTTCTTCCTAACTGCCTTTGAACATATAATTTTCTATGTATATAATCTATATCTGCATATTTAACTCCGTTTATTTCACTTTTACGCATTCCCATCAAAACTGCAAATAATATCTGTAAGTATATTGGTGTACTTTTACTTGCTTTTATGAGTTTTACTATTTCATCTAATTTATATGTTTTTCTTTCATCAATCTTTAAAGTATGATAACTATCATAACTTTCTTCTTTTGTTTTTATTTTCTTATCTTCTTTACTTGGCAGTTTTACTCCCTTTGCAACATTAGTAGGTATAAATTTTTTTATTTCTGCATCTTTTAGTGCAGTATTTAAAACTGTTTGAAGTATTCTAGCAACACTTGGAGAATAATCAAATATCTGTTGGTATAATTTTTTTATATGTCCTTTTCTTAAATCTATAAGTTTTAAATTCCCTATATTAGTTATGATATGGTTGAAAACACAATTTTTATAAGTATCTATACTTCCTACAGACTTTAATCTATCTTTTATAACAAACTCATACCAATATTTCATATACTCTTCAACTGTTACATTTGTATATACAATATATGTTCTATTTTCTAATTTTCCTATTACTTTATTTCTTTCTTTTTCTGCCTCATCTTTTCTTAAAAAACCAGAATGTTGTACTGGTCTTTTGGTATTATCTTCTAATGTTAAAATTACTCTAAATCCATACTTATTCTTTATTGGTGTTACATTATATATTTTATAATCTATATACCTTATAGGTTTTAATTCAGTTACCATTTCTTATACCTCCATCTTTTCCAAAGAAAATGTATTGTTAATAAATTCTAATATTCGTTCTTTTTCTTCCATTACATCACAATATATTTCAAATGTAGTATGTGGGTTAGAATGTCCCATTAGTGCTGATATTTTTACTATTGGCACTCCTTGTTCAATTAAAATAGTAGCAAATGTATGTCTTAAACCGTGAACAGATATATTGGTTATATTTAATCTATGACATATTTTATATAAAAATCCATTGAAAGAAGTTGGTATATGTGGCAAACCTGTTTTTTCTTGAAAACTTATATAATCACAATCAATAAATTCTTTATACCTTTCTTTGCATTCTTCTTGTTTTCTTTTTCTTTTTTTAACTTCTTTTATTATTACTTTTGGCACTTTTAATACTCTATAGCTATCTTTTTTTGGTGGCTTTTCTGTAAGTTCATATTTATCTACTTTTACTCGTGTTGCATCTGGATTATCTGCTATAAATGGATCATTAACTAATTGTCTATTAATTCTCATAATTTGCTTGTCCAAATCAAAATCAGAAAATTTTAATCCCATAATTTCGCCTTTTCTTAATCCACAAAATAAACCTAATAAAACTTCCAAGTACCAATTACTACTTTTAGAATTTTTAAGTAATTTTTTCAGTTCATCTTCTCTCAATATCTTTATCTTCGGCTTTGCTCTAGGATATCTATTAGTATTTTCAATAGGATTATTATATATATAGTTATCCCTAACAGCATCTTTCATTGCAATACTTAACACTTCTCTACATTTATTACCTGCTGATTTGGTCATTTTAGATAATTCTTCTAATATAGAATTAAAATAATCTGTACTAGTAAGCTTTAACTTAATATTTACATTACATTCATCTTGTTTTAATAACGGCACTATAAAATTATAAATAACATATGCTACACCTATTTCATAATTTTTATTGCTTTGTTCTTCTTTAAATATATATTCAAACCAATAAATCAAATAATCGGATAACATTACTTCTTTGTCTATCATAAGATGATTTGCAGTAAGTTCTTTTATGAATTTTTCATTATGATTTTTATAACTTTCCTCTGCATCTTCTTTTGTTTTAAACCCACCTATTTTCCCATATTTAACCTTATAATCATTTTGTAATTCCTTTGTTCTATGATACCAAGAACCTCTTTCATAAAAAGCAACACTTTTTCTATTTCCACTCATTGATATTCACTCCTATTCGTTTCCATTTAACCATTCATCAAAGGACTTTATAGGAACTCTGTATAATTTTCCTATTTTTATTACTTTAAAAAAGTGAGTATTAGAATATACATCTTCTAAAAAGCTATATACTTTATTTTTTCCTAGCTTTAATATGTTCTGTATATCTTCTGCCTCATAAACTTTTTTATCTTCACGATTACTGTCCAATTGAATACCTCCTTACAAAAGTAAAAGAGATACTTATGGTCTAGTAATAGACTATAAATATCTCCTATTTTTTTCAATTATGCGATTTATAAGTTTTATTATAATCGCATAGTTGATTCTTTTAATTTTTTCAAAATGTCCTTTGCCTTATCGCTTACATTTCTCGTTGAATATAATTTCATTATAATTTTTAATGTTGAAATTATATTTTCTTCGTTAATTACTCTGTTTGATTTTAATAATATATCAAATAGAACTACTGCATAAGATACAATCTCTTTACTATTTAAGGTATAGTGAAATGGAAAATCTGCAATCAATTCAGTATCCATTTTTTCAATTAGTTTCTTTTTATCTATTGTTTCTAACATTTCTATAACAGTTTCTATGTACTCTACTAATGTTTTGTCTTTGTTTTTTTTCATCTTTCTAAAAGCTAATAAAATATATACTATCGATTCTTTCATACTATATTCAACATCTGACATCAACTCATTAAATTTCATTTAGTCCCTCCTAATTTTCTTTTTTTACTATTCATTAGATTGCAATAGCTATATCGCACACAGGAATTTCACCTATCTGTTTTCAACAGATTTGTCCTCATTGCGTGGGACGCTTTTAACGCTCGAGCTGTGACTGGACAAGAGTTTTATTATTTCTACTATTAGTCTTCGCCTTGTGAATTGCCATTTCACATTTAAGTTAAAAAGTTCTGTTTCTTTTTATTAAACTAGCTCTTAATAATAGATTTTCTCCAATGAATGTTATTTAATTGTCAATGTACTCTTTCATAAAAATTAAATAGTGAAAGAGTAAAAATACCCTTTCACTATATTGCTCACTTGCCCCCCTATTTTTTGTTACTTATTTAAAAATTTTTTTAATTTTTTTTGTAATTTTTTTATTCCTGCATCTACACTCCTTTTTATAACTGACACATCTCTTAATTCGATTTTTGAAATTTCTGTATATGAAAGTCCATCTACAATATGCATATATACTCTCCTGTTTTGTGGTATAGGTAGACTCCATATTTCTCTTATTATCTCTCTCATAGTTTCATTGCCCAAAATAATTTCTTCAATAGTTGGATTTTTATGTACTGCTCTTACACTAATTTCTTCTTCTGATAGTTCAAGATGTTCTATATGTCTATCAAACTTATTTTTATGTGATATGTCTTCTTTTCTTTGTCTTTCAAACTCTTTTTGTAGAGTTCTAGTCATTCTTATTTCATTTATCTTTTTTACTGATTTATTAATAACTGTAATATGTTTATTATTAGACTTGAAAGTTAATTTTTTTATTTTAAACTTTCTATCCATTTTATTTCCTCCATTCAACTTCAAATTTTGAAATTGAATAAAGGTGGACTTCGGCATCCACAATTAAAAAGTTTAATTATTTTTGAAAAAAGCAAAAAAAGAACACCTTTACTGTTTTCAGTAAGTTTGTCCCTTTTTAAGTGCTCACTTAATAAACCTAGTCTTTTTAATTTCAAAACTATTCTCCTACATCGAATTAGCGTAGATTGAATAGTTTAGAAATTATAGTATTAGGTAATAAAAAACTACGCTAAATATATAACTTCTTATTTTTTTATCTCTTGTAACTTTTTGATTTTTATATTATGTTAACATAATATGGTTGCAAAATCTGTCGAACTTTGTAATATTATCGGTAAAATTCAAAAAAAACATAAAAAAAACCTCTTGTTAGTATCATTACAACAGGATTTTTTATTTATATTGTAAAATTTTGTTGTAATCTTCTTAACAAAAGGACGGTGTATAATTTTGAAAATAAATAAAATTAACGGAAAAGCAAATATAATTGGTAAAAATTTAAAGAAATATAGAGAATTAAAAGGCTTAACTCAAAGAGAATTAAGCGAAAAATTAGAATTACTAGGATTAACTATTTATTATTCTGATATACACTATATGGAACACGGAAAAAAGACTATTAGAGATTATGAAATTAAAGGATTCGCTATTGCTTTAGGAATATCAATAGAAAATTTATATGAAAATACTGATGAAGAATATGAATAAATTTACATTATTTTATTCTTTATTAGTTCAAAAAAGTATCTAATTTTACTCATAGAATTATTAACAATTTTATCTTCTTTTATAATTACTTCATTAGGGTATATTTTATAATATACCCTATTTAATATTTCTAAAAAATCTTCTTTTATAAATGGTTTCGCTAGATAGTGCTCAATATTAAATTCTCTTATCTTTTGATAGTAGTCTGTTATACTGGCTGATATTAAAATAAATATAGGTTTATTCTCTATATTCTGATAATGTTCTATTATATCAATTCCTGTCCATCCTATTTTTTTCTTAATATCTGTAATTACCACATCTGGCTTAAATTTTTCTATCATTTCTATCTCTGATAATTCATCATTTGACATTCCTATTAGTTTATATCTTATATCTTCATTGACATATTCCATCATACTATTTGCAATATGTTTATTATCATCTGCTATTAAAATTTTGACTATATCATTCATAAATTTTATCTCCCAGTTTTGTTGTAATGTTTCTAACAAATACAATAAAAAAATATAAGTCATTTTTATTATTGCTTATAACTAAAAACATCATTTATATTGATATTATAACATTTTTTCTAGTTAATTACAAGCAAGTAGTTAAAAGTATCGAAGGTTTTTAAATATTTTTTCAAAACTAGCACATATTTTAATCTATCTCATTGCTATACTTTTATTTGAAAGAAGGTTGATACTTATGACTTTAACAGATGCCGTTCGACAAAGAATAAAAAATTTATTAAAACAAAATAATATGAATATTTGGAAATTATATAAATTAACTGGTATATCTCCTTCTACTCTAACTTACTTTATTAATCAAAAACGAGGTCTAATTACTATGAAAACTTTACTACATATCTGCGAAGGTTTTGGAATTAGTCTAAAAGACTTTTTTGACGATCCACTATTTGAAAATGTTGAAGAAGACTAAAAAACATAGCCATATTTATAAATGGCTATGTTTTTATACTATAAATCATAATCTGATGACATTTGATTAACTAAATCCCATAATCTTTTTATCTCTCTATATGATACGCCTAAACTTTCTCTCTTTTTTCTTTCCCCGTGATAGCTATATAAATCTAATTCTACACGATTAAATTCATATTCTGTGTATATCTTATCTTCTATTTCTATATTAAGTTTTTTCAAGGTTTGTTTTTCTTTTTCTGTAATATATTTTGAAAAATCAATAAATCGTTTATTGTGATATTTTTCTTTCCATTCATCATACCATTCCTTATAGGCTTCTTTATCAAACATAATTGCCCTACCTTCTATTACATATTTAATTAAGTTTAAAATAATTACATTTCGATTTTAAGTAATTCAAAACCTTTCTTTAGATATTCATCAAGTGGTAATTTTTCATCAATTTGTGAAACTAAAAATTCCTCATTTGGAAATGTATCTCTTACATAATTTAGCATATCTTTATATATTTTTTCATAATCTTTATGCTTTTCAAATTCATCATTGCAATCTCCTCTGCCTATGTATGCTACTGTTAATATCATTAGGTTTTGCTCATAAGATAAACTTTCAAGATATTGCAACAGTTCCATTTCTTCTTTTTCATTATACTCAACAGCTTCTATTCCTTCTGCTAAAGATACCGATTTAATATTAGTTCCTTTTAAATAACTGCTATGTCTATTTTCTGCCAACTCACAAACTTTCTTTAAAATTTCTTTATCCATAACATTCTCCCTTTATTACTATATTTTTTTAATAATATAGCAAATAATAAGAGAAAGTTTTCTCTTATTATTTGCTGAATATAATCAAACTTTTACATTTGCTTATCTTTTTTTAAAATAAACTTTTTATATTCTTGCAAAATTTCATTTGCATACCTATCTCTTTCTGCCTTATTTTTTATCATTTTATCATTATTATCTGTTTGACTATTATTAATATCTTCTATTGCTTTTAAATGTTTATTCAATATTTGTTCAGCTAATTCTTTGTTCAAATTTTGAAGTTTATATAAAATTCTAGCTTCTTTAACACTCAATTGATTGGCTCCACCACCATAATCTTCATCACTTTCTTGCACTAAATCGTGTTCCCAACTACAAATTGGACATATATCATATTCTTCATCAAATTCATATTTATTACATATTGGGCAATTACATTTTATTGGGATATATTCTGTACCACAATTTACTCTATCTGTTAGTCCATCAATATTCCAACTATTTTTTATAATTTCCATTTTACTATAGTGTGGTATTAACAATAGCGAATACTTTTTTTTAGCTTCTTCTATATCTTTTGGTGTATATTTTATCATTGCTTCTTGATCACACAATGCATAACTATATTTTACAACATTATATATATCTATCATTAAATTGATAAATTGATTTGTTTTCTCTTCAATTTTTTCATCTGGACACCCTTTTAAAAAATATTCTACATCGAAATCTAATAATAATCCACAAAAGTCTTTGCTTAAATTTGTATAGTATGCATTAATAATTACATCCTTTTTATCTAATATATTGCATATTAGATTAAAATTTAAATAATATTTGCTTAGAAATTTATCTACACTTTCTATATTGGGCTCTTTTATGTCTTTCCAACTATTTCCATCTTCATCTTCGCTAAATTTAACATTTATTAATTTTCCACTTTTTGAAATAAAATATTCAAGTATCATCTGTATATCAGATTTTCTTCTACTATTGAGTTCATTATTAATTATAAATCCCATTCCAATATAACTTCCCATCTATTTCCTCCATTACTTTAATTTTATTCCATATGTAAAATGATAATATAATTGTTCTTCTGTCAATTTCCATCCTCCTATAAAATTACCTGATAGGTCTGTATGAACTCCTATTCCAGTATTTTCATTTATATATACAAAAGCAGGAGTATCCCTAAATTTAGATTTAAAAATATCTGTTGCATTATCCACATTGCTTTGTAGTGCTGCTTTAAATTCTGCACCAGTTTGTTTACTCCAAGTTTTTTCTATTCCGAAGTCTTTTGCATGTTTCATTTCGTGTTGTAATTGACTAGTTTCATAGTTTATTGTTTTAGGCATTTTTGCTATCCATTCCATTTGTTCTATAGATAAATTATTCTTTATCATATATTTAAACTGTTCTTGTGTAAATGCCATTCCGTTTGGAGCAACATAATAATCGGCATTATTTGTTGTTTGTTGTGGTTTATTTTTTAGTTGGCTATAATCTTGTGATGACATATAGGCAAATCCTAGCATATATGCTATCATTCCAACATCTGATCCAGCATTAAAGTATTTATCATTATAATACTTGTTAACAAAGTCCTCATAAGTCATTCCTCTAGAAAAAGCATATACCTCTTCCATTTCAGCCATGAAATCAAAATAATCATATGGATCTGGATTTCCAGACCAAGCTTGTACCATTGAACTTGGAACAACTGTAAATAATCCAAATGTCGCAGATAATCCCATTGAAATATCATGTGATATACCTGTTAGGAAATCTTCAAATTTCTCTCCTGCACTTCTATTTGCTCTTTGTCTTTCCAACTCTTCTTGATATTCTTGATACTTTTCTCTTAATAATCTATTATTCCAATTTTCAATATCTTCATCTGTTATTTGTGATAATACATAATCAGCTTTATTTGGTATTACTGTTATATCTGATATTCCAAAATCACTTAGTTTTGCTTGTGCTTTTCCAGATACATCACATAATTTTTCTCTTTGCTTTTCTAAGCTCTCTATCTTTTTTCGTATATCTATTTTATGTCCTGCATCATTTGAATTGTTATACATCTCCACATATTTTTGTATTTGTTTATCTATGCTATTTACACTACCAACTGCATAGTTATTCTTTAATTGCATTGGAACACTTACTAACTCTTTTACTATTGCTTGTGCTTTATCATTTATACTACCTTTTGAGAAAAGTGTATTTGCTACAGATTTTACTACATGTGCAGTTGTTATACCTACTGATGTTACTGCACCCATTATAGCACTTTGTAGTTTTGATGCTAGTTTTTCTATAAAGTGCCCACTTGGATCTATATTGTTTATTGGATTGTTTCCTGCATAAGTATATCTATTTTGTGTTATTGGATTGTATATATCTCCTGTGTATGTATCTTTTGTTATAAATCTTCCTATTGAACTATCGTAGTATCTTGCTCTTAAGTATTGTAATCCTGTATTTGCGTCTGTATATTCTCCGTTGTATCCATAAGGGTTATTTGTTTTTCCTGTTACTGTTTGTTCTCCGTATGGACTATAGCTATAGCTTACCATATCTTTTTTCTTTTGTCCATATAAATTTACTACACTACCTCTACCATCGTATTGATAATAGCTTGTTGCACTACTATCATTATAGCTTTCTCTGTTTATTCCATAAGTATATGTTGCTTGTATGCTATTTTTCTTTGTTCCGTATTCTGCTAATACTTGTGTGTATTCACTTGTTACATCGTTTATGTATTCTGTTAGTTCGTATTTATCTGATGTTGCTTCTTCTAATGTGTATGGGAAGTATATTTCTTCTGTGCAGAAGTTATTTTTATGTGCACAGTTATCGTGTTTGTGTCCGTCTTTGTTATTTCCTGTGTGCTTATCTCCTACATAGTTTTGATTATTTTTTCCGTCTAATGAGAATACTCTTTCTCCATCTCCATCATATATTGCTCCCATTAATATGTTTTTGCCCTCTATTACTGCTTTTAGTCTATCTTCTGTGTCATATCCGTATTGTCTTGTTGTTTGTCCGTTTTGTACTTCGCTTATCAAGTTTCCGTTTGCATCATATAAGTATTCTGTTGTTTTATCTCCACTTGTTTTGCTTATTAGTTGTTCTGCATTATTATATTTGTAGTTCTCACTTACTGTTGTTTCCCCTACTTTTGTTTCTACTGATATTCTATTTCCTGCATTGTCATAAGCATATATTGTTTCAGTTAGTATGTTGTTATCCAATTCTACACAACTTGTTAGTTCTCCTGTTACATCATAACCGAATGTTCTTGTTATTGTTTTTCCATTATTTGTTGCTGTTTCTTTTATTATTTGTCCTGCATTGTCGTATTCGTATTCAAATGTTGATATTTCTTCGTCTTTATTTGTTCTGTTTTGTATTTTTATTAGTTGTCCTAATTCGTTGTATTCGCATAATGTATATGTTAGATTTGCTCTTGTTGTTTTGGTTAATTCATCTCTTGCATTATATTCGTATGTGATTTTTCCTCCATCTCTGTCTGTTACTGTTGTTAGTCTGTCTAATACATCATACTCATATTTTACACTCTTTCCATCTGGATAAACTAATTCGCTTAATCTACTTAAATCATCATATTTGTATTCTATTGTTTTTCCATCTTGTATTGTAACTTTTGTTATTCTTCCTGCGTTATCATATTCATAATTTGTAGTTCCTAAGTTGTCTTCCATTGTTTTTCTTGTTCCGTCTTCGTTGTATGTGTATAGTACGATTCCTTCATCTTCATTAGAATATTCTTTTTTAACTAATTGGTTAATCTTATCATAATCGTATGTTATTTTGTTTCCATTTGCTTTTGTTATTTCTTTTATATTTCCTACTGTATCATAAGAATATCCTGTTGTTTTACCATTTGCATCAGTTTCTCCTGTTATTCTTCCTAAAAGGTCATAACTGTACTCTGTTGTGTTTCCGTTTCCATTTATTGTTTTTGTTAAGTTTCCTACAACATCATATTCATAGTTAGTTTTTATTCCTTTTTCGTTTTCTACAGATGTTAATCTGTCTAGTAAATCATATTCGTATTTTTTGCTATTTCCTAATTGGTTTTTAATTTCTGATATGTTTCCGTGTGCGTCATAACCTATGTTTATAGAATTATTTTTTGCATCTGTTATTGATGTTAATTGTCCTTTTATATCATATCCATATATTGTTGATAAACCTAACGCATCTGTTTGCTTTGTTAAGTTTGACTCCTTATTGTACTCATAGCTTGTGCTATTATTTAATGCGTTTGTTACTTTAGTAATATTTGAAACATTATCATATTGATAAGTTGTTATTCTTCCACCAGATCTATCTTGTTTTGTTAGATTTCCTAATGTATCATATTCAAATGTTGTTACTAAACCTGTTGCATCTATTGTACTATTTAATCTATCTAATAAATCATAAGTATATCCAGTTTTTACACCTTTTGTATTTGTGAATGATTTTAGATTTCCTCTATTATCATACTCATATATTTCTTTATTTTCGTTTGCATTTGTTACTTCTGTTAATCTGTGCATTATGTCATAAGTATATTTTGTACTATTTCCATTTGCATCTATTTCTTCTATTAAGTTATCTTTTAAGTCATATACTAATGTTCTTTCTACTCCCTCTGGTGCTTGTACTTTTGTTAATCTTTGTAGCTCGTCATATTGATAACTATATTTAGCACCGTTTGGTTGTTGTATTTCTTCTATTTGTCCATTTAAGTTTAGTTTATTTGTTGTTATATTTCCTAGTGCATCTATTGTTTTTACAACATCTCCTAAAGTATTGTATTCATATTGTGTTATAGCACCTTTTGGAGATATTATCTTTCTTAAATTTTGCATTGCGTCATATTCGTAAGTTGTTATATTTTCTAACTCGTCTTTTTCTTTTATTAAGTTTCCAACTGCGTCATATAAGTATTCTGTTTTTCCACCTTCTGGTTTTGTAATTCCTATTATTCTGCTTAATGCGTCATAAGATACACTTGTTGTATTAGAATTTTCATCTGCTATTGATGTTATTCTGTTTAAGCTATCATAAGTATATGTTTTTTCTGTTCCGTTTGCATTTACTATTTTTAATAAGTTACTATTTTTATCATATTCATAACTTGTTGTAGCTTTTTCTGGGTTTGTTTCTTTTAATATGTTTCCTATTCTATCATATTCATATTGCCATATTCTTTCATCATCTTCTTTTTTAGTAATTACATTTCCTTTTGCGTCATAAGTAAATTCTGTTATATTTCCTTCTGCGTCTGTTACTTTTGTTAGTCTGTCTAATTTGTCATATTCATACTTTGTTATTGTTTCATCGTAATTTTTGATTTCTATTACATTTCCTGCTAAATCGTATTTATATTCAATTGTTCTTCCTGCAATGTCTTCTTGTTTTACTACTCTTGTATTTTCATAAGTATATACTATTTGATTGTTTGCATTGTCATAAACTTTAGTTACTTGTCCAAGTTTATTATATTCGTATTGTGTTACTAATCCCTCTGAACTTGTTGTTTTTATTAGTTTATTTTCTTTATCATATTCTAATGTTGTTTCGTTTCCTAAAGCATCAATTATTTTAGTGTTGTTTCCTAGTTTATCGTATTCTAATGTATATTTATTTCCATTTGCATCTGTAACTTCTTTTATTTGTCCTACTTTGTCATATCCATATATTGTTGTTCCATTTAATGCGTCTATTGTTTTTACTACATTGCTTACTTTATCATATTCATATTTTGTAATACTTCCTGTTGCGTCTATTTCAGATATTACTCTATCTATTGCGTCATATTCTTTCTTTGTTACATTTCCATTTGAGTCAATAGATTCAACAATATTTCCATTTATATCATATTTGAATTGATATGTATTTTCTTCTTGATATTTTATTTGTTGCAATCTTCCTACTGCATCATATTGATAATTGATTTCATCTCCTGCAACATCTATCATTTTCTCTACATTTCCTGCTAAATCATATATGTATTGTTCTGTATATCCTAATGGGTTTATTGTTTTTACTAATCTGTTCTCTTTGTCATATTCGTATGTGTATGCTCTATCGCTATTATCTTTTATTTTTACTATGTTATTATTTTCATCATAAGAATATGTTGTTATTTCTCCTGTTGGTAAAACTTCTTCTACTAATCTGTTTAGATTATCATATTTATATGTTGTTACTAGATTTTCTTCACTTATTACTTTTACTAAATTTCCGTTTAAATCATATTCTAGTTTTGTTGTATTACCTAATGGAGTTGTTTCTTCTACTACTTTATTTAATACTGTATTGTATTTATAAGTAGTTTCATTTCCATTTGCGTCTATTACTTTTGTTATATTTCCTGCTTTATCATATTCTACTGTTGTTGTATTTCCATTTGCGTCTGTTACTTTTGTTATTCTGTTCATAGAGTCATATTGATAACTTACTGCTCTATTTTCTCCATCTATTTCTTTTGTTTTATTTTGATTTTTGTCATATTCTATTTTTGTTTCATTTCCTACTGCGTCTATTGCTTTTACTACACTATCTACACTATTATATTCAAATTTCGTGACATTTCCTTTTGCGTCTGTAATTGTTACAAGTCTTCCACCTGCATCATAGCTATATATTGTTTCTGTAGAATCTGCTAATTGTTCTGTTACTTTGTCTCCTGCTAGATTATATACAACTCTTGAAATTTCTCCTTTTGGATTTTCTATTGCTGTTACTTGATTCATAGAATTATAGTATATTTTTGTAACTTGTCCTAATCTATTTGTAACAGATGTTATATTAGCTCCGTCATAACTATATTGTGTTGTATTTCCTTTTCCATCTATTGCTTTTACTAATCTGTTTAATTCATCATATTGATATGTTGTAACAATTCCTGCATTGTTTGTTTCTTTTGTTACATTACCTTTGTTATCATATTCATAAGCTGTTACTTTTCCATCAAAATCAACTATTTTAATAATTTTGTTTAAGCTATTATATGATATTGTTTTTTCTGCTCCATCTGCTCTTATTTGTTTTACTAAATTAGAATTTGCATCATATTCATATTTTGTTACATTTCCTAATACATCTGTTTCTGTTGTTAAATTTCCTTTATCATCATAAGTTTTTTCTAGTACTCCACCATCTGGATATTCTATTTTTGTAGTATATCCTCTGTCATTATAGTAATATACTGTTGTGTTTCCATTATTATCTGTAGATATAGTTTTTCCATCTTCGTATTTTAATATTGCACAATCTCCATTTGCATTATATTGTTTTGTTACTCTACCTTCTGAGTCATATTCATTTTTTACAACTTGATTTCCATTTCCGTCTACCCAAGATGTCATTTTATAGTTTTCATCATATTGATATGTTTCTGTTCTTCCCTCTGCATTTGTATATTTTACTAAATTATTATTTGCGTCATATTCATATTGTAATATTCCACCATTTGGTAAAGTTATTTTTGTTATTTTTCCTGTGTTATCCATTGTTATTTCATAAACTTTTCCTGTAGGTGATACTATTTTACTTATTTTTAATTCTTCTGTATATTCTATTTTTGTTTCGTTTCCTAATAGGTCTGTTATTTTAGTTAATAATCCATAAGAATTAAATTGTCTTACTTCTTTTGTTGTTTTATCTGTTATTGTATAATTTACTCTAGTTTCTGTATTTTCATCTACTGTTACTTCATATTGATTTTCAACTAATTCTAATTGTGTTCCATAAGGAGATACATATCCTCCTTGACCGTTTGATTTGAAGAATAGTTGTTGTCCATTTCCTTTTGAATATATGATTGTTCCATCTTCTAGTTTAGATAAACTTTCTGCATATTCAAAATCCCAGTTTCTTCCGAAAGCTGAATTATATCCCTCTGCTTTAGAATTATATGTTCTATTTATTTCAAAATATCCATCTAAATCTGATATACTAGCATCTGTCTTTGCCATATAGAAGTTTCCTGTGTTTAGGTTTATAGGCTCATATCCATATTCACAATGTAAGTTTCTTCCTCTTAATGCTCCATCTATTTCTTGTTTTTGTTTATCTGTTAGTTCTCCTGGTGTATATGGTTTGTCTGCATTTTGTTGTGGGTTTCTTATAAATAATGTATTGTTTTCTACAAGTAGAGTATCTTGTACTCTATTGTCTTTCATTATTTGACTTGCTGGAACTCCATAATAATTTGCTATATATGGTATTGTATCTCTTTGTTTTACTTTATATATTATAAAGCTATCACTTTGTTTATTATCTGATACATTTACACCATCTGTAGCTCTAGCATAAAATGTATATAATTTGTTGAATTCAAAGTTTGTAAATAGTCCTTGACTCTGCCAGTTTGAAATTTTATCTTTGTATTTATTACTATTTGGATAATAGTTATTTATTTCTTCGCTATTTGGATATTTATAGCTATAACTTGAATAAGATGCTCCTGTAGCACCTACTTCTGGTTCACTCCAATATCCTACTATAGTATTTGGTTTTGATACACCATCTAAAAATACTCCGTTAAATCTTAATTTTCCATTTGAGTCTTTCTCATTTATTACTCTTAAATTGATAGTTAAATCATTTAATGGTAAGTTCTCATCTACTGGATCTTGTAATGTATATGTTATCTCATATCTAGGTGCATAAGTTGGGTTACTAGCTCCTGCTGCAGTTGAACCTATCCATTCGCATTGCATTGTATTTTCTGATATTGCTCTTAAACACATTCCTTTGTTTGCTTTTATTCCTCTTACCCAATCGTTTACTAAATCTCTTATGTTGTATGCAATATAACCTTCTGCATCTAAAACTTGTTTTGAATCGATAAACTCTTGTCCATCAAAAGGTTGATTGTTCCAAGATTTTTTACCTTTCCAATCTTCGCCTACACTATATAATGCCATTTCCATTCTTATACCTGTTGATGTAGTTCTTTTGTAAAATGTTGACCTTTGATAAACTGTGTATGTTGCACTATTTATTACTGCCTCTGATGGAATACTAGAAACATCAAGCATAGTATATATTCTTGTAATTCCGTGTCCTGTTCCACCTGTTCCATAAGATGTACCTGTTGCTTTACCATTGTCATAGCCAACATATGTGTAATTAACATTTCCTAATTCTAGGTTTGGTGCATATTCTTCAACTGTAGTAAAATATAATGTATCATCTAATGCTTGAGTTGAAGAAATTGTTGGATCTATTTTTATTGGATAAACTCTTTCTGGTTCAGCAATCCATTCTTTGTCTGCTGTAACTTTTATAAAGTATTTTCCATCTCTTTCTTCTAACTCCATATTGATACCAAAACTTATTTCCCCATTTGCATCTTGCATCATTGGTGCTTCAATTGTATATATTCTTTCTTCTCCGTTATAAATATTAACAATACTTGATTCTTTTTTTGCAACTAATCCTTTTTGTAATTTTAATTCATATTCATATTCATTTTTTTCTACATATTTGTTTAATATAATATCTTCTTTTAATCCTGCATTATTTACAGTATATTGAAAGTCTACTCCGTCAAAAACATTGTTGTATCTTATAGCATTTTCTAATACTACAGAATTAGTAAAATCTCCATCTACTGGAACTAACTCTATACTTTTGTTGTTTTCTTCTATTGTAATGCTATCATTTTCTTTTATTTCTTCTGGTAATGTTACTTTAAAGCTATTCTTATTATTTGTGTATTCTTTTGAATTGTCAAAAAAATTAGTATTAGTAGATACAAGTGTATTATCTATTTCTTGCTCTTTTCCGTTTTTATCTGTGTAAGTGTTTGGAACAGGAGAGATTACTTTTTTATATGTATTTTCCCCAGTTTTGTATGTTACACTATACTTGTCTACTTCTACCTTTTCTCCTTCCTCCGTATCGTTCTGTTTAATTATGTCTGGTTTTTTTTCGAGAATTTCTTTAGGTACTTCTTTTCCTTCTACTGTACCTCCATTCTCATTAGCTTTGTTCTCTTGTGGATAGCTAAACTCATCTGTATTATCCACTACTTCTTGTGTTTGCCCTTTTTCAATTTCATTTGCAACATATACTATTTCGCTAGTTGCTTGTGAAATTGGTTGAAACAAAAAGATTAACAGCAATAACAAAGCTATTAATCTTCTTTTTCTTTGGTATGAAGTCGTAGTCTTTTTACTTTCCACTTTTAGATACCCCCTTTATAAAAATTTTGAAATTAGGCATAATTCGCCAAAATTTCACAAAATAAGAATATCATATTTACAACAAAATAGCCAGAACTTTCGTTCGACGATTATTTGCATTTTTTGACTTTGTTTTATCTTTTTCGACAAAATATGATAAGTTAAAAATAAAATATCACTATTTTTGTGTTTCTTTTTATCGCTTTGGGCGATATTTTCTTTATTGTTGATATTTTAATTTAATCTATATCTTGATTTTTTATTTTTATAATTATATAATTGTTTAAGTTTTAAGGAGGCATTTAAAATGAATATAAAACAATTAGAAGAATTAAGCTGTCGAAGTGACACAGTCCTAAGAAAAGAATATAAAAATCGGAGAACACGCTCTAATAACTTTTAAAGATATGTTGAATAATCGGATATATCACACAAGAGCGTTATGATAGAATTGTCAGTGTCAATGAAATTGATATAATATAAAATAGGTTAAGTACCACTCATTTTAAACAAGTGGTACTATTATTTTATCTTACAATAGCTTTAGAATACACCACTCTGTTTATATCGCTACTACTTATAATTTTATTTCCAAGTGTTATTCCATAAGCATTTACTATCTCTGCTAAATATTCATTTTTATTTTTAATAATATCTAAAATTGTTGCTCGTTTTTTATCTTTCAACTCTACTACATCAAATTTATTTATTTTCATAGTTTCATCATTCCTTTCATACTTAATACATCGGTGTTCCATAACCTAATATATTTTCACTATATAAGTCGTAATCTTTCCTATCGCAAGTATCACTTGTATTTCCCTCTATTGTGTATACTCGTCCATTTTCTATTTTTTCAACAATTCCAACATGATCTGCAATTCCGTTTCTCATTCCTGTTGAAGAGTCAATCCAATCGAAAAATATAATATCTCCGTGCTTTAGGTATATATCCTCTTTCTCTCCATAAGTTACAAGCTTTAAACCAATTTACCCCTTCGCTATGGCAAGATGCAAATTTAGGAATAATACCTCTCTCTATGTAACCACATTGATTAGCACACCAACTTACAAAACAAGCACACCATTCTTCTCTTTTAGAAAATCCATACCAACTCCAATAAGGTTGTCCACCTACATTACCTAATTGCGATTCTGCCACTCCAACAATATCATTACTACCTGCTGATGTTCCATATATTACTGAAGCCCAAGCACTAGAATAGTCATCTTTCAATAATTCTTCTAGTTGTTTTCTTTGTTCTTCATTAAAATTATATTTATCAGCCATTTCATAGGCACTTTTTCCATTTATATTTATATGTAATGTGACTTCTACTATTTCTACAGTTTCTGTATAGCTAAAATGTATAATCTTTTTAGTATATCTATTTTCATCTTTAGCAAAATTCACTTCATTCATTTCCCAAAAAATTTCTTTTAATGTATTTATTTTATTCTCATCTAGAGTTACTAACTCTGTACTATTATCTCCGTTGTTCACTTTAACTGCATAAACTGCTAATATGTCTTTCCAGTTTGCTCTGTTGGAATTTATATCATACTCTTTATACGGATTATCTTTTTGTATTTGCACAACTTTACCAATAAATTCTCTATTTAATTCTGATACTACTGAGCTCATACTTTTAAATTCACTTTGTCCAGTGTTTTCACTCGAGAAAAAAATACCAAAAATTGAAGCTACTAATAATCCAATCATACAGATAATCAATATTATGATAACAAAAATCCACAGTCCTCCAGTAAGTAGTATTAGTAACGAATTTAACGCTCTAATTATTGCTTTAATCGCATTTATTACTGTTTTTACTGTAATCTTTATAGCCTTTTTTATAGCCTGTGCCGTTTGTTTCATTTTTTGCATAGTCTTTTGTCTAGTCTTATTTATTTTCTTTAAATTTTTAGCAGTTTTTATTCCTTTTCTAGTATCATTAGTTATTCCTTTTATTGTTTTTTTCGTATTCTTATTCAGCATAGTAGCATTTTTTATGTTTTTTCTCATTAACTCTTTCTTTTGTTCTTTTTTCATTGTATCTGCTAATTTTTTAACTGATTTTTGTCCATATTTATTAAATATATTTGTTCCTTTTCTTAATATTGTGCTAGTACCATTGTTTATTTTGCTTTCTCCGTATTCTGTTGGTGTTTCTTCAGTGTTATAGTTTGATTTGCTTTTTAAATCTACAATATTATCTTTTAACTTTTTACTATAATTCGCAACTCTATCAAATTTTTTAATTGTTGATTTTGTACTATTTCTTACTTTTATATCTGACAATGTACCACCTCCTATGTGATTGCTTTTGCTATTACTACTAATCTTCCATTTTTTTGAGAATATTCACAAGTTGAAAGTGTTATGAGTTGGTCGCCATATTGTGCTGTTTCTTTGATATTATAAAAAGAGAGTTCTTTACACTTACTAATAAATCTATCAAACTCTCCTTTACTTCTCATATTATGAAATTGATAATATTTAAAACCTATATTATTATATACAGTAGTTTTAAATACAGATATTATTTCATATTCTGCAATATTATTTTGAGTATAAAATTTTATTATTTTATGATTTTTATAATATGCTTCACTCTTATAATTCTCTAATTCTCCGAACATCTTATTTCCTTTTATGTGATGTCCGTATATTATAATATTGTTACTACTTTCTATATTGCATTTTTCATCTATATATGGTGTTCCCATAAATGAATATTCTTTATAAAAATTCTTATCTAAATAATAATTAGGTCTATCTTTTGTTTGCATTATTGGATAACTAATATTTGTATCTTCTATTTTAATCCACCCAACAATATCTTTATTTATTTTGTATAAATTTTCTATATTTATATCAATGTTATTTTCTGTTCTATTATCTTCTACAGCTACATTGCTTAATTCTTTGAATATTTCTTCTTGCTTATATTCTTCTTCATAATTCTTATATAAAATATAACTACTAATAAGCATAATGCTTATTAGTAGTATAACAATTACTATGTATGCAATTCTTTTCAACTTTCCACCTCATTTGTAGTTTCTTCAAATTTTGTAGTCATCAATTTGTATAGTTCAGTATCTTTTGGAAATTTATTTTTAAACGGAACTAGCGAACTTCTTACTCTTATTAATCCCTCTCCAGAATCTACATTACTTATAAATGTTTTCTCCATTTCAGAGATATTTAATATTTCTGATAATCTTTCTCTATCTGTTGCAGATTGATTAAGCATTATTATAAGTTCTGAATTTGCTAACATCAGTCTAGCTTTATCATTTTCAAGTAGTTCTTCGACATTTTGTGTGATACCTGTTGCACAACCTCCATATTTTCTTATTCTTTTCCACAGCTTATAAATAAATTCAGATGTATATTTATATTTGAATAACAAATAAATTTCATCTATAAAAATATAAGTTCTCTTTCCTTTTGTTCTATTCATTGCAATTCTATTTAATATACTATCTAATATTACAAGCATTCCTATTGGTGTTAATTGCTCTCCTAAATCAATAATATCATAACATATTAATCTATTATTAGTTTCTACATTAGTTTGTTTTGAGAAAGTATTTAAACTACCTTTTGTAAATAATTCTAATGCTAATGCAATATCTTTTGCCTCTGGCTCTTGTTGTTTTAATAATACTTCTCTAAAATCATCTAAAGTTGGTGGTGTTCCCTCATAATTGCCTTGTTTATAGTATCTATAAACAAGAGTTGCACACCTATCTATTATTGCTTTTTGGTTTGGAGTAATGTTGTTTATTACTTGCTCACAAAGCGATAGTATAAATTCTGCTTTTACTGTTACTGGATTTTTCTCATCATAGTCTTTACTTAAATCTAATGCATTGATATGATTGTCACTCGTAGAAGATATTTTTATAACCTCTCCACCTAATGCTTTTATTAAAGGTTTATATTCTGCCTCTGGATCTATAATAATTATATCTGCGTTTTTATCTCTTAATGCAATAGATGTTATTTCTTGTTTTGCAGTAAAACTCTTACCACTACCACTTACACCTAAAATAAACGAATTACCATTTTGTAATTCGTTTCTATCTATTAGTATCATATTTTTTGAAATAATGTTTTTTCCATAATATACGCCTTTATTATCTTGTATTTCTTGTACTTTAAAAGGCATAAATGAGGATAAGCTTTCTGTTGTCAAAGTTCTTTTTGTATTTATTCTTTTTACTCCAGATGGCATAACAGTATTAAGTCCATCCATTTGTTGATATTTTAAAACTGATAACTGACATAAATATTTACCTGCTGTTGTTATTAAACTTTCTGTATCATTATCTAATTCTTCTTTTGTATCTGCAGTATGAACTAATGTTATTGTTCCAAAAAACATCTTTTGGTCACGAGTAGTTAAATCATTTAAAAAGTCTTTGCTTTCTTCTCTTTGTTGTTCTAAATCATAAGGAATAACAGCAGAAAAATTATTGTTAGCATTTTGTCTTTTTTGCCATTGTGTTATATTTGTTTCTACACCTAGTCTTATTCTTTCTGCCTTTTTTATTGCAACTTCTTGTGGGACAGGCTTTATATCAACACTTAACATCATATTTTTGTCTAAATCTGTTAGTTCTGATATCATACTATCTCTTATAAAGTTGGCATATTCTTTTAAGAATAATACTCTACCATATCTGTTGCCCATTTTAAAATAATCTGACTTAAATTCAAATGTGTCTGGGCAAATATAGTCTTTGAAGCTATGTCCCTTTCTCATACATTGTTTTATATCAAAATTATATAAATCTTCTTCTCCAGTTCTGAAGAAATCATAGAATATTCGCAATCTTTCATTTATGTCTAATTCTGTAAATTTTGAATTTAATTTTGCAAAATTGCTACTTAATTCTGTTCCTGTTCTTGAAAAGTAATTCCTACTTTCGTTAATATTCTTTTTATCTATTGTTACTGTTATTAACTTTTCTTGTATCATATTTTTAGAATCGATTGAATTTTTCGCAAGTATATCATTGTATTCTTTTCTATATTTCGTTAAGTTATCATCCTCTAATTTTAATTTTATTTTATTATCAAAGTCTATTTTGTTTAGTTTTCTGTTAATTATTGTTAATTTTGTAGATGCTCCACAATCTAATAAATTAAGTATTCTACCATAACCTAAAAACATCATTTCTTGGTCTTCCTGTCCTGCAACAGCATAATTCACATCTGTAAACTTAAATGCTCTTGAATATTTATTCCATCCTACTTGAAATATTCCATCTTCATAAATAGCTTTAATTGGAATTGCTTGTTGAACACTTCTAGGAATTTTTATTTTCTCTTTTTGTTTTTCTCTTTTTAATATTTTCAATTTTCATTTCCTCCATTTCTATTTTTTTATACTCGTTTTTTAGCATTTCGTAATATATATTCTCTGGCTTGAATAGAAGAATTTTCGGAGTTAAAATCTCTGATTTAATCCAAGCAACTATAAATTCTTCTGCAAACATTCCGTTGTATCTTATAAAACCTAAAACGGCAAAGGGTATTGCAACTAATATGCATACCCAACTTAAAGTTTCTATTCCTAAATAATTTCTTAATAGGAAATATGATACTACTGCTACTACACAAGCCATAAGTGAAAAAAAGAACTGCCTCATTGACAGTCCGAAAAATATTGATTCTGTATAATCTCTTATTTCTTTATTGATTTTTATTTCCATTAAGTATAGCCCTCCTATTCCTTTCTATTATCTATTCCTTTCAGCTTTTCTTTCTTCTTTTACTCTATCAAAAATATAATTTCTTAAATCTTGTTCTTGCATATTTGCCATATCTCTTGATATTTTTATAAATTCTTTTTTAAAACTTGGAGTCATAAGTGGATTACTTGTATCATTCTCAACTTCTTTTATTGCTTTATTATATAAATCATCATTTAATATGTTTTTTCTTCCATTCTCCAACAAATAAGTAAATGCTATTGCATTTAGCAATTGATTATTTTTTCCTAATATTTTTTCATATTCTTTCATTTAACGCTCTCTCCTTTCTTTCTTATTCTTAATACTTTTTTCATTAAAGGTATCTGCTAAATTTCCACCTGCAATTACTTTTTTAAAATCCTCTGTAGCTTTATTTATATCTTTACCATAATAATATCCATATCCCCAATCGATTTTATTATCAGTAATTTTATAATTGAAGCCAATAATATATTCTATACCGTATTTATTTTCTCTTTTTACAAGTGCAATGGGTTCTTTATTACGAAAACCAATATCTACAACAAGCATATTATTATCTAATTGTCTTGTTTTTTTGTTTTTTGAAAGTAACAATTCTTTTATTGTACTAACAAATTCATTTTCTCTAGTAAATGTTCCATAATCTACATAGTTATCTGGAAATTTATCTCCAATTGTTATTTCTTCATTTGTAACAATGCTTCCACACCTATTGACAAATACACTTTTTTCAATGGTAGCTATACCTATTCCATCATCAGCAGTTCTTAAATCATAACAATATAAATTATGTCTTTTTTGTATTTCTTCTTTTTCTTTTGCATTTTTATAACTTGTTATTAAATATTTCATAAAATCTCCTTTCTATAGTCCCATCATCTTTCACATAAATGTTGTTTTTTATATTCTGCCTTTATCCTTTTTAATATTTGTTCTAAATATTCTTCCATTGCATTACTGCATCTTTTGTTATTAGTTTTTCTATAATGACCTGTTTTATTTTTAAAATTGTAATCTGTAAGTCTGTTATTTATAAAACCTTGTGTTGCTATTGGAATTTTTATTCCATACTGTTTTGCAAGATATAATATACAATTTTGCGTAGTTATTCCGTTTTCATATTTATCATCTTTATAAAACTCAAAGTTTATTACTTCTATATTTTTGCCTTTGCATATCTTTTCCTTAATTTCTTTTAATTGTTCATTGAATTTTGTGTTTGTTTTTTTTACTGTTTCTTTTTTTTGCAATTCTCTTGTTTTTAATTTCTCTTGGTCTATTCTTTTATTTTCTGCAATGTATTCTTCCCTACTATTTTTTGCCATATCATATATATTAGAAAAATATTTTGAAATATACTCCAGCTCACATTTATTAAAATATTTTTTCATTTCTATCTTTGACATAAAGAAATCTCTTAAATCTAGTGTAGACAACTTTTCTACAACATAATCACAATAATTTTTACTCTCTAATAATGTGTTATCAAAACTAGCATTAACAAATTTTTTAAATTCAATTTCAGCTATATTCATCTTCCAGTATTCATTATTTTCATCTTTAAATAAATACTCCTGTCTATAATTTTCTAACTCTGTTTTTAATACAGCTATTTCTACATCATTATAAATTACTTTTACTACTTTTTTGTTTGCTCTTTTTAACTCATTATCTACTATAAACCATACTGTTTCTATATTAGTTTCTTCCATATATGCTATATACTCCTTTCTATAATCCCATCATTTCTCTTATTATTCTATCGCTCATTTTTACTGTACCTACTAAAACTAACATATTAAATATTAGTTCTCCTATGTAGCTCCATACCATAGTAACTGGTGCACCTGCACTTACTACTGGAGGAGAACTTGCAAACACAGAAAAAATTATACAAGCTAAAATTATAATTGCTCCCTCCAGGCAAACAGCACAATAACCTTTAACAAAACTCTTTCCTACACTTTGGCTTGGCTCTCCTGCAAATGTAGCCATTGGTATTGGTGCTATTGCAGTATAAAGATATATTTTGAAAAATCTACCATACACACTTAAAATCATAATGAAAGATATTACTGTAACAAAAAGTCCTCCGTATTAAAGTTACTGCCCACAATGGTATTGACTCAAAAAATCCACAATTTTCAATTGCAGTTATTATTTCTTGTGGCAAAACAGTCTGTGTCGCATTTCCTAGTCCTGCCGTTTGCATAATTGTTTGAACAATTCCTTGTGTTATATTAAATATTCCTAACATTAATTCTAGTCCATATGTTATTACTGCTTTTGCTAATGCAAATCTTATGAATAATTTTAAGACTTGCTCTGGTTTCTTCACTTCTGCAAAACTACCGACAAGTTTTTATAATTCCAACTAAAAAGAATACTACAAGTAATGCTAATCCTATTGCTTGAACTGTTCCATTAATATTTTTGATTACTTCCCATATCGCACCGACCTTTAAAATTTTCTGGGCTTTGTGTAATGAGTGTCCATATTTCACTTAATTTTCCATTCCAAGTATTTAATGCATTTTGTAAATTTCCTACTACCCAATTCAAATGCTTTCCTCCTTTCTACAAATAGGCAAGTATACTCACTTGCCTATTTTATCCTCCAGTTATCAATGATAAAATTTCTTTAGCGAAAGTAACTATTACGCCACCTGCAAATGTTAGAAAACCATTAGCTCGTTGTGATGGATCGTGACTTTTTAATGCTAATCCTATTTGCACGATTCCCCAACCTAAAAGTATCATTCCTATTGCTCTTATAATTCCAAAAATAAATGTTGATAAATTATTTATAACTTTTAATGGCTCTGTTGCATTATCTGTTGCAAATATGCTTATTGGTAGCATTGCAATAACTATAAATAAATAACTACAAATTATTACTCCTCTTTTTATATTCTTTACTTTCATATTTACTTTTTCTATTTTTTTATTTTCTTTTAAATTTCTCATATATTTTCCTACCTTTCTATTAACATAATATTGAGATTTAGCCATAAAAAAAGCAGAGATTATTTTCAAAGTTAATCTCTGCTCTTTTAAATATTATTACCTATTCAATATCTGTTTTTATAATATTTTCAATTTCTTCTTCTGATAAAAGTTCATAATTTAACTTTTCATCAATATCTTCTGTATATTTAATATCTTTCATATTTTGTAATTCTTCTAATGATATTTCTTCTATTTTTCCTGTTGCTCTATCTACTTTTCCATATTCATAATTTTTTTCTTCTCCATCTGAGGTATATCTAACATTTGGGTGTTTTAAAATATTATATTTAAAATCCACAACTGGTTTTTCGCCTCTAATAAGTAAAATTGCTTTATTATTGTCAAGCATTCTGACCTCATCTGCAGTTAAAAGTTCTCTGCCTGTGTTTTGATAATTAGTTGAATAACTACCAGAATGACCTGTACTTTTTCCATAAGTGTTTGTATCTATTGTTTCTTTTCCGTAACAATTCAGTTACATATTTGTGTGTACTTTGCTCATTTCCACCTAGATATAAAAACTCATCACAGTTACCAACAATACTTTCCCACTGCTTTTCAAATAATGCTTTTAATTGCGATAAATTTTGTAAAATTATTGATACAAATACATTTCTTGAACGCATAACAGAAAGTATTTTATCAAAGTCATCTGGTAAGGCAACATTTGCAAATTCATCCATTAAGAAATGTACTGGTATAGGCAATGCACCCTTATATTTATTATCTGCTCTATAAAATGCATTTTGAAAAATTTGTGTATATAGAATACTAACAAGAAAGTTATAAGATGTATGAGTATCTGGAATAACTGCAAACACTGCTATTTTTTCTTCTCCTAGTTTATCTAGTTCCATTTCATCTGTCATTGTTAAACTTGCTATTTCATCTATATTAAATTTTTCTAGTTTAGAAGATAATGTTACTTGTATTGATTTTAAAGTTCTTCCTGCTCCGACTATGATAGTCTTTGTAATATTTAACGGCTATATGGTCTGGGTTTTTATGCTCTAATCTTTTAAATAAAATATCTAAAGGGCTTTCATAATCTTCATCATCTTCTTTTACTTTCCCTGCTCTTAACATTTCTCCAACTGTTGCAAAGTTTTGTTCATCTTCTGGAGCTTCATATTTTAAATAAAAAATCAATGCAGAAAGTAGCATTTGTGCAGAAATATCCCAAAATGGATCTGAACTTGCTCCACTTCCTTTTGGAGTTGTACTTTTAAATAAATTAGCAACTAGCTTTTGAACATCATTATCATCTTGAATATATTTAAAAGGATTATAGCAATGACTTAATTTAGGTGTAACTAAATCTAAAATCTTTACTTTATATCCTTCTTTTTCTAATAAATGCCCTACATCTCTTACAATTTCTCCTTTGGGATCTAATACTACAAAGCAACAATTACATTGCATTAGGTTTGGCTTTACAAAAAATCTTGTCTTTCCTGCTCCACTTCCACCACATACTAATGTATTAAGATTTCTTCTATGCTTTTGTGCTTTTAGACCTATCTCTACATTTTGCGTTAATATCTTGTTTTGTTTTTGTGGATTTTGTTTATATTTTTTGTTTACTTGTTTGGCTATTCCCCAGATGGCAGAGCCATATTCTTTGCCTCTTCTATAATTTCTCCTAGTTGAATTATAAATACCTATTCCTAAAACATAGATAAACAAAAAAATAAGGACAGTTTTCATACT
This sequence comes from uncultured Clostridium sp., assembly GCA_964389545.1. GTDB lineage: Bacteria > Bacillota > Clostridia > TANB77 > CAG-508 > UMGS1781. Next base: position 22,570 of record CAYMDN010000007.1, on the reverse strand, counting down.
ATCCTTGCAAAATTCAATATTATATGGCGTATTCATTTTTTGTGGTACTTTTTCTATTATTTCAATTAGTCCATTATTTATATATGGAGCAATCAATAATGCTAACCATATAATGATTATTCCACCAAAACAATATAACACAACATTTAATTTATCTTTCATCTCTGTTTTTTTCCTTTTTATTAAATAGAGATTTCTTCTTTGTTGGGGCATCTAAAACTTTTTCTAATATTTCATCTATAAAGTCATTATCCTTATTTTCTTCTATTAAGGTTGTTCTTTTTTCAAGTAAGATATTGGCTATTGCTTTATGCTCATATCTATCTAATTCTAATACTCTTTTTTCTTCACTCATTTCAACCCTACCTCTCTGGAACTGACTTGTTTTTTTCCTTATTAGTCATTTCAAAATAATCTGTCATTCTATTATTGATTTTTTCAAACTTACTTCGTATTTTTTCAATTTGTTTTCTTATTTCTTTCGACTCATTTTTTCCACTTATTTCTTGTGGTAAATTTGAAAAATTAAAACCAGAAATATCAACTCCATATCTCTTGCATATCATATATGAAATACAGTAACTTCTAAAATTTTTAATATCACTATCTATCTCATCTTTCATTTCTATATTTCCCATTTCTTGACAAAGCGTTTGAAATAGTAGCTCTCTATCCATACCTTTACATACATATAAAATATTTTCATCTTTATTGTATTCAGAGCCTATTTCTCCGTTTTGCAATGTATCTACTGCTTTTCTTGGCACATTACAATTATGCAATAGTGCCTCTAACAATCTTCTGTCACTATAATTGATTGTATTTTCTGGTATAGATGAATTAGTTTGTGATATATCATATACTTCTTTAGGATTATAATATATTTTTTGGTCTTTTTTGCTTGGCTCTAATATCTTTATAGCAACAGCATTGTCTAATAAATCGACTCCTTTTTCATTCCACGATTTCTTATCTTTTATTTGTGTGCTATTTGGAGCTTTTTCTAATATTACTAAACAATTTCCAACTGAATATTTTGCGAATCTACTTTGTATATCTAAATATTCTTGAAACTTTGTTGTATTATTTCCAACTATTTTTGCCATTCTATCCATAGTATTATATATGCGATTTCTATCTATCTTTTGTTGCTCTTTCCATTCATTTTGATTATTAGTTTTATCATTTGTTCCTAAAATTTCCTCTACTTCATCCACTTTATTTACTCCTTCCTTTAGTTTTATTTTTACTAGCTAGATGTCTAGGCTCTTTATACCTTTTCCCTTTGTGCTTTTCTCCTTTTTCCTTATAATGCTTTCCACCTTTGTGTTCTGCCTTAATATTTTCTGCTTGTATATTGTGTTTTTCTTTCTGTTTAATTTCTTTTGCTATTTCTTCTAGCTCTTGCTTAACAGACTTTTTATTCTCTTTAGAACTCTCCATTTTGTCTGCTAATTTGGTACTTGAGGAAATCTCTGACAGACTCTTTTCCACCGTTTCTTTTGTATCACTACTGGGAATTTCTTTTTGTTCTTTAGACTGTGGCATAATATCATCTATGAATTGTTCATCTTCACTTTTAAATTTATTACTAGCATTTAATTCAAGTTTATCTTGTTTAGATTTTTCAAATTCTTCTCTTACTTTTGCTACATCTCTAAAATTAAATCTTTCAGATATTCTATTTAATTTTGCCCCATCTTCTTCTCTTACCATTATATCTACCATACCATCAATTTTATCATTTTTCTTGTTAGCTAACGCACAATACAAAATACCATACTTCTTTGCTTCTTGTGAGAACTTTTTTAAATCTTCTGCTCTTATAGTAAATATATCTAATGGCTTTCCTGTTTTTAGCATACTTGTAAGTCTTGTTTTACCCTTTGTTTGCGTTTTTTCTTTAGATAATGCAATTAGCATTATTGCAATATTTTTTGCACCTATACCTGCAATTCGTAACACTCTATCTATTCCATCTATACAAATTTTTACAAGCTCATCTGCTGATTCTGATGTGTTCATTTTTGAAAATCTCCTTTCTTTTTAATTTTTTCTTCATTTTCTTTCTTTTGTAATTCATTAAAATTTGTCTTTATCTTTTGATTTTGTTCTTCTATTTTTTCCGAATACACCACCTCCTTTTTTAAATATTTAATCTTGCCAGATAAATCTAAAATTTTATCACATAATTCTTGTCTAATTTTAGGATTAGTTTCTTTTTGCCTTTTTCTTCGTAATGTATTTCTAATTCTCATTTGTTTTTTTAATTCATCTTGAACAAGATTTTTATATGAAAAAAGTTCCTTTGCAGTTTTTATTTTATTTCTGCAAAGGAACTTGATTTCATTCGATATTTCTTTCATTTTCTTCACATCTTCTCGCATCTTTGGTGTCATTTTATATCTTGTTTTTTTATTAGTAGGAAAAACTTTTAAGACATAACAATAATAGAGATATAATCTATATAAATTACCTCTATCAATATGTATTTGATTTCTTATTTTTCCTACATATCTTTTTTTCTTTTTATATTCTTCTATGACTTGTACTCTTTCCATTTCTGTATTCATTATTCTTTCTTTTATATTCACAATAGAATATTCTTCTCCAAAACTTCTTTCTATTCTTATATTTCTTTTGTATGGTGGTCTTACAATGCTAATTTTATTTGCTCTAATTGTTATTGTGTATCCCATTTTCTCTAAAATCGATTTAAAATTATTATATGAGTATGCTTGTTTTATAGCAAAATCTATATCTTCTTTTGTTGTTGCATAGTAATCTGTTTTTTGAATATACGAATTATAGTATTTGGTATAATCTATTTTTCCACATATTTTTTCTTCTAAAACACTTAATCCATATTCTCTACACAATTCATCTGATATTTTTCTCATTAGTGCATAATTTTCTACTGTATTTCTGTACTTTTTTCCATCTACAAATGAAACAGAATTTAAAACTAAATGATTGTGATAATGTTTAGTATTTAAATGTGTTGAAACTAATACTTCATATCTATCTCCCCACAATTCTTCTGCAAGTTTTATTCCTATTTCGTGTGCTTGTTTTGCTGTTACCTCATTTTCTGCAAATGATTGAAATCCGTGAAATGCCAAAATACCTTTTTCTTTTCCAAAATGTTTTTTAGTTAATATCATTTCTTGTAAAGCAGTTTCTGCGTTACAATTTACTCCTGTAACAAAAAATTGTTTTTCTGTTTTAAAATCTGCTTTTGCATATTCTATTGTATTGTGTAACCCTTTATATATGTCTGTTCCATAATCTGTATTTTTAGTTTTATTTATATTGGTAGTATAGTTTATAACTTTATCAATTCTATTTTCTACTTTCCATAAACTTGTAGTCGCCATTTAATTACCTCATAAATACCTTTCTTTTATTTTTATTCTAAAATTTTGCCATTCTTCAATTTCTTTTTTTAGTATTCTTTCATCTATAAAATCTCTATGATATAGTATCCTTTCTAATTCACTTAATGTTCTTGTAAAATCTCCCATTTTTTTTGATATTATTTTATAAGACTCTGCACTTGGCTTTTCTTTTATTTCACATCCGTAAAGCTGAATCTCTAATGAAAGTAGATAACTGCTTTCCTGTTTTTTCTGCTCGTTTTTTTATTTTGTTTTTCTCTACAAAATTCATTCTAATTGGAATAATAATATCTCTTGGATCTTCTTTCATTTTTTCTCCTTTCGTTCTAATTTATTTGGGGATTGGGGTTTCCCCATAGTTTTACATTTGTGTATATACAAATGTGTTGCTTGTTAGGACAACAAATCTTTATCTACTACAATACAATTCCCACATTTTTCACATACTATTTCATTGTATTCTTTTGATATTTTGTTCTCTTTTACTAATTCTTCACAAGTATTATCTACTTCTAAAACATCATCATCTGTAAAACTAATTGTTCCATCTTTAAAGTACATTTTTTCTAACTTTTTAAATGCTTCATCTTCATTTTTTCCAGTTAAATAAATTTCTTTTTTTGATATTGCTTTCATTATAATTTTAAATATTTTCATCACTATCTTGCCCTTTCTTTATTAAATTTTTCTATAGATTTTCTTTGTATTAAATTGCATAAATATTCGTTATAATCTTTCATCTTTTTAGGTGGTCTATCTATTATTTCATACCTATCTGAAAGAATAGTTTGTAATGCTTTAGTTGCATTTCTTCCTGCTTTATCATTGTCTAAACACAGATAAATTTTTCTTATTTCTGGGTGTTTTTGAAGATAATTTTGAATAGCAATAGGTACTTTGCTATCTTCAATTTTACTTGATGGCTGATATACTCCTGCTAAAGAAATTAGTGTTTTATCTTCATATTTTTGCCCATATAATTTAAAAAGGGTAGCATAAGATAATACATCTATTGCACCCTCAAAAATATAAATTGTATCTGTTTTTTCTTCTGATTCTAGTCTAAATGAATACATTTTATTACTTCCTGTTGCATCTGCTTTGAACTTACTTTCGTTAGTAGCTCTGCATCCTGCATACCTTGCATTTCCTATTTCATCATAACCTACAAAAACTATATTATGATAATATTTTTCTTCATAAATAAAATGTTTTTCAATACATTTTTCTATGATTTCTTCATCAATTCCTCTACTTTTCAAATATAATTTTACTCTATTTTCATTATTATTTTTGTCTGGTAAAATTAAATTTCTTATTCTATTTTTTTCTTCTACTTTTTCAAAAATAGGTGTCTTAATCTGCATTTTGTCTAATATAAATTGTGCCGAATCTGGAAAGTCCATATTCATTACTTTTTCTAAAAAATCCATTGCATTTTTTCCACCTATTCCTTTAGAGCACCAATTCCAATACCCATTTGAAATTTTTAAACTATCGTGCGTTTTTGTAGAATATTGTGTTCTACTATCTTTTACTAATTCATTCGGATAATAATTCTTTAAGAATGTCAATAAGTCCATTTCTCTCGCTTTTTCTAATAAATTTGGTGGAACATACTTCATATGAACACCTCCAATTTATCTACTGTATTTTGCTTTCATTTTTACTGTTCTGTCATAGTTTTCTACAATTATATCTATTGTATCTTCCATTTGATATTGCACTATCTCACATAATTTACTATCAGAATTTCTAAAATCTTCATAAAATTCTTCTAATAAATTATCTTCTTTTAATAATGCTTTTATTTCATCTATGTCAAAACTTCTTTCTTTTAACTCTCCAATTATACCCTCCATTGCCGTTAATTTATATGCATTTTCTATAATTTCTTCTGGTGCTTTTTGTTTCAAATCTTCTTTAAAATCGTCAAGTTCCTTTTCTACTTTTTTAAATAATTTTTCTTTAAGTTCTTCTATTTTCACTATAAAATCACTCTCCTTTTTTTCTTTTTTTGCAATATAAAAAGAAGATACTAATCATTTAATATCTTCCTTAATTTTACTACTTTATTTATAATCTTCTATACAACTTGTAATTTGTTATTTAATATTTAACTGTATCTACTTTATCAATTTGTTCTATTGCTTTAACTACTTGTTCTTTTTTATTTAAATCATTTATATTACTATCACCAGTCACTTCGTTTATTTTGTTTCCACAATTTGTACAAAATTTAATGCCTTATTTTATCTTATTTCCACATTTTTCACAATACACATTATTCACTTCCCTTTTTCTCTTTTATGTCATTTAGTAATTGTATAGCTTCTGCTCCCATCCTTATTACAAAAGCAGTTGTATTAAATACTGCTATTATAATAAGCATTGCAATTATTCCATATACAAAATATATTAGCCAGTATTGTGTTTTGTCATAATAGTCAGTATTAGATTGTAAAATGAATCCATAAACAAGATATATGATAAATGCTAAAATTCCAAAATTTTGCCCTCTATTCCAAACCTTCAAAGCCCAACATTTTGCTATATATGCTACTTTATTAGTAGTTTCATCTAAATCATCCCTATTGATAACTTCCAATAAGCTGAATTTTGCTTTTTTCCTTTTCTTTTTCTTTTCTACCTCATTTACAGCATAATAATTTGCACTTTCAAGTACTTGTTTAGTTCCACACTTTCCACAAAATTTTTCTCCTTCTTCTAACTCATTTCCACATTTTCTACATATCATTTTACATTCCTCCTATCAACATAATATTACAAAGTTATATCTTATCTACTCAAAGTATAACATCAACTTTTATTCTTTACAAGTGTTACTTATATTTTCATTGCTATAACAAATTTAAAAAGCATCTACCTTTTAAGGTAAATGCTAAATTTTATTATTTATTTTGAAAGATAAATTGTAAGTTATCTTTCAAATAACGATAAAACATATTTATCATAATCGCTTAATTCATTATTATTTGAATTATTTAAATATTCAATATAGTGTTCTAAAAAATCTGGTGCTGATTCAAAATCGTATTTAAAACCATTATTTATTTCACTGCATAATAAAGCTTCAATATAACTTTTAAGTCCATTACTAGCATTAGTATCTATTAAATCTTTAATCGCATATTCAAAAGTTTCTTTTGGATTATCTAATAATTCATTATATACATCCTTGTTTGCTTCAACATAGTCAAAAGGATTTGATGAATTTTGTAGTCCATTTTCTGTAATACTATCAATTCTTTGTTCCATACCTACTTTGTCTGTTTTTTCTATATTAACTATTGTAAATGTATTAAATATTTCTTGTATTGAATATTCTTTATTCTTCGTTTTAATTCCCTCAAAGGAAAATTCATAATTTACATTTTCTTGCAAATTATACATTGTGCTAACCTTAACAACAGTAGGCTCTCCTAGTTGATATTGTTCTATTACATAATAGTTATATTCTCCAGTTTGATCTGTTCTTTTTAAATCAGTTATTACACTATAAGTTTTAGTAAAATTTACACTTTTATTTAAAGCCATTGCATCATCTTCTTGACTTTCCTCAAACTTTTTATCATATATCCTCATTTCATCATCAAAGTCATTATAGTCAATAAACCAAGTTCCAATTTTTATATCATCATATCCTGCTAATGTATGAAAATCTATTACCTTATATCCTAAACCCAGATATTCCTTTGTACCACCATCATTTAATGTTCCTACATTAACACAAAATATAGGCGTTTCTTGTTTCTTTACTCTGTTATAATCTATTGCAAAAAATATAATTCCCAAAATAATGATAATCCCTAATACAATCCCTATAACTTTTACTACTTTTTTCATAATACCACCCAATTACCTTCCTTTTTATAATTTAATCCTAGCGATAAATTACTATTTGTATGAATAATATCATATTTTTTTATTACTATCAATAATAATAGTAAGCAAATTTCTGCATTTATTATCTTGCCTTTGGTTGTATTTTAAAATCTTTAGAATAATAATTTTTCAAATAAGACTTTATGTTATTAGCTAAATCATTGATATCTTTATAATGATATGTTGCTCCTGTGCTTGATTCTTCTCCAATATATATATTCTTATTTTTTTTATCAATTTCTAATGTTATAATTAAATTTTCTTCCACTATTTTTGCACCTCTTTCTACATAACTTTTACAGGGAAAATACATTCTTTTATCTATCATTTATTTGTTTATTCCTTTGATTTCTTCTATTTTTTATTTCTGCTTTAAGTTTTTCATTTTCTTCCTTAATCAGTACATTTTCAACAAAATTTAATTTATAATCCGAAAAATCATAATTTATTTCGTTATATTTTCCCATACTATGATAGTCTTTTTCTGTAACAATTATATGATCTATCAAGTCAATATTAAAAACATTCAATAGCTTACTTGTATAGTTTGTTATATATTTGTCTGGTTTACTTGGTTCTAGGCTATTGTTTGGATGGTTATGTACTAAAACTATTTTTTCACTTGCTGTTAACAATGCTGTTCTTGTGATTTCTTTACTATCAATATTTGCAACATTGTTACTTCCTACTCCAATTAATCTAATACTTCTAATATTATTTTTTCCATCCATTCCTATAAATAATATGTGCTCTTGTATTGCATCTTTTATTGCTTGTACTTCATCCAATTCAAAAATTGCTCGAGAACTACTGCACTTTCTAGCCAAAATATCTCCTTTTGGTTTCTTTTCTACTTCAAACTCACTTTCATTTTTCACTCCTCTTTGCTCAAAAAAGAAAGCTAAATTTTACTTCAGCTTTCTTTTTTTAATAATACAATTTATAAATTATTTAATTCAAATACTACTGACATATCCTCTTTTAAAACATCTGCTATTTTTCTCATTGTCTTATAACTGGGGTTATCTCTTGTTCCGTTTTCTAAATGCGATATGTAACCATTTGATAAATTTGATAACTCTGCTAATTCTATTAGTTTCATTCCCTTTTTTATTCTTATTTCTCTAATTCTATTTTTCATAATAAACTTAAACCCCTTTTATTGATTTATGCTATTTGAAAATTACTTTATCATAAAAATATGTTTAATAAAAATGTGCGAATTATCTAATTGCGTCTTTACTGTTGTCTTGCCTTTTACTTATATCACAATCTTTATCTTCATTTTCTATTTCTTCTAGTATTTCTGTGTCTTTTTCATTAAGATTTAACAAGTTATTAATGTTATTTAATTTTTGCGTTTTTTCTTTTAACTCATCATCTTTATCAAATGGAATTTTTACATCTATTTTTGCAGTTTCAAACTGCTTTTCCATATTTTCTAATTCCATTTTCGTTCTCTCTAATTGCTTTTCTAAATCATCAATTACATTATCTATTCTCGTTATATTTCCATATATATCTGTTCCTAAACTAACTTTATATGATGTCTTTCCTTTTAAGTTTAATTCGAATTTACTAACAAAACTATTGATTTCTAAAAACATTTTTAAACCTCTATATTCTCCTATTTCTTCTTGTTCTTTATTTCCTTTAGACTTACATATTTCTAATATTTCATTTCCTGCATTTTCTTTATTTGCATATACTTTTCCTCTTAAAGTCATTGGAGAAAACTTTTCATCATTTTCTTTTTGAGTATTCTTCTTTACAATTTCTATATCTTCTTGAATACTAATTATTTTATTTTGCAAATTCTTAATTTCTACAGGATAAAATTTTACAATCAAATCTTCTAATCTATATATTTGACTTAAATAGCTTTGTTTCAATAATTTCAATTTTGATACCTGTGCATCTAATTCTATTTTTTCTACTATTAATGGATTTCCTGATGATAATGCTTTTATTTCTGCATATGACAAGGCTTTTTCATCAATATCTTCTGCAGAACGCACTATTTCTTTTGAAGTCATTATTTGTGATGTAAATTTTTGCTTTGTTTCTATAAGTTGATAAGAATATGCATCAAATGTTCCCTCTGTAACATAATTATATATGTCTATTTCTAGGTTTTCATTTCCTTGTCTTTCCCCTCTTCCGATTTCTTTGTGTTAAGTCTGCTGGTCTCCACGGACAGTCTAAATGATGTATTGCTATAATTTTTTTTTGCACATTCGTTCCTGCTCCCATTTTGGCTGTTGAACCTATTAAAATTCTTACATCTCCAGACCTAACTTTCGCAAATAGTTCTTTCTTTTTTATCTCTGTATCTGCATCGTGAATAAATGCTATCTCATTTTCTGGTATTCCCTTTGCTATTAATTTTTTCTTTATATCATCATAAGCATTAAATTTTCCATCTTTTCTTGGAGTTGATAAATCACAAAATACTAATTGTGTTGATTTCTTCTCCTTTGTTTTGTCCCATATTTCATATAAGTTTTTTACACAAGTATTTATCTTACTTCCTTCGAAATCTGGTAACAATGGATTTATCATTCTTTGGTCTAAAGCTAATTTTCTTCCATCATTTGTGATTTTTAACATATTGTCTGTATTAGGAGATACTTCTCCATTTCTTACTTTTTCTGCTCTTTCTCCTAAACTCTTTACCATTTCTTTTTGAATATCACTCGGTTTTGTTACTATCGTATGGTAATTTGCTTTTGGAACTGGCAAATTAAGAGTATCTGCAGTTTGTATGTCTGCGATTTCTTTAAACATTGCCATAAGTTCTGGTAAGTTATAAAATTTTGCAAATCGCGTTTTACTTCTATACCCTGTTCCCTCTGGATTTAATTCCATTGCATTTATTGTTTCTCCAAAAGTACTAGCCCAAGAGTCAAAATGTAATAGTCCATTTCCTTCTAAAGTTTTATATTGCAAATATCTCTGCATTGTATACATTTCTACCATAGAATTAGAAATTGGTGTTCCTGTAGCAAATACTACACCCCTACCATTTGTTAATTCATCTAAGTATCTACATTTCATAAATAAATCTGAACTCTTTTGTGCCTCTGTTTGTGCAATTCCACCTACATTTCGCATTTTAGTAAATATAAATAAATTCTTAAAATTATGAGCCTCATCTACAAATAATCTGTCTACTCCTAACTGCTCAAAAGTTATAATATCATCTTTTTTGCTTTGGTCATTTAACCTTTTTAATTTTTCTTCTATTTTTTTCTTGCTATTTTCCAATTGCTTTATAGAAAATCGCTCTCCATCATTTCTTCTTAATTCATCTAATCCTAATCCAATTTCATTTATTTCTTGTTCTAATATTTTTATCTGTCTTTCTTTTGACATTGGTATCTTTTCAAACTGCGAATGACCTATAATAATTGCATCGTATTCCCCTGTTGCAATTTTTGAACAAAACCTTTTCCTATTGTTTGTTGCGAAGTCTTTTTTAGTTGTAACTAAAATATTAGCACTTGGATATAGTTGCATAAATTCACTTGCAAATTGTTCTATAATATGATTTGGAACAACAAATAAAGACTTGTTACATAATCCAAGTCTTTTCGTTTCCATAGCTCCTGCTACCATTTCAAATGTTTTTCCTGCTCCAACTTCGTGAGCAAGTAGTGTGTTTCCTCCATATAAAATATGTGCTATTGCATTTATTTGATGTTTTCTTAATTGAATTTCTGGATTTATTCCTTCAAAAGTAATGTATTTTCCATCATATTCTCTAGGTTTTATGCAATTAAATTTTTCATTATATAAAGCTACAAGTCTTTCTCTTCTTTCTTGGTCTTTCCAAATCCATTCTTCAAATTTTGATTTTATCAATTCTTGTTTTGCTTGTGCAATAGCAGTTTCCTTTGTATTTAATACTTTTTCTTCATTTCCCTCACTATTAATAATTGTATCAAATATTCTAACATCTTTTAAATTAAGTGTTGTTTCAATAATTTTATAAGCATTTATTCTTCTTGTACCATAAGTTGTATTTGCTCTTTCGTTATATCTATCTTCACTTTTTCCACTTATATTCCATTCAGAAGTATAATCAGAATAATGAACTCCTATTAAATTTTGATTTATTCTAGATGTTTGTAACAATTCAAAAACAAATTGCTCTATATCTTTACTTGGAATCCAAGTTGCACCTAGTCTTACACTAATTTCACTAGCTGATAAATCTTTTATCTTTACCTTTTCTAATGCCTCTACATTTTCTTCATATTCTTTATTACTTTCGGCTAATTTCTTCGCTATTTTTAACTTTTCTCTTATGTTTCCAGAAAGATATTCATCTGCTGTTACATATTGTTCTTCTATAGGATCTTTATATATACTCCCTTTTAATTCTTCTACAATTTCACTTTCTGTTTTCCCTGTTAAGCTAGACATATATTCCATATCAACAGTCGCTTTTTCAGAAATTGATAAGATTAAAGCATCAATGCTATTATCTACTTTTGATACTGGTATATGTGGCTTTATTGTTCTTTTATGAAACATATCAGCTTTTCTAATAAATTGTTTATTTTCATCTAATATTTCTAATGAGCATAATAAGTAATAACTATTATCTTCACTAAATGCTTTCTCATTTGCTCTACTATTTATAATTCCATAAGTTTTTGTAAAACTATCATATAAACTATTTAATTTTGATTGTTCTTGTTTTATTTCTTCTTCCGAAGCATCATCAGTTTGAAGTTCTATCAAGTTTCTTACACAATCTCTAATTGCTATCATACCTTTTATTCTACTTATGCTAGTTTCTGGTAATTCTTGAAAATACATTTGACTATTTTCTCTATAATATACTTGATTATCTACTATAGTATATGAAAAATTCCTTACACTTGGATCTGCAGGAATACTTTTCTCATTTTCATCTTCTATATCTAGCTGATAATCTTCTATTTCATCATTTATATTTTCTATGGCTCTATCTAATAATTCTTCTAAACTAGCATTATTTAATGAATTACAAGTTGAATCGACACCAAAAGCAGTAGTAGTCATTTCCATTTTTCCCAATATCATTTGTGGATTATCTACAAAATATTTGTTTATTTTTATACCATCTTCATTAGTATCTAAATGTACCCAGTCATCTTCTATATCTGTTATTTTATCTCTCTTTTTTAAGAAAATAATATCCGATGTTACAATTGTTCCTGCATTTTTCTTAAAAGTATTATTTGGTAATCGTATTGCACCAATAAGTTCAGCTCTTTGTGATATATACTTTCTTACTTTTTCATTCTCTTTATCTAATGTTCCCTTACTTGTAACAAATGCAATTACTCCACCAGGTCTTACTTTATCTAATGTCTTTGCAAAGAAATAATCGTGAATTAAAAAATTATTTTTATCATATTTTTTGTCTGTCAGTTTGTAATTTCCAAAAGGCACATTACCGAACTGCAACATCAAAAAAACTATCTGGCAATTCTATATCTTCATATCCTTTTACTGCTATTGTATTTTTTTGATATAATTGTCCTGCTATTCTTCCAGAAATATTGTCTATTTCAATTCCATATAATTTACACTCGTTTAGACTATCTGGTAGCATTCCCATAAAATTTCCTACTCCGACAACTTGGCTCTAAAACATTACCTTTTTGTAATCCCATATTTTCTAATACTTTATAAATAGATTTTATAATTATAGGTGGTGTATAAAATGCTGTTAGTGTTGATTGTCTTGCCTCTATATATTCTTTTTCAGTAAGTATCTCTTTTAATTCTCTATATTCATTAGACCAACTAGAATTACTTTCATCAAACACATCTGCTAAACTACCCCAACCAACATATTTAGATAAAATCTCTTGTTCCTGTTGCGTGGCATAACGATTTTCATTCTCACATTGTTTTAAAACCTTTATTGCTTGAATATTTCTTTGGTATTTTTCTCTTGGCGTTCCCTCTCCTAATTCATTATTTGTTATTTTATAATTATTTCTATCTTGCATTGGTATTTCTGGGTGTAAATCAAAATATTCAATTTTGTTTCTTCTTTTCTTTTTTATGTTTATTTTGATTTTTTCTTCTTTAAGATTATCTTCTTTGGACTGTCTTTCCACTTTATCTTTTTTTTCATATAAATCAGATAATTCTTTTATAAAGCCACTTAGTTCATTACTAAATTCATCTAATATATTTTCGCTATATAACATTTCATTAAAGTAGTCTAATGTATCTAAAATTTTCTGTTTATCATTTAATGTTTCTTGCACTTCATTTAAAGTTACTTCATCTACATCATAAACATCATATTCATTTAAAAATTTATGTAATCTCTCTACTAAAGGCTTTTCAATATCTTCATTATTATTAATCTTACTTTGAATATCTTTCTTATTGTTTAATGGATTTTCATTATATAATCTTTCAAAACTTTCTACACTTTCTTCTCTAAAGATAGGCATAAAACTTGCTAATTGTAAGTCTAACAATTCAATAATCTTTTTTTCATTATCAATTTTACTTATTTTAAATTTTTTATCTGATTCTAAATAAACAATTTGTCCCACATAATAATCTAATACTTCTTGTTTATCTTCCTTTGAAATTTTTTCTGTGTTTTCTTTTAAATGTTCTATAATTCTTTCATTTCTTAATTTATCATTTCCTGGATTTTCTATAATTTTTTTATTAAACTCTTTTCTTTGCATTTCTTTTGTAAGTAAAGGAAATGATGTATCAACTAAAGTAACTCTATTATCATCTATTGCTCTTATTTCGTATTCTTCTGTTCCTATATAAACAATATCTCCTGTATTAAATTCATAATAAGGTAGTCTTTTTTCTAGTTCTTCTAATAACTCTTTTGCTAATGATAATTCTTCTGTATCGTTATCTATATCTTCAACAATAGACTTAAAAAAATCAATATAATCTTTTATATTAAGTTCATCATTTATATCTGCTCTTATTAGTTCTATATTTTCTTCATCTGTATTTCCCATAGGGACATTATCTATATAACTATAAAAGTCATAATCTTTTATGAATGAATGTAACTTACTTGCAAGTTTATATTCCTCATCATTCAGCTGATTTCTTATTTCCTTATTTGCTTGTGGTCTATCATTTGCGTCTAGCCAGTCAAAATATTCATCTTTTTCTATTTCGCTTAAATATCTATTAAAACTAATAAGTTCTCTTATTCTTTTTTCTACTTGTGTCCACTTTAATAATAATGTAGGTGCATTATCTTCATATCCCATTGATAATTTAATTCCTTTTGAATCATGTTCTTCTGCTACACCATTGTTATCTTTGCTTCTGCCACCAGTTCCATATTCTTTCCTTAAAAAATCTGCATTTTCTTTACTTGATAAACATTTATTAAAATGCTCATATATTCTAAACTTGCCACTTTCAACATGACTTCCTTCTTGTAGAACACTATCAATCATTTCTTGAGTAAAATAAAAAGCAGAAGTATTTTCTACCTCTGCTATTTTTTGTTTCTGCTCTTCTTCAGTAAGTATTTCTAAATGTAAATCAAATCCCTCACTGCTTGTTCCTCTGCTATCAACTTGTAGTTGTTCATCATTCCTGTCCATTTCATTTGGTCTTTGATTTTCATTTCTTCTGTCACTCCATCCTGTTTCGCCATTTTCTCTATTATTTGTTGTACCATATTCGTTACTTTCTCTTGAATCTCTGTTAGATGTTTGTTCAATTGTTTGTTCATCAATAGTATTGTGTATTCTGCTTTCTGGTATTTTTTCAAATATATTAGTCTCATTCTTGCGTATTTTCCATTTGGTATATTCTCTTGTTTCATTACTATATTGGGCATATTGTAATCTCCCATTTTCGTGTATTCTATTCCTATCATAATCAGCTCCTCCTTTGACATTATCTTTAATATTAGAATACTCTTGTTGTTGATTTTTAACAAATGTGCGATTTATATTTTTTTCTTTTGTTCTTAAATTTACTACTGTTCTTGCAATTTCTCTTAACCCCATTTCTGCTATATCACTTGTAGCAGTTCCAAGTATTGTAGTTACATCACTATTATTGAATTGATTTATAAATGAATATTCACTTTTTGAAATATAATCTTTTGGATTTATACCACATCTATTTAATATCATAGTGGCAACACTACAATAAACTATATTTGAAAATTTTGTGTATAATTCATTTTCATCTATCTTTTCTAATAAACTACCTTGTTTATGTTTTTGTATAGATACTACATAATCTTGAATATTATCTATTGTCATATTTGATACTGTTAAAAGTATTGCCTGTGCTAAATTTTCTTTATTACTTATTTCTCCAAATTTATCTTCAAGCGATTCAATTATTTCATTCTCATATTTTGGACTTATTTCCCACAGTTTATATGGTGTATTTTTTAAATTGTTTGTATCATTCACATCAAATACTAACCTAAATGGGAATTTACTGTTTTCATCTTTAGATAATACCAATATATAATCTGCATTTTTATTTACATATCTGTGTACTTTTTTATTCCACTCTTTCATTTCAGCACAAGCAGTCGCATTTGGACGCTGTGCATATATTAGAACTTGGTCTGCAAAATCATACTTAAAATTCCAAGATGCACTTTTTAAAAACGATAGCCATTTATCTTCACTTTTCGTAATATCATTAATTGTATCTTTATAAAGTTCTCGTGTTTCTATAACTCTACCCATTTTCCATATTTCACCCCCTTTTTATTCATCATTCATAAGAAACTCTAATAAACTTTTATTTTCTATTGCCTCCTGCATAAGCCATATTATTTCTAAATCACTTATACTTATATTTTGATTTTCTTCTAATTGTTTTATTTTTTTTAATTCTGATACTTTCAAGTTCAAAATATCTTTTTCTGTAGTAATATTTATTTTCTTTAATTTTTTAAATACTTTATTTTTTTTATTTGTAGTGTATTTAATCATTTTCCACCTGCTTTCAAAAAATTAAAGTGGTCTATAAAAGCCACTTTAATTCTTTATTATTTTTCTTTTTATAACTCTATACATAAATAAAAATATTAATCCAATTGCAGATATTATAAGCAATGTAATCAAAAGCATTATATTTCTTTCATCTCCGTGTTTTTGGAGTATCTTTTACAATTGGTTTATCTTTCATTTCTATTCTTTGTGTTTGTTTATCTTTTGTTACTGTAAATTCTATTTCTTCTGTTATTTCATATCCATCTGGTGCAGTTGTTTCAACTAATTTGTATCTTTTATTTTCTTCTAATCCAACTACTTTATGTGGCTCTTTTGTAGATACCCATTTATCAATAACATTTCCATCTTCATCTATTACTTGTATTTCTGCTCCCTCTAATTCTTCTCCAGTTGCGAAATCAGTTTTTACTACTTCTAAAATTTTATCTATCATTGTAACTTTTTGAATTTCTTTTGTGTTTTTAACTCTAAACTCTATATCAGTAGCTCTAACAAAACCATCTGGGGCAATTTCTTCTCTTAAAATATAAGTTTCTCCAACTGTCAAACCACTTATCTTATGACTTCTTTCTCCAGATATCCAACTATCTACAACATTTCCACTTTTATCTAAAACGCTTAATTTTGCTCCTACAAGTTCTTTATCTCCTGTTATATCTGTTTTTGAAAATTCAAATGTTGTTGTATTATTGGAAATCTCTTTAATTTCTGTATAAATCTTTGTTGTTATATCTTGTTGTATAAATATAACATCATAAATTGTTTCATCTAATACAAGTCCATTTAATGTTTTAATTTCTTGTAATTCATATTTTCCTATAGGCAAATCTGTTATTTCATAGTTTCCATCTTTGTCTACATTAAATATTTTTACTTCTTGTCCTTTTTTGTAAATTACTCTACCATCAGCTTTATTGATAATATCTTCTTTTGCACTTAACTTAAATTGAATTTCACTTAAATCAGTAACATTAAACACATCTGTATCTACATTTTCGTTTTTTACAATTGATTTATGTATAATTAAATTTCCTTTAGGTTGTTCGTTTGTTATTACAACTTCTTTGGTGTAATCTCCATCATTGTCTTTATCATAATCTCTTATTCCTTCAATTTTGAATTGTACTGGATTTTCTAATTGTAAAAATCCATCTGGAATTTGTATTTCTACTATTTCATATTTTCCTACTGGTAATGTTAATGGTGTAACTACCGTTCCTTTGTTATCATTATTTGTATTGTAACTATTATCTGGTACTATAATATTATCTGCATTTGTTGTAAAAGTTGAATAAGTTGTACTTCCTACTTTCTGTGTAATAGTTTCCCCTTTTTTATATAATATCTTTCCTGTTCCTCTATCATAAATATTTTCTGTAGCTTTGATTTCAAATGTTGCAGAACTTAAAGTAACTATTTTATCTGTTTCTTTATCTTTTTTTACTAATCTAATATAAGTTTCTAACTGCTCATTATTTACGACTATATGTTTAACCTTTTGAGCAAGTTCTTTTATTTCACTCTCATCTTGCGTAATTGAAAATGTAAAATCTTCTGCACTTTGGAAATCTTTTGGTGTAACTGTTTCCTTTACAATATATTTTCCATAAGGTAATTTATTTGTAGTATATGCATTGCCGTTCTCATCTGTTGTTATCTTATCGTAATTTGGTGCTATTTTTTGTGCCTCTACTACTCTATTTTTATTAACTGTTACAGAATTACCATATTCATCTATTCCATTCCATATCTCTGAATAAGTATATCCTACATTCAATGCCTTTTCTACATCTGAATTTAATTTTATCGTAAATTCTGCACCTTTTAATCCTTTTACTTCTCCAGATTGTTCTTTTATTCCACTTTTAAATATGTGTACTTGCATTTTCTTTACTGCATCATAACTTGTAACAGTTTTTGAAATAATACTTGTATTTTGATTTACATATTCTAAATTTACTTCATACTCATTTATATCTAATAAATAACCTACTGGACATACTGTTTCTTTTACTAAATATTTCCCTAGTGGAAGATTTGTTATATCTTCTGTTTCCCCTTTATCATTCGTTGTTCTTGTTGCTACTAAATTTCCTTTTGTGTAATATTTTACTGTTTTTGATTTATTATAAATATCTTCATTAGCATATAATTCATATATTGCACCATTTAATGTACTATCTCCTTGTGCTTTTGTTCCTGTTTCTATATCATTTTTTGCAATTCTAATTGTTCCTAGTGGCTCTTTATTTGTAATTACTTGATTAGTTGTTTGATTTGACAAAATTTCTACTGTATATACTTCACTATTTAAAACATACCCCTCTGGTGCAATTTCTTCTTGTACTGTATATGTGCCTTTTTTTAATCCATCAAGTTTAATTTTTCCATTTGTAACGGTTACTAATTGATTAAAATTCTCGCCTATTACTCTAAACTTTGCTCCGTCAATTAAATTATTTTGTAAATCTACTTTTGATAGTTCTAAATTTCCTAAAAGGTTAATTTTTAAATCTAAAACCAATGAAACTGGATCATTATAATCTAGAGAATATATTTGGTCTTGTACTGTTGGATTAAATGAAAAATAAACTGTTGTACCTTTATCTTTAGTTATTTCTTTCACAAGCCCCCAATTCTTAAACATTTCATTTGTTATTAGCAAATTGCTTATAGAACAATTGTCATCTACTGTAATTGTCATTACATTTTCTCCTGTATTATGAATAATTGTTACACCATCTATATTTTTATTCATAGATGTATAACTTGCTAATACTCCAAGCGTATCTGTAAGTGTGATAGTTTCTCCTGCGTTTAATGTTATAGTTTCTCCTGAAAAACTAGGTTCTTTTTGTATATTCGCCATTTTTGTGTCTATTTCTTGTTTGAAAGCAACATATTGTGCTTGAACACTAGAATCTCTAAATGTTGCATTACTTTGTCCTGATGCCTCCCATATATACTGTTGTGTAAATACATACTCATACTTGTGTTGAAATATTGTACTATAGTCAGCATATTTCCCATATTTTGAATACCAACCGAAATATGCAATTTTTGCTACTTTTTTTGTTAGTATATCTGTTGGATTATAATATTCTCCTGTGAAAGTTCCTCCGAGTCTGCATATCTACTCCGTGTTGAGCACAAAATACTGTTACAATTTCTCCTGTGCTTATATTTTTCATACTTCTCATCATTATTCCATAAATAGATTCTGTTGAATAATCCGTTGTCTTTACTGATGAGTTATACTGTTCAAAAGCATTCCAAGTCGCTGTTCCACTCCCTGAAATAGCAAATATTGTTCCTACTCTACTAAATATTGTTAATATTATAAGCATAATAAGTGTTATTTTTTTTAATATATTTTTTAACATTTAAAATTCCTCCTAACAAAAAAGAACAAGTACCCTAATACTTGCTCTTTCTATCTTATTTATTTTTTATTTTATCTTATCTGTAATAAAAGTTTATAGTCCATTTATGGCAATATGGACAACTCCAATCTTCGTAGCCAGATGGACAGTTTTTCAAATATGTGCTTTTATCAATCTCTCCACTTGTCCATTTGTCCCCCCATTTTTTTATTTCTGCATCATAAATCGCTATTGCTTCTGACTCTGTATTAAACCATCTTCCAGAGTTTCCTGTTTCAATTCCGTGTTTATTTCCTTCACATTTAGGAACTTGAACAGTAGGTTTTGGAGTTGGTGTAGGCATTGGTGTTGTATTACTTTGCGTTACTTTGTTTTCGTTATTTTGTGTTGTTGTATCTTTATTACTTTGTGTTTGATTTGTTTTATTATTGTTTGAACTTTGTGTATTTCCTACAGGTTTGCTTGTATTTTCTGTTGTTTGGTTATTATTTTTCTGCTCTGTTTGTTTTTTATTAACATCTTCACTTGTTATTGTATTTTTTATCGAAATATTTTTTTGACTCTCCATTACCTTATCCAAATTTTCATTGACTGCTCCAAAACTAAAACTTGAAATAAACAGAATTGTTAAAATAACTAACCTAATCATCTTTATTCCCCCTTTGTTGCATTTATTTTATAATATATTTATCTTTATTGCAATTATATATTTATAATATATTATATATATTCTCTTTCAGTTAGTATATAGCTAGTATAAGGGGATAGATTGTAAGGAAGGGGAAATAAAAAATGTATATACAATTCTTTTACTGTATATACATTATCGCATATCATCTTTTGAATTTTTCGCTTTTTGCCATTGCAGTTGATATTTCTGCAATAACTTTTCTATAACATTTTGCATTTTCTCTACCGTATAACCTTTTGGAAAATAACTTTTTACTTTTTCATATTTGAACTTAATTTGTTCTCTTTGATTAGGTTTTTCTTCCTCCATAATTCTATTTATTTCATCTGTTGTTAATTCTCCATTTTCACTTTTCTTTCTCATTCTAATCGTTTGGTCGTGTGATGGAGTCGACTCTAAACATTCAATTGCATCTAATAAATCTAGTTGTTCATCTTTTGTTAAATATGATATTTCAACTGCTGGTCTTAATTTTATTCTCCCCTCATCAACCATTTTTAATAATTCTGGTATCAGTTCAGTCAGTCTTATATATCTTCTTACTTGTTCTCTACTCTCTCCAACCTGTTTTGCAATTATTTCAATTGATAACTTCTCCACCACTGGTGTAGAAGTTAAATCGTTTCTTTGTCCTTGTCTTTTTATTGCATCAAGTTTCATTTTATAGGCAAACGCTTTTTCTGATGGTAATATCTCTTCTCTTTGCAAATTGCTATCAACCATTATAATTGTTGCCTCATCATCTGTTAAGTTTCTGACTATACACGGAATTTCTTTAATTTTAGCAAGTTCACAAGCTCTTTTTCTTCTATGTCCTGATACCATTTCATACTTACCATTTTTAGGTCTAACAATTGCAGGTACTAATACTCCATATTTCATTATACTTTCCATTGTTTCAAACATTTTCCCATCATCTCTTACTTTAAAAGGGTGATTTGGAAAATTTGTTATTTCCATTATTGAAATATTCTGTATTTTTTCAAAATTCTTACTATCTCTTTCTTCTTGTGTAGAAAGAAATTCATCTAGTGTAACTTTTGGTAAGTGCATTTTTGCTCCTTTGTCTGTCATCTTTTAGCACCTCCTTTGCAAATTCAGAATAAGCTACTGCGACCTTATTATTTTTATCATAGGCAAAAATACTTTTAGCTTTTGATGTAGACTCTGCAGTTTTAATAGTAGAAGGTATTTGTGTATCATATATCTTAACTATCTCTCCATAATTTTCTTCCAATTCACTTTTTATGGTATTAGGAAGTTTAGTTCTTTTATCTACAAGTGTTAATAATATTCCACCGATTTCTAACTTTCTATTTATCTGTCTTTTTACTTTAGATATTGTCTTTAATAAATTTCCCATACCTTTAGCTGATAAATATTGACTTTGAACTGGAATAATTACTTCATCTGCCGTTGCTAACGCATTTGTTGTTAACATACTTAATGATGGCATACAATCAATTATTATATAATCATATAAATTTTTTATTTCATTAAGACTATTTTTCATTGCATATTCTCTACTCATTGCACCAACTAAATTGACTTCTGTCATTGCTAAATTCAAATTCGATGGTATTAAGTCAACTTTTTCTTCGTGATGTAATATTGCTTGTTCTGGACATATCTTTTCATCATCAATATATCTTTCCAATAAGGTTGAAATTGTTACTGGTATATTATCTAAATCATAAAAACCCATATATGTTGTTAAATCTCCGTTGAGGATCTGCATCTACTAACAAAACTTTCTTTCCTTCGTTTGCTAATGCTACTCCTAATGAAAATGCAGTAGTAGTTTTTCCAACTCCTCCCTTTTGGTTAGCTATTGCTATGCATTTTGACACATCTTACCACTCCTTTCATTTTAATTTTTTGCATAAAAAAAACAAGTCTAAAACTTGTTTTCAATGTATTTCTTTTTATTCTATTCTGGTATAACTTCTTTTGCAAAATCTTCTAATATTTCTAAAATTTCATCATCATTAGAAAAATCATTTACCTTTTTATTTTTATCCATAAATCCTCCATTTTTTCATTACACGAATTTTACACGAATTCGGTCACAAACTTTTTTTGTTTGTTTAGTTTTATTTAGTTTTTTTAGTCTTATTTAGTCATTTTTCATTAAACTAAATAAAACCAAAAGGGACTAAAAGTGGCTAAATAAAGCCATTCTTGATGTTAATCATAATA
>CAYMDN010000006.1:0-53392 GCA_964389545.1 uncultured Clostridium sp. | reverse complement strand
TACATTTCATAAATCTATCAATTCTTTTTGTTAGAAATAAAAAAGTACAATCCTGCCTTTCTTTAATCATTTTCCAGCATTCAGGTCTCCATTCATCTGCTTCTTCTATAAAAAAATCCGTAGAAAAACATAAATATACCATTCCAGATTTCATTTTATAATTGCCATTTTTTAATTTTTCTATTGGTTTTTCAAAGTCTTTTGTCTTTATAATTTCATTAGTATTTATATTTCTTTTTGAATCTCCTTTATGAATATAGCAATGTAAACAGCCATCACTACATTTTTTACATCCTCTCCATGGATTCCACATTGCCATATTATATCACTCCTTTAAATTATAATTTTCTAATTGGTATACTAACATAAAAGGGAGTAATTATCAATATAATTACTCCCTTTCAAATTATATTTTGATTTTATCGACCATCGTAAGTTTTACCTATGATATCCATTGCTTCTTCTTCTTTCGTCCTCTTTGTAAGAACCGTTTGAGGATTTATTCCCATTAATTCTAAAAATTCTAATAGTTGTGCTCTAGCTTTTTTCATTCTGTCTCTACTACTACATTCTATTTCTATTGTGTCTTCCATTGGAATTCTTCTGCCAGATTCTCCCATTATCGTTGTTTTATCTATTCTTAATGCCACTCCATCTTCGTTTTCAGCTGTTGTTCGTATTGTGTTTAACATGCATTTTGATGTTGTATTTGGTATTTGTACGTTGAATTCTGAATGTTCATTATTAAATTTTTCAATTAATTCTGGTAATGATATTCCAGTTAAGTCTTCAGTTACAAACTTTTCTCTTTCTACTTGCATTACACCTTTTTCTCTTTTACGTTTTACTATTAATTCTTGTCTTGCAGTACCTACATATTCTCTTAAACAAACTGATAAGCCATCATCATTACTAAAGTATGTATCTCTTAACCTATCTGGCTTTGGCGTTCTATATTCTTCTCCGAAGAATGGTAACATTTCTGTTAGTCCAAACATTCCTCTAGGGTGTATTTTTATTTGTCTGTCTGCATTATCTAGCTTTTCTATGTTAGTTGGGTCAAGTATACCTCCTTTGCTTAAGGCTTTTTTTAATCCTTCTGGTTCACTTTCAAATTGTTCCCTCATTTCGTTAAGCATATTAAGTACATCTAAATCATTGTGTCTAGTTATTTCTGCCAATGCTAGTTCCCATGCATCTTCAACATTTCCATTAGTTTGTACCATTGCTTCGTTAAATGTTTTTATAACCAAAATCATTGCTGCTTGCGAAAATTCTTTTTTTCTGCTATCAACAATTCCTGTTTTTCTAAATCCTTTTACATAGTCTATCATTCCATTTAGTATATCCCATGTGTCTTGTTCAACATCATAATACACTCTACCATCATTTACATTTTCTCTTACTGTGTTTGCTATTTCTGTAGTTAATTCTCCAAAATTTCCTGTACGAATTAATTTTTCAAACTCTTCTATCTTCTTTCTTATAACTTCTTCTCTTTCTGCGTATCCTTTACCTAGTTTTTTTATTGTTTTTTCTTTCCATTCTTGTGTTAAGAATCCCTCTGGTAGTTGTTCTCCTGTTCTATTTGTTCTTTTTATTATATCTACCATATCACTTATCCCATAACATATCTTATCTGCTTCTCTAGGTAGCTGAACTACCGTACCTTCTCCTCTTTTTTCGCTATTTGTTCTGCTGTGTGACTCTATTGATTTTTTTAATTGTATCTTGTTTTTTAATATCATTTCTCTTATTTTATCATCTGAATAGCTTTGTCCAACTGAGTTGCAATATTGTTTTATTGTATCTACTATATACTCCATATCGTCTGTAATTATTCTTTCTACAACTGTTCTGCCATTTGATTCATGTGAGAAAAATCCATCTAATGATCCTAATAATGCTTCTGTTGGATGTGCACCTGGTACATGTCCTATATCATGGATTAATGCAGAAACCATACATAACAATGGTTTTCTTTCTTGTTCTGATATCTCTCTACTTCTACTTATTAATCCTGTTATCAACATTACTTGTTGAGAATGTGATAATCTATTTGTTATAGCTTGGTCATCATCATGGTAATATTCATTTAAAAATTTTATTAATTTATATTCTATATCTTGATAGCTCATGTCTGAAAAGTAGCATGAAAACATCTCTTCCAAATTTTTTATTCTTCCTGGATTGTATCTCTTTACTCTCTTTACGGCTGATATTTTGCTTATAAGATAATTTGGATCTTTAAAATTTTCTAGGTCAAGATTATCTGGCATAGGAACTCTGTAATCATGTAATATTTGTCCCTTATATTTTAATTGATTAAACTCTCTAGTTCCTATAATATCGCTTAGCATAGCACATAATGTTATTTCTTCTAAGCTCATATTTTGTTTTTGTTCTATCATTTCTTTTACGGCTCTTGCATATTTTGGAATATCATTTTTTTCAACATCAAATTTAGAATTTATTAATTCATATATGGCATTTAAATTATCTGGATTTCCTGATAGAGTCTCAAATTCCATCTCATTTTTCATATCAAATCTATTACCATATTCATCAAAAGCATATAAGTCATCAAATGCAACTTCTATTATACTTCCATCTGGAGTTTCAACATTTATTTTATTTCTATTATTTCTTACATGTACAACTCTTTGTAATCCTGTAGGAAGCTCTAAATCTGGATTCTTTGCTTTTAAAACTCTTATTGCATCTTCTATTGAAACTTCTCCATTTTGTTTTATGTATTCAGAAGGTATCTCTTCTTCAAACTCGTCTCTTTGTTTATATTGAACATTTTCTGAACTTGGAAGTTTTATCTTGTATGTGACTAATATTTTTCCTTTGCTTCTTCTGATTCTCAAGCTGCTTCCGTTATTTAGTAAATTTCTATTTTCATTATCATAATATATATCATCTATTGGAACCATTTTGGGTGTACTATTTATTTTGTATCCATTGTCCCTTAATACTTCAAGAATGCTTGATTTGCTTGTCCCACCATCATGTGGAATTAATTTCAATTCATTTTCTATACTCATAAAAACCTCCACTATTACTACTATTATACATTATTTCAATATTTTAAGCAATTTCACGAGTTCTTACTAAAGAAAAAAGAGGTTATACAACCTCAATTTTAATTTATTTATTAATTTTTTCTAATAATTCATCTACATCTATTCCATGTACTTCGCATGCTTCTTCTATTGTCTCAGCTTGAGATGCTGGACATCCTAAACAATGCATTCCTGCTTGTAATAATATTTCTGCTTTTTCTGGTGCTATTTCTAAAAGTTCTCCTATTTTAGTAGTTTTCTCTATCATTTTGATCCTCCTATCTCTTTATAGTTCATTTAATATTTTATCATAATTTTTATTAAAAGTATAGACAATTTTGTAAAATTATAGTAGAATGATAAAAATTTGAAAGGCGGTGAGTGTAAGTTAGAAAATTTAGTTCATGTGTTTTTTTTATCTTTTATTATTAATCTTTTTATAACTTTTTATTCAATTTATTCTTTTTTTGAAATGCACATCTTTCATTCTTTACAAGGTTCCAAACTTAAATTAAAAAATTTAGATTAGGAGGTTTATTTTGAAATTATTACTCCGATGTTTATTCATGTTATTTTTTACCCTTATTTTATTGATATTAGTTAGCTTTTATTTTTCCCCATTATTTTGTTCTGATTCTGTAATTATCCCCTATGCCATTTATCCTTTTGATATTTGTATTCGAGCTCCAAATGCTTGGAAATATTTAAAATTCTTTTATGTAATAACTTTTATTTTTTCTTCATTAATTTGTTCTAATATTATTTTTACTTTTATTACTAAAAATAAATCCTTTAGAAAAGTTAATCCCTCAAAAACAAATCAATCAATTACATCATTAAGTGATCTGAATTTGTATATTGGAAAGTCATCAAATAACGAACCTGTATATTTAAATGAAAATGGATTATATCAAAATATTTTGATAACTGGAACCATAGGCAGTGGTAAAACTAGCTCTGCAATGTACCCCTTTACCGAACAATTAATGCAAATAACTTATCACGGTTCTCATAAAATTGGTATGCTTATTTTAGATGTAAAAGGTAATTACTATAATCAGGTAAAAAAATATGCCCTTGCTTGTGGCAGAATTTCCGATTTAAGGGTAATTGAGCTCGGAGGTGGAATAACTTATAACCCATTAGATAAACCTACCTTAAAACCAAACGTGCTTGCAAATAGACTAAAAACAATTCTAATGCTCTTCTCTCCAGAAAATAGTGAATCGTATTGGTTAGATACAGCTGAGAATATTTTAGCTGAGTGTATTAAACTTTGCAGGTTGTACAATAATGGATATGTTACTTTTACAGAATTACATAAGTTAATTAATTCTCATGAATATTATGAAGAAAAAGTTGCATATTTAAAAGGTTTATTTTTATCTGGCAAGTTCTCAGATAATGAAGTTTATGACCTATACTCTGCTATTAGTTTTTTTGAAGATGAATTCAAAAATTTAGATTCTCGTGTTTTTTCTATTTTAAAATCCGAAATATCTCGTATGACGAACATATTTATTTCTGATTATGATGTTTTAAAAACATTTTCCCCTGAAAAAGAAAATCTTAATTTTAGTGGATTTAAAGAAGTTATTGAAGATGGAAAAATTGTTGTATTAAACATGAATATTGCTTTGTATAAGAATCTATCAAAGTTCATAGCAGCATATTTAAAATTAGATTTTCAGTCTGAAGTTCTTGCCCAACTATCAAAAGGAATCGCTAAACCTTGTGCTTTTATTTCTGATGAATTTCATGAATATGTAACAGCTACTGATGCAGATTTTTTTGCTCAAAGTCGAGAAGCAAAATGTATTAATATTGTTGCAACTCAAAGTTATACTTCTCTTTTAAATTCTTTAAAAAACCAGCCTGTAGTTAATGCCATAACTCAAAATTTAATTAACAAACTGTGGTTTAGAACTGACGATTCTTCTACTATAGAAAGTGCTCAAAAGCAGATTGGTAAAGAGGATAAAACTAAAATTTCTAAGAGCATATCTGAAAACGCACAAGAAACAAATTATAATTATCTAACTAACTCTTTAAGTTCTAAGGGGTCTAATGTTTCTGAAAGTATTAGCACTTCTGTTAGTCTAGAATATGTGTATGATACAAAGTTCTTTACTCAGGAACTAGAAGCTTTCTCGTGTCTTGCTTTCCTTTCAAACGGATATAAAGTTATCCCTCCTCAAAAATTAAAAATGAAACCATATTTTTCTGAGGGGCAAAATGATTTTAAGAAATCAAAATATAAAATAATTTAATTTATGGAGGTTTATATGAAAAAATTTTATTATATTTATTACATAATGTTTTTAGTTGTAATCATTTTAAATTGCTTATCACTTACAAGTTATGGTGCATATCCAAAACTTGTAAATACAATTACTAGTGCATTTGAAAAAATCAAGTCTTGGTTTTTACGTATAGCTACTCCTGCTGCAGCAGTAGCAGTTGGTACTGGTGTTTTTATGAAAAAGTTCAGCTTTGGAGATGAAGAAAGAATTAGAACAGGAAAAAAACTTATACGTGGAAGCCTGTTCTCATATGCATTTATTTTATGTATTGACTTAATTTTATCAACTATCAAACTTCTTGTAACTGCTGAAGAAATTGTAGGAGGTGATTAATATTGATGTTATTGTTTCCAGCCACATTATAGCAGCAATAAATAAGATTTTAGCAAATGTCCTATCTTCGATTTACACAAGCATAATATCTGTATTTGATAGTCTTGCTTTTGTTGATACATCAATTACTGAAGATTTAGAAATGTTGATTGGAACCAATTTTAGTTCTGGAATTTTGCTTATCTGCAATTCATTAATTTATGGTTTTATCATTTATTATAGTATTTCGCTTTTGCTTTCTCATCTCACTTTTACACAGGTGGAAAATCCTCTTCAATTTATCTTTAAATTGCTCCTATGTTCTCTTGCTATCAATGGAAGTCTGTTCTTTTGCAATCTTATTATCTTTCTTGTTTCTTCTGTTGCAGAATTAGTTAAACTTCTTGCATCATCTTCCTTAGAAATTGAAATCTCATTTGTATCTCTTATTAATAATTTGAATCCTCAAAACTTCTTTCTGGACGGACTATTCAATTTATTTAGCTTTGATGGATTGCTTAAAAGTCTGATCTCTATAAGTTTCATTACTTTAATCATTTCCTATGCTATAAGATTTGTTATGATAAAAGTTTTTGTTTTATTATCACCTTTTGCAATTTTGTCTCTCGCAAACGCTAAGACTAGTTGGTTCTTTAAGTCATGGCTAAAGAATTTTCTCTCTATGTTATTCTTGCAAGTTCTTATTGCTCTAATTTTAGTAATTTATTTTTCAATTAGCTTTAATGAAAATCTAATTATCAGGGAGTTAATACAATTTGGTATTATATTTACTCTAGTAAAAGCAAATTCTTTTATGCGAGACTTTATGGGTGGTTTATCTTCTGATGTTAATTTCACAAGTGTTAGTATGTTTAGCATATTTAAAGGAGGTGTTTCAAAATAAAATTTATTATTCCACAAAATTATAATTATAAAAACAAACTATTTGGTTTAATGGACTATTCAACAGCAGTTTTTAATGTTATTTGGGCAATTCTTGTACTCGTATTGATTAACATATTTCCCTTCTCTATAAACATCAAAATTGGCCTATTTATAACGTTTTATTTCCCTTTATTATTATTTAGCATAGTCGGTTTTGATAATGAGAATATCTTATATGTATTCTATTATATGTATAAATTTATTAAGAATCGAAAGGTCTATTTTTTCAATAAAGATTGACAAAATCAGCATTTCAATATAAAATTACTAATAGAAAATTTAAAGGAGAACTCGATATGTGGGGAGATATAGCAATAGCTTTTTTATTAGCATTTATAACTGCATATGTTATTACACCTTATACAATACGTTTAGCAAAAAAAATAGGTGCCGTAGACATACCAAAAGAAGCCAGAAAAATCCACAAAAAGCCAATGCCTAGATTAGGTGGTTTAGCTATTATTACTGGATTTGCTGTTTCTGTTATTTATCTTTTGATAATGATGTCTTTTGAAGGCACTATCAATTTAACTGATTATAATCAATATTATACAAAGTTACTTGGATTATTTGCTGGAATTGTAGTACTAATGGTTTTCTGTATATTTGACGATTCAAAGGGCATAAATCCTTTTGTTAAATTACTTGGACAAACTATAGCAGCAGTGCTTGTTACACTTGCAGGTGTTAGAATAGATAGAATTATGTTCGCATCTTTCTTAAATACTTACATAACAGAGGAAATATTTTCTATAGCAATAACTATAATATGGATAGTTGGTATCACAAATGCAATTAACCTAATTGACGGTTTGGATGGTTTATCTAGTGGTATTTCACTTATATCTTGTATTTCGCTACTAATGATTTTTGCATTAAATAATTCTCCAATGGTTTCAATAATATTAGTTACTGCACTTGCAGGAGCAATATTGGGATTTTTACCATTTAACTTTAATCCTGCAAAAACATTTTTGGGAGATACTGGCTCTAATTTCTTAGGATTTACTCTGTCCATAATCTCAATACTTGGTATGGCAAAAACATACACAGCTATAGTAATTGTTGCACCATTACTTGTATTCGCATTTCCTTTACTAGATACTGGTTTAGCTATTATTCGAAGATTAATTAAAACAAAATCTGTAAAAGGAATATTTAAAGCAGACAAAGAGCATTTACATCACAAAATAATGAAAAAAGGATATACTCAAAAGCAAGCAGTATTCATCATATATGCTTTTAGTGCTGCAGTTGGAATGTTTGCAATTATTCTATTAGAAAGTGGCTTTTGGAAATCTATATCATTTGCATTAATGATTGTTGCAATAGCAGCAATTGGTTCAAAGGATTTTTTAAAGAAAATTGATGATGATGAAACTGTAAATAAAATAGATACAAAATAAACGAATATAAAAAAGACCTTCTAAACAGATGGTCTTTTTTTGTATAACAATTACTTTTTAAAAACAAATAGTTTGCTTATCAAGTAATTTCCTACAATTACTAGTACTTGTGATACTAATTTTATTATTTTATCGTTAAAGCCTAGTAGTGTTGTTCCTACAAACATTACTAGCATATCTAATAATAGTGTTGATATTCTTGATCCTACAAATTTTGTAGCTTCTTTTATTTTGTCTGGATTTTCGCTTTCAAATACAAATTTTCTATTTGTAAAATATGCAAATGTTACTCCTGCCACCCATGATAAAATATTAGCTATTTGTAATTGTATCGCATTATCTGGATTCAAAAATGTAAATACTGCTCCATAATACACCACAAGCGAAATTAAAGTTGTAAGTCCTCCAACTATTAGATAATTAACTATTTCTTTATACTTTAAATAAAGTTCTTTTAATTTTTCCATTTTGTACTCCCCTTAATCATTTGATTTGAATTTATATTATTGTGTTTAAAGTAGCCTCACGTGGATTTTATATATTTTTTCTCGACTAAAGCACGAAAAAAATATATAAAATCCAGCAAGATGAGGCAGACTTATTACAAATTATTTATCAATGTTAAAAGTCTTGTCAACAATATATTGAGGGCGTTTCTTTGATTCATCATAAATACGACCAATATATTCTGAAAGTATCCATAATGCTAATAGTTGAACACCTGCAAAGAATGTTATTGCAACCATTAAAGATGTCCATCCAGCTGTAAGATTTCCCCATCCAAATATGAATGATAAAATTGCATATACTAAAACTATAAATGATATGAAGATTGATAATATTCCTAATCCTCCAAGCATTTTAAGTGGTTTTGTTGAGAATCCTATTATTCCATCTCCAGCTAATTTCAACATTTTCTTTAATGGATATTTTGTTTCTCCTGCAAAACGTTCTTTTCTCTCATATTTAAACGCATATTGTTTATATCCAACCCAGCTAAATAAGCCTCTTAAGAATTTATTATGCTCAGGCATTGCATTTATTGTGTCTACTACTTTTCTATCTACTAATCTAAAATCTCCTGTATTTTTTGGTATTTCCACATCTGATAATGCATTTAGTGTTTTATAGAACATACTCGCTGTAAATAGTTTGAATACAGATTCCCCTTCTCTTGATTTTCTTTCTCCATAAATTACTTCGTTTCCGTCTTCCCATAATTTTAACATATCTGGGATTAATTCTGGTGGATCTTGAAGGTCCGCATCTATAATAAGAATTACATCACCTGTTACGTACTGCAATCCAGCTGTAACAGCAGCTTGATGTCCAAAGTTTCTTGAAAATGAAACTATTTTTACTTTCTTATTTTTATCTGCTATTGTGGTTAATAGTTCTAATGTTTTATCTTTACTTCCATCATTCACAAATATTATTTCATAGTCGTAATCTTTCAGGGCATTTAAAACCTTTTCTAGTCTGTTGTAGCACTCATCTACAACTTCTTCTTCATAATACATTGGTATTACTATTGATAACTTTTTCATATACTTCTCTCCTATATTTTCATAAAATATTTGAATTCTTATTTGTTCTTTGGTTTGTTATGTGGTATTGCATATGTAACACGTTTATTTATATTTTTAATTGCCACCTCTTTTGTTCCGTCCATACCTTCTCCATCTAATGTCCATTTAACATCTTCTTTTGTTGTTATTTTAACATTTCCAGTTTGAGCATATATAAAATAAGGTTCTTTATATTTTCTTCTTAATAATAAAATCAGTGTATTTATGAATTTTATAGGTCCGCGAGGTTTTCTTACAAATAGCATTTCGAACTTACCGTCATCTAGCTTTAGATCTACCTTCTTGTACCATTTAAATCCGCCTATTGACCTAGAATTACTTATTGCACCATATATAAATTGTCCCTCTTCAACTTTTCCATCATACTCAATTTTTACATCATATGGTTTTATTCTTGTTATATATTTGGCAGCAATCATAAAATATGCAAGTTTTCCTAGTAAGTTTTTCAACCTTTGTGGTGTTTCATAGGACACCTCCGAAAAAGCTCCAAATGCAGCCACATAGTTGAAATAACGTCCGTTAAATTCTCCTACATCAGAATTTATTAATTTTAAATCCTTATCTTTTCTAACTGAAAATAAAGTTTTCTTTGAAATTCCTAAGATTTTCGAAAAATCATTCATCGTACCTAATGGTACAAAAGTTAAAGGTTTATGAATATCTAAATTAACTATCATATTAATAGTTTCATTTAATGTTCCGTCTCCTCCACAACATACTATTAAATCTGTTTCATTTAAATATTTTTCTACTTTGTCCTTTATAGAAACTCCTTTTTCAGTATACACCTTATTTATCACATAGTCCAATTTTTCGAAGTTTTGGATAAGTTTTTTTATTTTTTTCTTTACATTTCCTTTTCCCGAATTGGGATTGATTATCAATAGCAAATTTTTTTTCATTTTTTCCTCTTTACTAGTTACTTTATTCTCCACCAACCGCATTTCTTGTCAAATAATAATCTTCACCTAATATCACATTATTATAAAAGTTTGATCTTTTATCCATTTCTGATATGAAGTATTCTTTTCCAAGTTCTTCCATAAGAGTCTTATCACCCGTAAACAAATTTGTTCCTAAACCTATTCTATTTCCCTCTATTGTAACTCCCATACTAGCCAGTATTGTTGGGAACATATCCATTGTATTAAATACTCTATTCTTGGTATTTGTTGCTTCTATTGCTGAATTTATAATAACATTATACACTGTTCTTTCATAATCTGGCTCAATATGCTCTTTATAAAATTCACTTTGCATACCCAAATGATCACCTAATATTACTATTGTTGTATTCTCATAAAATGATTGTTCCTGTACCCAGTTAACAAACTCATATATAGATTTTGATGAATATGCATGTACATTCTCATACTGTGTTGGATATTCCTGTTCTGCTTTATCACTAAGCCATCCATCTACAAAGTGAGTATCTGCTGTTTGTACTAGTATATTAAATGGTTTGTCCTCATTTGCAAGTGCAGAAATTTCTTCTTTTGCCCATGCAAATAATTTATCGTCTGTAAATCCCCACCATTGGCGTTCTTCTGCAGTCATTTTTCCTGTTGATACTGCATAATTATAGTCGAAAATTTTGTAATTTCCATTTGTAGTAAAGTACTGAGCTCTGCCTCCAAATTCTCCCTCTGAGCCCATCATTATTTCTTGATTGTAACCTTCTTTTTCTAGAATATCTCCTAGAGTATACGCATTTTTTAAGTATTCTCCTCTACCATAGTACGTGTTATCATTATTCTTATATGCTGGTGTAACCAAAGGTATTCCAGCTGTTTCTGCTACCAAACCACCCGATGTAAAGGCAGTTCCATAAACAGTTGATGGACCACCTAATTTATCTGTATTAGAAAAATTGATATAATCTAATTCTAATTGCTCAAGTTCTGGAATAATTGAGTATTCCCATCCTCCACCATTTTCTTTAGAGCACAATGTTGTCTCCATGCTCTCTACTGAAATAAATATTAAGTTTCTTTTTTGTTCTGGAAAAGTTATGCTTATTATGTTTCCATCAACATATTGTTCTTCATAAATATTTGTTGTTTCTACATTATGTTTTATGTATTTATCAATCTTAAATCCTTTTATTGTTGCTATTATAGAAATTATTAGCACAACTATTGTGTATATTATTTTGTGGTTAACAATTACTTTTATTGGAAATAACTGAATTCTAATTTTTTTACTTTTAAATCTTAATTTTAAAAAAATTGTTTTCTTAGATTTTGATTTTGTTAAAAATAATAATACTGCAAATGCTATTATTACTGGTACAATATTACTTGTTATAACTTCTTTTACTACGCTTTGAGCTGTACCTCCAACACCATTAAATATATAGAACAATATTTGGTCAAATTCTTGCTGAGCATATTCTCGTGAATAATAATTAGAACCAACTATCATTACCGATGACAACAGTAGTACAATTATCATTATAGCTATGCTAATTTTTTTTCTCATTGTTACGTTCTACCTCCAACTCAATTTCTACATCTTTTTCGCAAACTTTTTCTATCATAGCAAATGCTATCGCAACAACGATACCTAATAACAAATATTTTAATGTAAATTGATTAGTAAAAATAAATAGCGGTGTTCTTAATCCATATATCATTATTGAATATATAATCATATTTATAATCATCGTACCTATTAAATATTTTTTTATACTTTCTTCTCCTTTTGTTTCTTTCTTTGAAAATTTTTCATATGCTTTTAAATATACTATTCCTGGCAATAGTATAGCCATTAATTGATTAATAACCATTTCTTTATCTCCCTTATTTTTTATAATATCTTTTTATTATTTCATCTGTTATTCTTTTACTTGCCTTTCCATCTCCATATGGATTTGAAGCTTTACTCATTTTTTCATAAGTTTCTTTGTTGTCTAGTAATTCTGTTGTTAATCTATAAATAGTTTCTTCATCTGTTCCTGCAAGTTTTAATGTACCTGCATCTATTCCCTCTGGTCTTTCTGTTGTGTCTCTTAGAACTAATACTGGTTTTCCTAATGAAGGTGCTTCTTCCTGTATTCCTCCACTATCTGTAAGTATTATGTAAGATTTATTTATGAAATTGTGAAAATCTATTACTTCAAGTGGTTCTATTAATTTTATTCTATCATCATTTCCTAAAATTTCATCTGCAACTTCTTTAACTCTTGGATTTAAATGAACTGGATATACTACTCTAACATCTTCATGTTCATCTACTACTTTCTTTATTGCTTTAAACATGTGTCTCATAGGTTCCCCTAAATTTTCTCTTCTATGAGCAGTAAGTAATATTAATCTATTATTTTCTAACCAATCAAATATTGGATGTTTATAATTTTCTTTTACTGTTGTTGACAGCGCATCTATTGCAGTATTTCCAGTAACATATATGTTCTCTTCTTTTTTTCCTTCTCTTAATAAACTACGTTTACTATTCTCTGTTGGAGCAAAATGCATATCTGCCATAACACCAACCATTTGTCTGTTCATTTCTTCTGGATATGGAGAATACTTATTCCATGTTCTAAGTCCTGCCTCAACATGTCCTATATCTATTTGGTTATAAAATGCTGCGAGTGCTCCTGCAAACGTTGTAGTTGTGTCTCCATGTACTAAAATAATATTAGGTTTTATTTCTTTAATTATATTCTCTAGTCCTTTTAATACCCTACTTGTAATATCACTTAAAGTCTGTCCTTGACTCATAATATTTAAATCAAAATCTGGTTTTATTTCAAAAGCATCCAAAACTTGATCAAGCATTTGCCTGTGTTGTGCTGTAACACAAACAATACATTCAATCTCTTCTCTTGACTTAAGTTCTTTTACCAATGGAGCCATTTTTATTGCTTCTGGTCTAGTACCAAATATTGTCATTACTTTAATTTTTTCCATTTTTTCTTCCTTTTACTTAATTTTTCACAATACTTATAATATCATACTTTTACCTGATAAATCAACTTTTTTCGGCATTTTTATCATTTTTTTGTGATTGACAAATTGCCGTTTTGATTATAAAATATGAAAGTTAAAATAAACTAAAAAATGGAGATTTATATGAAAAAAATTGATTCAGAAAAATTTGACAGTATAATAAAAAAGATTTTAATAGTTTTTTTTATTATACAACCTGTATTTGATATGACATATTTTTATAATTCTATATCAACTTTAATTAGGGTAATACTTGTTTTTGCAATATTTGCATATTACTTTATTACTTCTAAAAACAAGAAAAAATATTTATTGCTAATATATCCCGCTATCGTACGGAATATATTTTGTATTTCATCATATTAATGCTTTGCACTTTCACTCTCTAGTTTCTGGAAACTTTGGTTATTCCATTTTTAAAGAAGCATTGTATTTTGTAAAGATGATTTCACCCCTTATGCTTATATATTCTTTATACAAAGCTAAATTATCTAAAAAAGATGTTAAATTAATTATAACAACATTAATTTTAATAATTTCGTTAGTTATAATCATAAGTAATTTCTGTGGATTTTCTTATGGAAATTATAGTGATAAAAAAATTGAAGCTAACTTCTTTAAATGGTTTGATTCTAATTCTAATTATTCCTACTTAGAATTAGCTTCTAGAGGACTTTTTGAGTATGGAAATCAAATAGGCGCGGTACTTATTATGTATTTGCCATTTGCTATTTACTTGGTATTTAGGAAATTTAATTTTCTAAACTGCTTTACACTTATTTGTAACATATTTGCTTTAATTCTATTATGTACAAGAGTTGCAGTTTTTGGTGTAATTATAGTGTTTGTATATACAATATTTGCTCTTCTATTTGTTGCCTTTATACAAAAGCAAAAGTTCAAAATAAAGCCGTACCTTCCAATATGTATTGTATTGGTAATATATGTAGCATTACTACCAGTTAATCCAATGTTTAATAGACTTGAAGAAAGATCAACAGTAATAGATAATTTTGATGAAGCGGATATAGTTGTTCCAGAAAAGCCAGCATCAAGTGGTTCAGAAGATTCTGATACGCCTACACTTGAGTATATGAAAGAATATATATTAGCAAACTTTAGGACTAAAAAAATACATCAACAATTTATATATGAAAATTATCCTTATGAACATGATCCAGAATTTTGGTATAATTTAATGCAAAATGATATGACATTACTTACAGATTATAGATTTATAGAAACTTCTATGATTAAAAGAGTTGTAGAAATTAACAACAATCCTATGGACAAATTATTTGGAATAACACATACTAGAGTTCAAAATATCTTTAACATTGAAAAAGACTTTGTTGTACAATATTATTCATTAGGAATAATCGGAACATTTATAGTTTTAGCACCATATTTCATATTATTATTTGCATTTGCTATTAAAGTATTGAAATCAAAATTCAAAGATTTAACAGTTACTAATGGTATCGCTGGAATTGCTATTATATTCGCATTAGGAATTGCATATATGTCTGGTAACTTATTAAATTCATTAAGTTTTACATTGTATTTTGCGTTGTTATTCTACTTATTAGATGATAAAGTTGAAGAAAATATAAATAATAAATAAAAAGAAAAAACCGCAAATCATTTTGTGGTTTTTTCTTTACATACTAAATACATAAACTTTACTAATTTTAATTGTCTAAAGAATCTTCTTGGTTCTTTAAATAACCTATATAGCCATTCTATATTGCACTTCTGCATCCACATTGGTGCTCTTTTTTTACTTTTACTGATTACATCAAATGAACCTCCAACTGGCATAAGTATTTTTATATTTTTTAATCTATCTCTATATTTTAAAATAAATTCTTCTTGCTTTGGTGATCCTATTCCAACAAATAGAATATCAATAGGCATTGTCTCTATTTTTTTTACTACATCTTCTGTATATTCATATCCATTATTTGTACCTACTATATGTATGTTAGGATAGTTTTTTTCTAATTCTATTTTTGCTTTATCTGCAATTCCTTCTGCTGAACCATATAAATATATATTGCTTGAATATTCTTGTGACTTTTCGCATAGTTTTTGCATTAAATCAATTCCAGTAATTCTTTGACATTGTTTTTTATATTTCTTTTTTATTGCCCATACTATTCCGCTTCCATCTGGAATTTGATATTTTTGTTCATTTAGCTTAGCTTTTAATTCCTCATTTTTGTAATTTGTGACAGCTATCTCTGGATTAATATTTACAATAAAAAGTTGTTCCTTATTTAAATAGTCTTTAAATATATTTTCTATTAACTTTTTTTCTTCATCTATACATACATCGAATCCTAATATCTTTTCTTTATCCATTATATCTCCTTATTACATATCTAAGATTCATTTTCTTTAAGTAATTTTACTATTGTTTTCGCCTTTGTTTGCCATGTATTTTCTAATGCTTCTTTTTTTAGTGTTTTAAAATATGCTACATCTTTATCTAGTCTTAGTTTTATAGCTTTATCTATTAATTCTATAAATTCATTATTGTTATTTGCAATAAATATTGATTGATATTTTTTACATTCATCCATTGCTGTTGTTACTATTGGTTTATTCATTGCCATATATTCAAATATTTTAAGTGGCGATGTTGCTTTTGTTATATCATTTATTAAAAATGGTACTGTGCATACATCAAATTTATCTGCATAGTTTTTTAGTATTTTGTAGTCCTTAGTTCCTAAAAAATGTACATTTGGAATTTCATTTATTTTTGATTTCTCCATTGTATCATCATATTTTGTACCAATTAAAACTATATTGTATTCTAGTCTTTTTTGGGCTAGGTTTCTAACCATTTCATAGTCAAACCAACTTGCAAACGCCCCATAATATCCAATTATTGGTTTGTTTTCATCTAATATTTTTCTAAATTCTTTATCAAATTCAAATAGCTTGTCTATATTTTGATAATGGTCATAGTCCACTCCATTACATGCAAATACTAACTTTTCTGTTCCTCTTTTTTTCTCTATGTCTTCTTTAAGTTTATCTGCAGTAACCACTACAAATATATTTTCTTTATCTGTTAGCATATATTCATATTTTTCTTTGATATTAACTGGTATTTCTTTTGTTCCAGAAAGGATTGGATTAATTTCATCAATATATTCATATATTATTTTATATCCATCATCTATGTATCGTTTTAAATCGTCTAATTTCATGTTCCAATCTGTTGAATATAATTGTATATACCTTGGAGTATTTACTCCCTTTATTTTTGAAAATAATGCTTTCTGGACGCTTTTATTTTCTAAATTCACTAGTACCAAATTACTATTTACTTCTTTTATGTCTTTTATCTTGTCTGTAAAATGTGTTACTTCATAAAAGACTAAGCATTTTTGTTTTGATAAATTAAGAGATATATGCTGAGGACGTTGAAATAAAGGTACATTCCATCCAAAATTGCTACGCCAAATAATGATTCTATCGTAATCATTATTTTTTAAAATGCTATCTAACAGTTTAGAAATTTTTTTGTTGTTTATAAAGTTCAAACCGTTAAATACATTCATTAATTTGGATACAATGTAGCTTATAACTTTTTTTATTGTAGTTATGATTCCATATTTCTTTATTAAAGAAATAAATTTACTTAATTTATCTTTCATTGTTATTCCTTTTTCTTTTTTAATCTGTTTAACTTATATTGGATGCTATTTTTTAGTCTCTCTCTATCATGTACAAGCATGTCCATTGCATTTTTTAATTGTGTTATTAATTTATTACTTTTTACATTTTCTATACTATCATATAATTTATTGTTATATTCATTAATAATTTTTTGTACTTCTAAGTTAGAATAGTCTATATCTCCTTCAACTTCTTCTATATTCTTGTATATTACTTGATTAAATTCTCTGCTATTTTTTCTGAAAGTTTCTTCTGTAAATTTATTTAATATATTCTGAATTTTTAGACTTTCTTGATCCTTGTAGTTTATGTTATTTAATATGTTATTTCCGGTTACTTTATTTTCTGCGTATACCTTTTTATATAAATTAATTCTCTTATTTTGATATTCATTTATATTATAGTTTTCTTCGCATATTTTTCTTCCTAATTCGCCTCTTTTAATTCTCTCTTCTTCGTTGTTTATAAGCATTTCTATTGCTTCTCTTAGTTTTTCTGTATTTTGATTTTCTACTAAAACACCACACTTTGGAGCATGAGTTACTTCTGGCATAGCTGTATTATCAAAAATAACTACTGGTCTTTTACAAGCCATAGCTTCAACAGCCATCATTCCAAATGTTTCCCCTTTTGATGGCATTAAGTAAATATCACATGCATTGTATGCATATAATAAATCTTCACTACTCATCATTCCTCTTTCGATTATATGATATTTATCTTTTAAATCATCAAAAAGTCCTATTTCATCACATGTAAGTATTGTTATTTTCTTATTTGTCTCCATTTTTTTTAAAGCTTCAATAATATGTCCTGTTCCCTTTAATGACATTTGTGCTCTAAAGAAAAGAACTATATCCGTGTTCTCTGGAATATTAAATCTTCTTCTTGCTTCTTCTTTTCCAATTTTATCTGTAAAGAATTCCAAATCAATTCCAAATGGAATTATATTTACATCAGTAAAATTTTGAGTCAGTGGGCTTTCTTTTACCATGTTGTACATATATTTACTACTAACTAAAATACTTGGCTTTATATTGTCATAAACTAGTTTTTTAAGTTTCCACATTAAATGACAATTGTCCTTTGTAAATTTGAATAATGTATCTAGTTGTTCGCAATTATTACATCCATTTTTCCACTTATTGCAATCTCCAAAATGAACACATCTACCTGTAAGTAACCATGGATCATGTAATGATATTATTACTTTTTTTTCATTACATATTTGAATCAATGAAATTAATGATAATTTAGTATTATGAAACATATGAAAGTGTATTATATCCGCTTCTTTATATTCTTCACTATTGATTAATCCTGGAGAAGTCATTGATAAGATTGAATGTATTGATAATCTCTCTTGAAATCTATCTAAGTCTTCTTGCGTTTTCATTTTTCTATAATTTGAAAGTATCTGTTTTACATTTGGATTGTTTGACTCTTTATATACTACCATTTGTTTAATAGATATATTATCTTCGTCTTTTACTGAATTTAATAAATCATATCCATTAAATCTTCTTCCAAAAAGATCAACATTATTAACTTCTAATACTTTTATCTTCTCCATATTTTATCCTTTATTTTTTTCATTGTTTCTTTAAAACCATATTCTTTATAACTCTTTTTTACTTTCGCAAGTGTTCTTTTTATTTTTTTCCAAATAGAATCTTTGTTTACGTCTTTTTTCTTCTCTAATGCTGGAAGATTTTTAACTATTGCATATCTTTCAAGTATTTCTGGTATTGAATCTATTACTAAATTATACTCCTCATCTGTCCACATAAAAAATTCTTTAAACTGTTTTGCAATTTTTAATAAAAATCTATTAACAACTTTTATATCTTCTATAACAACATTTTCCCCATTGTTATGAAAAAATGTTAAGAATTCATAATAATCTGGAACATTTTCTTTTGTTACTTCTTCAAAAAAGTTTTTACTTATTTCTACGGAATTTTTAAATGTCTCCCTTAGATTACTATTAAATAAGCTATTACTCTTATATCTGTATAGATATTGTGTATCTGGTATCATATATACTTTATTTTTTATGAGTATATGTGACAAAAATTCATAATCTTCAGCCGTTTTTAATTTACTAAAGTTTATTTTATTCTCTTTTATATAATCTGTTCGATACATACATGGTGCATTTGGTATTGGGTTTGTCCATAAAAAAGTCCATTCATGTGGTATTTTAGAATCTGGATAGACATTTGGATTATATACATTATCTAACTCATCTAGCATAGAAATGTTTACTGAACAAATTCCAAAGTCCTTATTATTTTCTAAAAATTCGTATTGTTTTTCTATTCTAGTTGCTATGCTAATATCATCACTATCCATACGAGTAAAGTATTTTCCTTTTGCATGCTTAATTGCTGTGTTCATAGCGCCTGATACACCTTTTTCAAATTCATTTGTTAATACTTCTACTCTAAAATCTTGTTTCTTATATTCTTCTAATATTTCTTTTGTATTATCTGTTGAATGATCATCTATTGCTATTAATCTAAAATTACAATATGTTTGATCTAATATACTATCTACAGCTTTTTTCAAGTATCTTGAAGAATTATAACAAGGCATTGCAATTGTAATTTCAGGTATAATATTTTGATATATCTCTATGGCTTTTTGATGTGCCAATTCTGCTGCTTCTGTGAACTTACTGTTTTTCATTTGAATGTATAATGTCATATATACATTGAAAACATCAAATCCCCACTTTTCAATCATTTCAGGTGTTATTGAATTAATTATATTTTTCCATAATACATTACACTCTGTAATATAAACAGGATTCTTATTTGTATCTTGGTTTGGATGAATTCTGTATTTAATAAGTGGTTCTTCTATAAAATATGATGGATATTGTCCAAATAATCTAATCCACATTTCATAATCGTTAGTAGTTCTTAAACTCTCATCAAAGTATCCAACCTTTTCAAAACACTCCTTATGAATAAGTATTGTACAACCATTTACTGTTCCTTTTATAACAGGATAGATATTTTGGCATAAATTTTCTTTTTTGATATTTGTTGTATACTTGGTAGTAGAAAAAATTTTGCTTTCTTCATTTATTAGATGAAAGTTTGAAAAAATAATTGTTTTTTTATCTTTCAAGTTCTTTAAAGCGTTTATTTCTTTTTCAAGTTTATCTGGATTATATACATCATCATGACTAAGCCATGATATATAGTCACCAGTTGATTCCTTAATTCCTGTATTTAAGGCACTGGCAACTCCACCATTCTCTTTTTTTATATATTTTACTTTGTTACCATATTTTTTTACAATTTTTTCTGTTTCCCCATTATCCGTAGAGCCATCATTTATAACTATTATTTCAATATTTTTGTATATTTGTTGTAATGCACTATCTATGGCTTGTTTTATAAAATTAGCTCCATTGTATACTGGAATCAAAAT
Organism: uncultured Clostridium sp.; assembly: GCA_964389545.1. Taxonomy (GTDB): domain Bacteria; phylum Bacillota; class Clostridia; order TANB77; family CAG-508; genus UMGS1781. The sequence continues at coordinate 32,676 of CAYMDN010000006.1, read as the reverse complement.
CGAAACTTTAGGTTCAAAATGCATGTATGTTCTCCTTTTATCTTTTAAATATTTGTCTTATAATTGATGATATTTGTCTAAACGGTGCTGTAATTTTCCAACTTTTTGAATTTTGCATATTTTTTAATTGTTTTCTCAATTCTATGTTTTCTTTTTCTATTTCTTTATCTTTACTAACTTCAAAAAAATCATTTAGCATTTCTTCTCTCGTCATATTTTCTTTTAAAGTTACGATAAATTTTTCCTTCATATATTGCACACATTTTTTATATGGAGTATTTATGTGTAAAAAATCATATATTTCTTTATAAAACCCATATACCGTACCAGATATTTCTATTTTTTCTTCATCTGTAAGCATATCTACCATATTAATCCATAAGTCATCACATTCTTTCATATGATAATCAAATAATTTTTTTGAGTCTTGTTCATCATGTGCCCTAGAAATAACTCCTATTTCATTATTAAAATATATTGACTGTCTTCTTAACATTCTAAACCATAAGTCGAAATCTTGAGTTGTTTTTAAATTTTCATTAAAAACTCCTACTCTCTCGAAGTGTTCTTTATGTATTAATAAACAGCATCCATGTACATATCCTTTTAAAAGATATTTGACAGCTGGTTCATTCAATTTATCCTTTTCTTTTCCAAAACTATTTTCCTGTATATATTCTAAATCTTTGTTTACAACTTTATATCTACAATTTATGATAGTTTGTTTATCTTTTAAATTTTTTAATATGTTAATCTGCGTTTCAACTTTTGTTCTTTCATATAGGTCATCATGACTAAGCCAAGAAAAATATTCACCGCTCATAATTTTTATCCCTAAATTAAGCGCACTCGCAACCCCTCCGTTTGCTTTTTTATAATATCTAACTTTATCCCCATATGAAAGGGCAATTTCTTCAGTCTTGCCATTATCATTTGAACCATCATTAACTATAATAATTTCAATATTTTTATATGTTTGATTAATTGCACTATCCACAGCTTCTTTTAAATAATTTGAACCATTAAAAACTGGTATTATAATAGATACCTTAGGATAAAATTCTTCCATTATTTGTGCCTCCTTATGCAATTTATTAAGTTTTTAAGCATTCTTATAGGTTTTGTTATTTTCCAACTAGTACTTTGCTTAATTAAATTAATTTGATTCTTTAATAGACTTATTTCTGTGTTTTGTCTTGTATTTTCTTCTTCTAGTTTTATCACCATTTGATTTAATTTATAATTATCTTTCATAAATAGTTCGTTATTTTTCACAAGAATATCTATTTTTCGTCTAATTAGAAAATCAACTAATTCTTCTTCTTCCAATAATTCATATGTCTTTTCATTTATTTGATTATGTATTAGAAATGTTATAAAATAATCGCTTTGTTTCATATTCGAAAAAATATTTATTCTATATTCTTTCATTTTCGTAATAAAATATTTCATCGTTGATATTTTTGTTTCAGTATTAGGGATTTCACATAAGACATTCATAAAATAATTTAAACAATTATTGAAAAACAAAATTTCTATCTTTTGCTCTGCATTTTCTATTTTTTCTAATCGTTTCATGGTATCAACTATAGTTTCAACTACAGAATTATACTCTTCTATGGAATTTCTTCTTGAAAGAGAATTCGGAACTTGTCTATAAAACATATATAATTGTGGCATATATATAACTTTTTTAGCTTCTGCCATTATTGGATATATTGCTGTTAAATCATTAGCTTTTGAACCAATGTATGGATATTTTTCCAGTAATTCTCTTTTTATTATTTTTGTACTAGCTGAAGATGCTGTCCAATGACCTAATATTAATTTAGCATCAATTTCCATTTCTTGTACTGAGAAATCAAATTTTTGACTTACTGTATCCATATATAAATTCTTATTAGATATTTTACTATACACTATTTCTCTTGTTTCATCATTATAATCAGCAATATTCGCACATACTACATCTGCATTTGTTTTTTGGGCCACGGTTAACATCTTTTTATAGAATCCATTTTCTACAAAATCGTCTGAATTATTCGTTCCTATATATTTCCCTCTTGCTAATTTTAATGCTTTATTTAAACTATATGCACAACCCATATTTTTTTCATTTCTAAATATTTTTACTTTATCGGAATGAAATTCTTTCACAATTTCTATAGAATTATCTGTACAACAATCGTCTATAATAATAATTTCAGAATTATTTGGTAAATTATACATTATTGTTTCTAAACATTGTTTTATATACGCCTCGTGATTATATACTGGTATAATTATTGATAAATCAATTGGTTCTTCTAACATATTTGTCCCTTTCAAAAATTTATTCTTTTTTATTAAGCTTTCCATTTATCTTTCTTAATGGTGCAGTTAATTTCCAACTTTTGCTTTCCTCAAAATTTTTTATACTTTTTTTCATTTCCTCATTCTCTTGAGCTATTAGTGTATTCTCAAACTTTAATTGTTCACTTTCCTCTTCAGATTTTTTTAACTCTTCCTCTATTTGCTCTATCTTTTCAGCTTGATTATCTACCATTGTTTTTAGCTCATTATTTTCTTTAATTAATTCTTGCTGTTTTACGATATATTTATTTTGTTCTATTCTCGTTTCTTCCATTTCTCTTTGCATTTCTTTAATTTTGCATTCTGTTTCTTGTTGTACCATCTTCATGTCTTTATAAATATTCTGTTGCATAACGAGTTTCAAAGTTTCTTCATCTACATTATTACATTCATTTTTAGATATATAAATCGACATCAAGTTGTATATTTCTCTTTCCTCTTTTGAAATATTATATTCTTTATATATGTCTTCTATGTCCAATAGAGTATCCAAATTTTCAACCCATTTAAATAAATAACTTATTCCAAAATATAACATATAATTAAGTGGTATATCAAACTCACTACACCATTCTTGATCTATAATGTAATAATTGTCGTCTTTTTTTATAATATTTGAACAATGTAAATCAAATAGTCCGACTTTTAATATTTCAATTTGCTTATCCCCAAAATATTCTTTTTCTTCTTGAATCGCAAATTGTTTTATGTCAGATTTTACAGAAATTTGTTTTAGCAAATCATAGTATTTGTTAATTTCTTGTTTTATCAAATCTATATTTTTTTCTTTAGTTAGATTTAATATATATTCAGTTATGGTATTGCCTTCAATATATTCTACTTCATAACTATTTTCTTTTTTCTTAATCTCTGCTACTTTTAATCCTAATTGCTTTAGGTCATCGTTAATTTTAATCATATTATCTAAATGTCTACTAGCAGATGAATATTTTGCTATTTTTTTTATTCTATTATTTTCTTCTATAATTGTATTTACTTGATATTCTTCAGCTCTTATTAGTGAAGATTTAGCATACTTAACTTTACTTATACTATCTTTATCATTTGTCATCTCAACCATAAAAGAATTTGCAAAAAAGCCATATTGATTATTATCTATAATACCTGGCAATATTTTTCTATAATCATAATCATAATATTGTACCCCATGGTTGTATAAAAATAAATCAAGCACTTCAGTTTTTAATGGGAGTCTTTCATCTGTGTATATAATATATGGCATCTTATAATCTGGATATGGATAATAATACTTGTGATAATTAAAACCGCATTTCTTAATAATACTAGATAGTTCTTCTTTTCCTAAAGTTTGAATATCTTTAGTATCATATCCATAAAGACCTAAATATTTTTCACCATAATGGTCTTCTGTTGCACCAGCAAAGTATTTGATTCCATATCTGTTTTCTATTGCTATTAATATCACTCCATTTTCTTTTAATAAATTTTTTAAATTATTTAGAAAATCGTGAAATGGTTTTTTTGTTCTGCAAAATCTCTTTGCATATTCAAATACTCCTATTAATATTATATAATCAAACTTTTCGTTGAAATGAATTTTATTTAGATTACCAACTATAACTTCTAAATTTTCGCATTCTTTATGTCTATAATATATGTTTTCTGCTCTACGTTTAGAATATTCATTAGAAACTACCTTTTTAGCTTTTCTGCATAATTCTCCTGTTACTGCGCCTAACCCTCCGCCAACTTCTAATATAGTTGCATCTTTTTTAAAATCATACCAATTAATAATGTTTTCTCTTATAGGGGTAACTGTGTAAAAAAAGTCAGTATTATCTATTATTGTTGCTTTTCTTCCTGTTTTATATATTTCTAACAGTTGTTCTTCTATGTCTCCACTATTGTATAAATCTTCTTCCTCACAGTAATCATAATTTATTGTTGCCATATTCTCTCCTTATATCTAATACTTTTTCCACACTGTTCTATTTATATAATCAGTATAACTTAAAATGATTCTTACAACTTTTGCAGCCACATAATCTGCATCGTAATCATTTACTATATGCATCTTTTCTTTTTGACTTGTTACTACATTTATTGCACTTATTATGTTTTCGCTTTCTAATCCGCTCATTATTAGTGTTCCTTCGTCCATTCCTTCTGGTCTTTCGTGTGCTTGTCTTACTGTTATTGCTGGGAATCCTAGTATTGATGATTCTTCTGTTATTGTTCCACTATCTGATATTACGCAAAAAGCATTTTGTTGTAGTTTATTATAATCTGCAAATCCTAGTGGTTTCATATATTTTACTTTATCATTAAACTTAAAGTTTAATCCTTCTATTTTTTTTCTTGTTCTTGGGTGTGCTGAAAATATTATCGGCATATCGTATTCTTCAGCTATTTTATTTATAGAATTTAATAAATTTTCAAAATTTTTAGGATTATCAACATTTTCTTCTCTATGCGTACTTAATACAAAGTATTTGTTTTTTTCTATTCCTAATGTCTCTAAAACTTTACTTGCTTCTATTGATTTTGCATTTTTTCTTAGTACTTCTTTCATACTTGAGCCTATTTTTATTACTGTTTCTGGTCTTATTCCTTCTGATATTAGATATCTTCTTGCGTGTTCTGTTATTGTCATATTTATATCACTTGAATGGTCTATTATTTTTCTGTTTATTTCTTCTGGTACTCTTTGATCAAAACAACGATTACCTGCTTCCATATGGAATACTGGAATTTTATTTCTTTTTGCTGAAATAACTGCTAAGCATGAATTTGTATCTCCATATAGCAAAATTGCATCTGGTTTGTGTTCTTTTATTAGTTTATCTGATATTGCTATTGTGTTTCCTATTGTTTCTGCTGGTGTTTCTCCTGCAGCATTCATGTATATGTCTGGTTTTCTAATTTTCATTCCATCAAAAAATATTTCGTTAAGTTCATAATCGTAGTTTTGTCCTGTATGTACTAAAATGTGATCTGTATATTTATCTAATTCTTCTATAACACAAGCAAGTTTTATTATTTCTGGTCTTGTGCCGACTATTGTCATTACTTTCATTTTATTCCTCCATTTTATTTATTAAATTTGGATATAAATCCCTATTATCTAACACCCATTGTTTCATTTCTTTTATCATTTCTTCATAACTTGGAATATTAAATTTGTAGTCTCCTTCATTTAGTATTAAACTTTTATTTGATATGTAACTATCATTATCTACAACTTTTGTTGATGTTTTAAAATATTTAGCAAATAGTCTTAACAAATCTGCTTTTGCAATTTCTTCTCCATTAACTGTATGGTATAACCCCCTTAAATCCTTTTTTATTGCTTCTTCCATACATTTTGCAAATTGAATTGTTGTTACACCTGTCCATATTACTTTTGAATAGCCATTCGCTTCTTTTTCTTGATTCATGAACCATTGGAATAGCCCTATTCCTTGTGGATTTTCATCTGGTCCTACTATTGAAGTTCTAAGTGTTACACTTCTATTATTTTTTAGTTCTCCTAAAGCTTTTGACTGACCATAAAAGCTGTATGCATCTTTAAAACTATCTACTGTATATTTTCCTTTTTTTCCATCAAATACACAGTCTGTACTTACGTGTATAAATTTAAAATCTTTTTTTTCTGATAATTCATCCATATAATGTGGTAAATAGCTATTTACTAGTACCGCTAGAGCTTGATGTTCTTCTGCTACTTTATTTAATAAACCAATACAATTTATTACTACTTGTGGTTTTAGTTTATCTACTATTTCGTCTATGTTTTTTATATTATCTGCTAAATCAAAATAATATTCGCTATCTTTTTTTCTGCTTGTTGCAAAAACTTCGTATCCGTTATTTTCAAAGTATCTTTTTACAACATGTCCTAACATTCCATCTGCTCCAAGTACTAAAATTCTCATCCTTCTATTTCCCCCATTTTGATTATTAATTTTTTCATTCCATCTACATCTAATCTACCTGTATTGTGAGATGTATATTCTTCTACTTTATCAAATGATTCATTTCCATGTATTTCATATTTATTGTAATTTAAGTCTCTATTATCTGCTGGTACTCTGAAATATTCTCCTAAATCTTCTGCATTTAACATTTCTTCTTTTGTAACTAATACTTCGTATAATTTTTCTCCATGTCTTGTTCCTATATGTTTAATATTAGGTTTTACGTTTTCTAGTTCACTAACTGCTTCTGCAAGAGTTTTAATTGTAGCAGCTGGGGCTTTTTGTACGAATAAATCTCCTTGTTTTCCGTGTTCAAATGCATATATAACTAAATCTACTGCATCATCTAGAGTCATCATAAATCTTGTCATTTCTGGATTTGTTATTGTTAAAGGTTCTCCTTCAGCTATTTGTTTTTTAAATAGCGGAATTACAGATCCTCTTGAACCCATTACGTTTCCATATCTTGTTCTACATATTACTGTTCCATTTTCTCCTACGTCTCTTCCTTTTGCTACTGCAACTTTTTCCATTAATGCTTTGCTCATTCCCATTGCATTTATTGGATATGCTGCTTTATCAGTACTTAAAACTATAACCTTTTTTACTTTTTTTGCAATTGCTGCATCTAGAACATTTCCTGTTCCTATTACATTTGTTTGAACTGCTTGAAGTGGGAAAAATTCACATGATGGAACTTGCTTTAATGCTGCTGCATGAAATACATAATCTACTCCATCCATTGCATCTGCAATACTAGAATAGTCTCTTACATCTCCTATATAGAATTTTAACTTTGAATCATTGTATTTTTTTCTCATATCATCTTGTTTCTTTTCATCTCTTGAAAAAATTCTAATTTCTTTTAAGTCTGATTTTAAAAATCTTTTTAAAACAGCATTTCCAAATGATCCTGTTCCACCTGTAATTAATAGTACTTTGTCTTTAAACATTCAAATTACCCCTTTTCCTTTTTATATTTATTTAATATATTTCAAAAGCTCTGGATTTATTTTTTTCCATTTTTGGATAAAATAATCTCCCTTACTCTTTATTAACTTATCATGTTCTTTGGTTCCACTTTTTGTTGTTTGGTGTGGCAAATGTCCTACGCCTAAATATGTTGTATATGCTATTTCTTTCCCTGCGTTTCTTACTTTTAATGATAAATCTGTATCTTCATAACATGTTGGGTCATAAAATAAGTCAAATCCCTCTACTTGATTAAATAGTTCTCTTTTTAATATCATTCCACCTGTTCCTAAATAACCTATGTCACTTCTATATAATCCAACTGGTGGCATATATTTGTATGGAAAGCTATCCACTACATGATATGAATAACCTTCTTTATTAAACCAACCTGCTGCCCATCCTAATGCTCCTATTGTGTTATCATTTGATAGTATTTCTATATATGGCTCTAACCAATATTTATGTAAAATCCATTGGTCACTGTCTAAAAACATTATGTAATCTTTTGTTGCGTATGATACACCTAAGTTTCTTCCTGATGAGCATCCATTTTTTGAGTTCTGATATAGTTTTATTTTGTCTGCATATTTTTCTTGCAACATTTTGTATGAACCATCTGTACTCTGGTTGTCTACAACTATAAGTTCTATTTTATATCTATCATTAAATCTTAATATCGAATTTAAACAATTTTCTATTACATTTTTATTGTTGTAATTTAGTATAATAATTGAAATGTTATCATAAAATTCTGAAGAACATTTTGATTCCTTTAGATTATCTATTATTTTTGTGCATCTTGCATACCAGTCATTGTCTGCCATAAAATTATTTCTTTTATTTTCATCAAATTTTATGTCACCATTTATCCATTCAACCCAGTCTTTTGTAGAGTTTGAGCAATATACATTATTATAGTCTGTAATATCAGCTAGCTTAGTTGATATTACTGGTTTATTCATTGCTATATACTCAAATAATTTTAACGGCGACACATATTTTCCTATTTCATCTGGCTTAAATGGTAATATTGCATAATCTGAATATTTTAAATAGTTTGGTAAGTCTGTTTGTTTTTTTAATCCCAAAAAGTGTACATTTTGTGGCATCTTTTTAGTTATATCTATTATTCCTGCATAATCACCTATTAAGTTGATTTCTGTATCTTTGCATTTATCTGCAACTTCTTTTATTATGTCCCAATCAAACCATGTTCCCCACAACGATCCATAATATATAAGTGTTTTCTTACCTACTGCTAAATCTTGTGGTTTTTCATATTCTTTTCGTGGTTCGAATAAATCTGAATCTACTGCATTAGGCAAATACATTGTGGTTTTATTTTGTATTTTATATTTCTCTAAGTAATCTTTTAATTGTTTTTCTAAAAGTTTTGTTGTTCCTACTAAGATAGTTGATTTTTCAAGCATTTCTTTTAAAGCATTTTCTGAAAAAAACATGTTTCCTAAGGATGTTTCCCAATTATCAATATTTTCATAGACTATTTTGCATTTATTTTTTTCTGCCACGTTTAAATATGGTATAAATGTTTCCATTGGTGCTTCAAATATAAATATGTCTTCTTCTTTTACATTTGTTTCAAATTCTTCTATTTTTATTTTGCTAATTTTTTGATGTTTTGTTACTGGCAAAAGCATAGTATGTTTTACTGTTTCGCTAGAATCGAAGGCATAGAAATATTGCACTTCATATCCCATATTGTTGAATGTTTTTGCAAGTTGTGCTGCTCTTTGTCCTCCACCTACATCAAAATATGGAATATTTGTAAAGATATATATTCTATTATTCTTCTTTGTTTTTATAACTTGTTGTTCCTTTTTGGACATCTTATATACAGCATTTGATTTACTTGGATTTTTCACTTTTAATTTAAATGTTGTGTATCTATAAACCTTTTTTACTGTTTCTTTAAAGCCATTATCTTTATAATAATTCTTTACCTTTTCTAATTTTCCCATTTGGTACTCCTATTTTATTTGCGTATTATAATATTCTTTACAAATTTTTTGTGTTGAACCTATTTTTTGCACTTGCCCATGCTCCAACCAAACTACTTTATCGCACATTTTTTCTATTTGACTAAGTGAGTGCGATACAAATAATACAGTGGTTCCTCCGCTTATCAAGCTTTTCATTTTAGCTTCACTTTTCTTTTGAAATGCAAGATCTCCTACTGATAATATTTCATCAACTATTAATATTTCTGGATCCACTACTGTTGCTATTGAAAAAGCAAGCCTTGCTGTCATACCAGATGAAAAGTTTCTTACAGGCACATCTAAAAAGTCTTTTAATTCTGCAAATTCTACTATTTCATCAAACTTCTCTTCTATAAAAGCTTTGCTATATCCTAGTACTGCACCATTTAAATATATATTTTCTCTTGCAGTAAGTTCCATATCGAATCCTGCTCCTAATTCTATCATTGGGCAGATGTTTCCATATACTTCTACATTACCTTTAGTAGGTTTCATAACTCCAGCTATTACTTTAAGCATCGTTGATTTTCCTGCTCCATTACTTCCTATAAATCCTACAACTTCTCCTTTTTTTACTTCAAAATTAACATCTTTTAATGCCCAAAAAGTTTCCTTTTTAGGTCTGTTCTTTTTAGATCTGAACATATTTATAAAAAATAATTTTAGTGAGAAGTTTTTTTCTATTCCAAGATTAAATTTCATTGATATATTATTTACTTTTATCATATTTCCTCCCGCTATACGTAATAAATAAATTTATCTTGTGTTTTCTTAAATACTAAAACACCTATAAGTAATACCATAGCTGATGAAGCTATGCATATTATCCATGTAAATGGTTGTGGTATTCTTTCATATAAAACTATTTCTCTTACAAAATTTATATAATGATACATAGGGTTTAATTTTAGTATTGGTTGTAGTTCTGTAGATATCATTTTTATGTCATACATAATTGGTGTTAAATATGTCCATAACATTACTATAATTCCATATATGTAAAACATATCTCTTAAAAATACTGATACTGCAGATAAAATAAGTCCCATCCCTAGTGTAAACATGAATAAACATAAGAAAGCATACGGAAGCATCAGATGAAAAATATTTATACCCGTTCCAGTTGCAAATAAGACAACATAAAATGGTATTAATGTTAATAAAAAGTTAATTCCTACAAATAAACATTTTGATAATGGAAAAATATATTTTGGAATATATATTTTATTTAATAATCCAAAATTACCCACAACGGAGCTCATTGCTAAATTTGAAGCCTCACTAAAATAGTTAAACATTATTAATCCTGAAAGTAAATATGCTAAATAGCTTACTCCCGGGGTACTAAATTTAAATACATTCGAGAATACTATTGCCATAACCACCATTGTTAATACTGGATATAACAAACTCCATACTATTCCTAGTACTGATCTTTTATATTTTACTTTAAAATCTCTACTTACTAATTGTTGTAATAGAAATGAATATTTTTTTAAATTTGCCATTACATTTTTTACGAACATAATATACCTCCGATTTTACTCGAAACATTATATAACAAAACCTCCAAATAATCAACCCTATACATAAAAAGGTAGAACCCCATAAGGGATTCTACCTTTTATATAATTATTAGTGGTTTACATTATCTACGTTTTTTTAATGATCTGTATTGTATTACTGCAAATGTACTTATAGATATTGTTGCGAAAGTAAATACTATTAGTAGTGGGATATTACCTGTATATGGTAACTCTCCTCCTCCACCTCCATCTTTTGGTTTAGCACTAATTCCTACTGTGTTTGATGGAATTTCTGGGCTGTTATTTGCAGTTACTTTTGCTGTATTTGAAATTTGTATATTTGAATTTAGAGTATTAACCATTACTGAGAATGATAATGATTGACTTTCTCCTGCTGCTAATTCTGCTATTGTTTTTGTAATAGTTTTCCTATTAGGATCTTTTACATATTGATTTCCTGTTGTTTCTACATATGTTGTATTTGCTGGTACAGTATCTGTTATTACTACATTGTGTGCTGGTGCTTTTCCTTTGTTTGTAACTGTTATTGTATATGTTATTATGTCTCCTGGTTTTACTGTTGCACCTTGTGATATACTACTAATCTTTTTTACCTCTAATGAAGGTACTGTTGTTTCTGCTCCAATTCCTACTGTATTTGTTGGAATATCTGGGCTGTTTTCTGCTGTTACTTTTGCTGTATTCTTGATTTGTGCATTTTGTGGTATTTCTAATACTATTACTGAGAATGAGTATGATTCACTAGCCCCTGCATTTAATGTTGCTATTGATTTTCCTACATTTTTCTTACTCATATCTTTCTTTCCGTTTTCGTAGTAACATGTAAATTCTGGTACTGTATCATTTATTGTTACGTTATATGCTGGTGTTTTTCCATCGTTATATACTGTAATGGTATATGTAATAATATCTCCTTCTTTTACACTAGCACCATCTGCAATTGAGCTCTTCTTTTCAGCTCTTAGACTTGGAGTTGTTGGATCTGCATCTGTACCTACTGTATTAGATTTAGTTTCTGGAACATCATCTCCCATTGCTTGTGCTGTATTTTTTATCCTTGTTCCTGCTGGTATTCTACCTACTTGAACTACAAATGAGTATGTAAATGATTTTTGTGGTTCCAATGTTGCTTGTTTCTTTGATTCTACATTTTTTACATCTGGTTTTGTAGTTTTAGTTTCTTCATCATAGTATATTGTTCCTTCTGGTACTGTGTCTTTTATTTGTACATTATGAGCTTCTCCATATCCAATATTTGTAACTGTAATTTTATATGTTATTTTATCTCCCTCTTTTACTTTTGTATCTGCAGATACTGAAACTTCTTTATCTACTTTCAGATATGGTTCTGTTGTTACTGCTGGTAGTTTAACTGGATCTGATGATTTTGTTTGATCTCCGTCATACGTTACTGTTGCTATGTTCTCAATATCTGTTTTTTCATTTATTGGATCTACTTCTACTGTAATTTCAAGTCTGTATTCTTCTCCTGGTTTTAGAATATCTTTTGTTGGTGAGTCTATTTTTACCTTTTCTGGATCTTTTTTTCCTGTGTTTGGATCTATATATGTTGTATTTTTAGGTATTACATCGTGTATTGTAACATTTCTTGCTACTCCATCGCCATCATTTTTAACAATTATAATGAATTTGATTTTATCTCCTTCTTTTACAACTCCACCCTCTGGTACGTCACTTGTTTTGATTATGCTAATTTTAGGTGAACTTGTTACTGCATCTATTGATGTTGGTGTTGATTGTTCATCTGGTACACCATCTGCTTTTACAGTAGCTATATTTTCTATTTTCGTATTTGCTTTTATATCATCTACCATTACTGAGAATGTTATTTGCTTGCTTGCATTTGCTGCCAATGTTCCTATGTTTTCAGTTATGCTCTTCTTACTTGGATTTAATGTGATATTTCCTTGAGCATCTACTGTGGCATATATTGTATTTGCAGGGATATTATCTGTTAGTACAACATTTGTTGCTTCTGCTTTTCCTTTGTTTGTAACTGTTATTGTATATGTTATTATGTCTCCTTCTTTTACACTTTTCCCTGATTGTATATTACTTGTTTTTATTGCTTCTATTATTGGTCCTTCCCCTGTTGTTAATCCTATTTTTGCAGCTTCGTTTGTTCTTTGTCCTCCGTTTACTGTATAGTATGCTCCGAAGTTTCCATATAGTGATTTATTGAAATACTGTGTTGCTGGTACTGAGAAGTTATATGCAAATTTTACTTGTTGTCCTACATCTAATGCTGAATTAATAACTATCATAAATGATCTCACTGTTGAATAGTTACCTGGACTTGTTACCCAATTGTTTCCAGCTGCATTAAGGTCTGAGGTTGCATTGATATTATCTGAATAGTATATTGTGTAACTTCCTGCTGGAAGTGTATTTCCTATATTAACAATTTGCGAAACTAATGCTGTGTTTATGTCTGTTCCTAGGTTTACGTTTGATATTGCTCCTTTATTTCCCGTATATGGAATTCTTCCTATTGCAACAACATTTTGAACTGGCACTGTATGATTGTTTTGAATTATCAATGTCATTGCTGGTTTTGGTGAAGTTCCTCTTCCTATTGATTCTGTCTGATTTGGATGTTCCATTGAGTTTATTGATTTTGCTCCATCATATCCACTTAATTCTGAAACACATAGTAAATTTGCATCTGTAATAAATTGAACTTGCCCTGTTGCCTTACCTGCTTTAGTACCATTAGCTAAGATAGGAAATTGTCCATTTCCGTTCGCAACCGTATTTGGTGTAATAGGCCATGTTGATGGATTTTTATATGTTTTAACCGCATTATTGATATAATATACATTTACATCTCTAGTAACATTTGCAGCATATTTATTAACTTTAACATTCATAGATATTTCTATATATGGTTTCGAGCTATATATACGCGCTTGCATTCCTACCGTTTGTATGGCCAAATGAAGTTTACCATCTTTCGTATCTATTAATGTGAGCCCATTTTCAACAATATCCATATCTTGCACTTGTGTTCCTTCATGTATTCTTACCCAATTTATTCGCAATTGTCTTTCAATGTCTATTATCTCTGCTGGTAACTCTATATCAAAATATGGTGTACTCCATGCATCACTATATTCTGATATATTATCCATAACTATTTTTAATTTCATCTCTTGAAATTGACTTGCCTTACTTGCATCAAGAGTAGCTGTCTCTACAGTAACCGATGCATCTGTATATGTATCATTATAGAAAAGTTCCATTTTTAATGGTGGTTCATCATCTATAATCCATGTACTTGGATCAGTGCTATGCGCAGCATATAACGTTGCCATTGAATATATTTCTGTTAATTGTTGTATTTGTTGTACTGTAAATGTAGGAAATTCATAGTGTACTTGATGAAGCATAATTACTAATTCTCTTAGGTTTCCTTGTGGCTCACTGGTTTCTACGGTAATACTATTCGTTGCTTGTGCTTTTTCCTTAGAAATGTTGAGATTATAATACGTTTCTCCACCAAATTGTTTTGTTGTTGACTGTGTTGTTATTGTTCCTAACGGGCTATGATTTTGGTCATATACAATTGCTTGTCCAGCTGAACCCAAAAAATCTACAAATGAAGTAGTTTCTATCATTACATCTTCATATGGTAAATAGTTTACTCCATTTATATAGGCTGGATATTCTGTACCATTTATAACAAGTTTTCTGCCTCCAAATTCCCATTTATATGAACATATATTTCCCATTTCCTCTACTCTTAAAGTTACGCCTTGATATGAGCTTGATATATACATACCTCCTTGATCTTTATATAATGCATTTATATATTCTGGAAGTTTTTGTCTGTAATATATATCTCCCCCAACTTGTCCTGTTAAATTAATAGTTCCTGCTAAATTACCTGTAACATTGGTTGATGTTGATGTTCCTGTATATAATGCCATAACTGCACTTACTGGTTGGTTAACACTTATTCCTGATGCCACAAAGTTATTATATGCAGCTAGCGGATATGTATATTCTACTTCGTATGTATCTACTCCACCAGGTTTACATACTGCCTTATTTCCACTTAATGGGTTTGTAGTTGTAATTACAACTGTATTTCCATTGTCTGAATAATTTGCTTTTCCAACTGTTGTTTCGTCTTTTCCATTTGTAGCCATTGTTTTCTTTGCTGTCACTTTAACGCTTGTTGGAGATACTCCTTGATATGTTGGTTTTGTTATTGTAATTTGATTTTGTTTTACTGGTAATGTGTTACGATTTGTAGAATTTATTTTATTTGATATTTCTATTGCTAATGTTACTGTCTTATCAGAATCATTTTTTGTATATTTTGATACTCTTTGTGCTATATCCATGGTTAAAGGAACTTTCATTTGCCAGTTTAATTGAAAATAAATTTGATGTCTGATTGTCATTGCTGCTCCATCGCTAGTATATAATGTTCCAGTAATAACTGCAGAGCTTACTTCACTAAGTTTACTAACATTATAATTATCTCCTATATCTAGCCAGTATGAACATGCAAGAGTGCTTGTTTGATTTTGATCACTTGGTGCTGAAATAGTATTCATGTATAAAGTTTTTGTTGCTTCGTTTCCACCTCTTGTAAAATTATTTTGAGAGTCATATTTTATGTTAAAGTTAACGTCATTTCCATTATTAGCATCAAAAAATTGTATCTGTCCATTCGAAAAAGTAGAACCAGCTGCTAAATACACTTGAAGATTTAATGCCCCCCATTCAGGATTAATATCTTCTGTGACACTATGCGATGATATTACGTAATTGCTACCAAATCCAGCATCAAATTTCATAAATGAATTTATTTCTGTATTTTGTCCTTCCAGATTTGCTGGAGCTCCATATACTTCATCCTTTGTCCCTATGGATAAAGCAATGCTCGCGACTGCTATCATTCCTACTATAAAAATAAATAAAATTAGATTATCGTAATTAAAAACCTTCCTTTTCACAGTTAACCCTCCGCTTTATACTTATACTTCTAATTAGCATAATGTTACATTCAAAATTAATGAGTGTCAATATATGTTGAAAAATCAAGGTTTTTTTGAATTTCTTTTTAAATTACGGAATTCCGCGAAAAGCGAGATTTTTTACAAATATTAAATTTGTATTACATTAAAGCGAAATATACCTGTTTGTTGTATTTTTACACTCTTATTTTTGTAATCTACAATATTTTAAATTTTTTATCTTTCATAGTCAGTTTTTGTTGATTTTTAAGTGTTTTTAGGTTTTTGTTTACATAGTATGTTTTAAGTTAATTTTTTCTTTTTGTCTTTTTGCTTAGCATGAAAAAATATCAAAAATTCCGATATCCGTTGTTTTTTTTGAATGATAAGTGAAATTAAAAGCAATACATTGCTATTTTTATTAGCTGTATTGCCTTATATTTCAATGTTTTTTTGCTATTGTGTTAAAATTCCATTAGGAGTTTCAATAATTACTAAAATATTTTCCTCTTTTCCGGTTTTTGCATTTACATATACTAGAAAATCTGTATCATATATCCTACCTTTAAATTCATAGCAAAATACTTCTGTTTTCCATTCTGTCGGAATTATTGCTTTTCCAGAACTTGTAATTTCTAGGTTTTTATTCAAATTTGCTTTTGCCTCTTCCATTGTTATAACCGGTATTTGTGCTTCTCTTTCTGTATGATTGTTTAAATATCCACTTGTTTCTATTCCTAATATTTCTCCATTATCTAGTGCAATTTTTAGTTTTATTAAATCTGCATACACAACAATATCATCTTGCATATATGCATAATTTACAGTAACTGCTCCATTTTCTTTCATATAATAAGTTTCCTTCATATTGGTTATTCCGTATTTTTTCTAAAAACTCTTTTCCCTTTTTATTGGCTTCTTCTTGTGATATTTTCTCTTCACTTACTTCTCTGTTATAATTTGCTACAACAATGTGTCCACCTTTTTTTGATATTGCGATTGAAAAGTATCCTTTTTCCTTTAGAGTAGCTGTAAAATCATAAACTTCAATATTTCCATTTTCTACTAGACAATTTAGTTCAATTTTTTCTATTCTTTCTTCTCCTATAAAACTTACCGCCTTTTGTTTTGCTTGTTCTTCTGTTACTTCATCTCCTACTAATCCTTTTTTCTCAGCATTTTCAATATGTTCAGAATAAGCTCCATCATATATTAATCCTTCATATTCTCCAAAATTAGTATCTATATTGCTAAATGTTGTTGCTGATAAATTATCAACTTGCTGAGCAAATGTTGTATCCACATTTTTAGTTAATTCTTTCCAACTTATAGTACCTTCTCCCATATCTGAAGATAGTTGTTCTAATATGCTAGACAACTCTATTGAATAGTCATACAACTTTTTTAAATTATCTAATTCTTGTTGCTCCAGTGTTTCCCCATTTATAGCTTTTTTTGCTAATGTAAAACTATAGTCACTTACTTGATTTAAAAATTTTTCTGTATTAGCTAATTCATTACTTGCAATAGGAAGCTGAGTTAAATAACTTAATGCTAAATTTGCCTCTCTCCAAACATGCATTAATGTTTCTGCTGAATGTTCTGGAGAACCTGAAATTATTGACTTTGCTAAGTAATGTTCTACATCTTTCGCATAATCCACTATTTGATATAGTGCAAAATTATAATTATTTTCTGTCGCTACAGTATATTTGTTTTTTTCCTTATAAAAGAATAATCCCATTGCCAGTGCAATTACCAATAATATAATTGCTAATCCATGCATATAGTTCTTTTTCATTGATTTTATAATATCTATTTTCATTAAATCCCCTCATTTCAATAGAAATATTTTTCCAAGAATTTAATATAATATTCTTTTTTTGTTAAATTCCTTAAAATATGATATAATTATATGGATTAGAATGCGAGGTCATATGAAAAAGATTTTAATTTTTTACGGTTCTTACGGTGGAGGTCATATATCCGCAGCAAAGAATATTAAAGAATATCTAACTAGCAATTATAGTGATTGTGATGTGACTATGATTGATTGTGTTGAATATACTAATAAGTTTATAAATAAGGTAACTACAAGTGCATATTCGTTTTTCTCAAAACATGCACATTGGATCTGGAAGAAGGTTTATAATTCTTCTGAAGATGGTTTTTTATCATCTTTTAGTAATTTTATGAATAAAATGGCTTCTAAAAAATTAGGAAAACTAATTAAGAAATTCGCACCAGATGTTATTATTTCTACGCATCCTTTTAGTAGTCAAATGTGTGCAATTTTAAAGAAAAAAGGAACAACTTCATGTCCTGTTGCTACTGTGATGACTGATTATGTGGAACATAGCCAATGGATTATTTTACATGAATACATTGATTTTTATTTTGTTGCACATGATAAAATGCGTGAATCTTTAATAAAAAGAGGAGTTTCTTCTGAAAAAATATTTGCAACTGGAATTCCTTTTTCAAATGGATTTTTAGCAACTCACGATAGAGCAAAAATTTTAAATCAGTACAAGCTTAGAAATGATAAATATACCGCATTATTTTTTGCTGGTGGTGCTTTTGGTTTTGGAAAGAGAAAAATGATAGCTATGTTAAAAACTATTATTAGTAGTTTTCCTGATTTGCAGATAATTGCTGTATCAGGAAAGAACAAAAAGCTAAAAAAAGGTTTTGATAGTTTAGTTAAGGAAACTCATTCTCGAGATTATGTTAAAATTCTTCCATTTACAAAACAAGTTCCTCAGCTAATGTCTATTGCTGATTTTGTAATTACGAAGCCTGGTGGATTAACTACCACAGAAAGTTTAGTTTCAGGTCTTCCTATGATTATAATAAATCCTATTCCTGGTCAGGAAGAAGAGAATGCAAGTTTTGTTGGAAAAAATAATGCTGGTATTTGGATGAAAAAAGATGATCACATAGAAACAATATTAGATAATTTACTAAGCTCTAAACCAGTTTTACAATTAATGAAAGATAATGCAAAATCTATCTCCAAGATTAATGCTACTAAGGATATTTGCGAAACAATTTATTCAGCAATAAACAAAAAGGAAAAAATTAATGTATAACAAAAAACTCACTTGATTTTCAAGTGAGTTTTTATTTATATTTCTCTTCTACCTTCTAAGGCTTTACTTAATGTTACTTCATCTGTATATTCTAGGTCTCCACCAACTGGTATTCCATGTGCTATTCTGGTTACCTTTACGCCTAATGGCTTTATCAATTTTGAAAGATATATTGCTGTAGCCTCTCCCTCTACTCTTGGATTTGTTGCTATAATAATTTCCTTAATATCAGTTTCTCTCATACGTTCTAATAGCTCTTTTATCTTTATATCTTCTGGACCAATTCCATTCATTGGAGATATTGAACCATGTAAAACATGATATACACCTTTGAATTCGTGTGTTTTTTCCATCGCTACAATATCTTTTACATCTTCTACTACACATATTGTAGATTGATCTCTTTTGGGGCTATTACAAATTGGACATGGATCTGTATCTGTAATGTTAAAACATTTTGAACAATATTTTAGCTTTTTCTTTGCATCTACTATTGAGTTTATGAATTCATTTATTCCCTCTTCATTTTGATTTAGCATATAAAAAGCTAGTCTTGTTGCTGTTTTATGTCCTATACTTGGTAACCTCTCAAAATTTTCTATTAATCTTTCTATTGATGGTGAATAATACGACACT
Organism: uncultured Clostridium sp.; assembly: GCA_964389545.1. Taxonomy (GTDB): domain Bacteria; phylum Bacillota; class Clostridia; order TANB77; family CAG-508; genus UMGS1781. Next base: position 13,127 of record CAYMDN010000006.1, on the reverse strand, counting down.
TTTTCCTCCTACATTAAGCCTGGTATATTATATTTCCCAAATTGTGCTGACTGTGCTGCATCTACTTTTCTCATTGCGTCATTTACACATGTTAATATTAAGTCTTGTAACATATCTACATCATCTGGATCAACAACATCTTTACTAATTTTTATTTCTTTGATTACTTTCCCTCCAGTAACTTTTACTGATACTGCTCCTCCTCCAGCTGTTGATTCAAATTCTTGTATTTGTAATTCTTCTTGTGTTTTTTCCATATCTGCTTGCATTTTTTTAGCTTCTTTCATTAGTTGGTTAATGTTCATTCCTCCGAATCCACCACCCATTCCTGGGAATCCACCTCTTTTTGACATTATAATCATCCTTTCTTTTATTCATCTACAATATTTATTGGAATATCCAATTCATTTGCAATATCTTCTATTGAGTTTTTCTTTGTTTGAACTTTTACATCATCTTTATCTAATATTTTAATCTGCATTTGTGTTCCTTGTTGCATTGAAACTATCTTCTCAATAAATCTTTTGTTTTCATTATCTAATAAAACATTTTTTGCAAAATCTGTAACTTTCTTTGGAAATTCTATGCCTACTATCATATCATTTACTAATACACCTTTTGTACCTAGTAGATTTGCATATATAGTCATTTTACCAGATTGTTTAACCTCGTCTATTACATTTTGCCAGTATGGTACATAGTAAGAGTTACTAGCACTAGCTGTTACTGGTACTTTTGACTGTACTTTTGGTGCTTGTGTTTTTTCTATTTTTTGTGTTACTCTTTCTTCTACTTTTGGTGTACTTACTACTGTTCTTACTGGTTTTGATTCTATTTTTTCTATTCTATCATATTCTATTTCCATACATAATTTTAATATTCCTGCTTGGAATATTATATTTTTTTGAGTTGATGTCTTCATAGAATTACTTAGCTCAGACAAATTGTATATTAAACTTAATAACTCTTCTTTTTCTACTTTATTTACAAGTTGTTTTATAAATTCTATATCTTCTTCTGAATATAAATCTAATTTAGATGTTACCTTGTAGATTAATATATCTTTAGTATATTTTATTACTTCCCACACGAAATTATCTAAGTCTTTACCATTATCCATTATTGTATTCATTGTATTTATTGCATTTTCTACGTCTTTTTCAATTATGCTTTTTGTTAATTCTCTTATGTATGTAAGCTGTGGTAGTCCTACTAAATCTCTAATTGTTTCTTCAGTTATTTGGCCTCCTGTATCTTGACTGCATCTTTCCAATATGCTAATTCCATCTCTTAAGGCTCCCTCTGCTAGTATTGCAATCATTCTTATTGCATCTTCAGTTATATTTATATTATCTTCTTTGCATATTATTTTTAGTCTCTTTATTATATCTTCTATTGAAATTCTTTTAAAGTCGAATCTTTGACAACGTGAAAGTATTGTAGCAGGCAGCTTTTGTGGTTCTGTTGTTGCCAATATAAATTTAACATGTGCTGGTGGTTCTTCCAATGTTTTTAATAATGCATTGAATGCTCCTGGTGATAACATATGAACCTCATCTATGATATACACTCTATATCTAGCTGATGTTGGTAAAAAATTCACTTCATCTCTTATTGCTCTAATATCATCAACACCGTTATTTGATGCCGCATCCATTTCTACAACATCTGTTAGTGAGCCATCTAATATTCCTTTACATATTTCGCATTCATTACATGGTTCTCCATCTTCATGTGGATGTAAACAATTCATTGCTCTTGCCATTATTTTTGCTGCAGTTGTTTTTCCTGTTCCTCTTCCACCACTAAATAAATATGCATGTCCTATTCTATCAACTAATATTTGATTTTTTAGTGTTTTTGTAATGTGTTCTTGACCTACCATTTCACTAAATGATATTGGTCTAAACTTTCTGTATAATGCTGTATATGCCATTTTTGTATTCATCCCTTTCATAACAGATTAGTTTTTACCTAAAACTAACCTCTTTATGGAAAGTAATTCACATAAAGAATTCTACTTATCGCTGCTTCTTTCCAGACCTGACGAGATTCATAGCTCTTTATTGAATTGCTCTCCATAAAGAGGTTAATTTACGAGCATTATTATATACTGATATTTCAATTTTATCAAGTATTTTACCTAAATTCTTTTGAATACAGCCTTAAAATTGCTTTGTTCAAAAGTTTCTATTCCGTCTTCTATAATATTTCCTTTTGGTAAATTCATTTGTATAGTTGTTTTTAATTTTAATCCTTCTTCTAATTCAATAATCATATCAAATGATAGTTTGAAGGTTAAATCTTCCATACTTTTTCCAACCGTGTTAAGCATAGTTCCATCAACTGCAATTCTCTCATTTTCAGCATATTGGATTGTTCCTAATGCTGATTGAGAAACAGAAATTTCTATTATTCCACCTTGATTTGATATCTGAAGGTCATCTGCTTTTAAATCAGTTTCTGCATCTCCCACGTATACCAAACTATCTTTCACTTTACTTTCTTCTTGATAATCAAATAAGTCTGTTCCCTTTGATGGTCTGTACATTGCAATTTTATCTGTATTTTTTGCTTCTAAAATTTGGATATTGTTTATTGTTATATTTCTTATTTTTGCTTCCTTTTTGTAATCTGAATTCTTTTCTATTGCAATTTTTATATCATTATTTTGTATTACATCTGCTGAATATCCTTCTTCTCTTTGTGCAACATTAATTGTTTTTGCACCACTTGTTACAATGATTTTTGATATTTTGAATGGAGGTTTGTTTTCTCCTTCTACATTGTATTTGAGCATAAGAAATACTACTACAATTAACATAAGTACAACTGCTATAATTAATAAATATGTGCCTATTGCAAACTTTTTGTCTCCTATTATCATTTATTTTCCCCCATTATTCCTTAGTGTTTTAAAAAATCCTTTTAATATTTGTTTACACTTTTCTTGTTCTATTCCTATTTCTATGTGTATTCCATTTTTTTCTTCATATTCTTGTAATTTATTTATTTCCTCATTCTCTTCAGTTTTTGGATCTAAAGTCCCTATGTATATATTTTTTATTCTTGATGAAATAATTGCTCCCATGCACATCATACAAGGCTCTAGTGTAACATAAATATCACAATCTATAAGTCTCCAATTTTTAAGTTTTTTGTTTGCTTTATGAATTGCTAATATTTCAGCATGTGCAATAGCCGTTTGTTTTAATTCTTTTAAATTGTGTGCTCTGGCTATTATTTTATCATCTTTAACTATTACTGCTCCAACTGGAATCTCTTCTTTTTCATATGCTTTTTGTGCTTCTTTTAGAGCTTCCCTCATAAATTTTTCTTTCATATATTAATCCTTTATTGATTATTATTCAAAGCAAAAGAAATCCTTGATTTTTGCCATTAATTTACCAAAAAAAGTTTTTTGCTCTGTTGTTGTAATTGAGCTTTCGCCCTGATAAATTGAACTATCTTCAATTGCTTCTTTCGAACTTTTTTTAAATATATTATTTGAATTGTATTGTTCTCTTTTTTGGTTTTCCAGCTCATCATAGTAACTCTTTTCGTGTTGTTCAATTTCTTGTTTTTGCTCATTTGTTGAGCCATATTTTTTAAAAATTCCAAATAAAATATATCGTGTATCATCTAACAACACTTGATCTTCAAATCTCTTTGTTTTATCATAGTGAAACACATATGAATCATTACAATTAGCTTCTAAAAATGTTATATATTCTTTTGGAATTTTTTCGTAATCTTCTCTTCTTAAATTACCTAATACCTCTAGAACTTCTGTGTACGCATTTGCATATCTTGAGTCTTCCATATTATTTCTCTCCTTGTGTATATTCTTGTTCTTGCGATTTAACACCATGCTCTATTGCTTCAATTGCCCTAAGAGCATCTCTTGTATTTTCTTTGAACTTTTGCATTGTTGCTTCTCCTATTTCTTGTAATGTAAGTTCTGTATCTTCTAATGTTTCTTCATTAGTTGCCATAAAATCACTCCTTTTTAATGGCATAAATAACATATTAATTATATCATACATTGTACTGTTTGCAATAATATTTTTTGGTGTTTCTGGGCGGAATCGAACCGCCGACTTACCGCTTAGGAGGCGGTTACTCTATCCTACTGAGTTACAGAAACATATAAAATTTGGTATATTTATGAAATATACTGAATATAATATATTAAAAGTATTGACATATCCCATCAAAAGTATTATAATATTCAAAGTGTTACATCGCGGGGTAGAGCAGTTGGCAGCTCGTCGGGCTCATAACCCGGAGGTCGTAAGTTCGAGTCTTACCCCCGCAACCAACTAATCGCAAACATTTTTGTTTGCGATATTTTTTATATCAAAAATTCATATGGTTGTCAATGGTGAGACTTTCTTTTTATTTTCAAAATTCCCCCAGTTCTTAGCATTTATACTGATAATTTTGACTTTTTTCTTAAAATCACTTGTTTATCAAAAAAAAGTGTGGTAGAATTGCTTTCATACAAGGTTTTTCATTAAAAATGTATAATCTGTTTAACGAAAAAATAGGAGGAACTATAAATAAAATGACAGACTCAATACTCAGTCCTATTCTCAATTATGGAGATTTACCCGATGAAGACGTTATTGGAAAAGTACAGAACGGTGATAATAACGCTTTAAATTATATTATTAACAAGTATTCTGAACTTGTAAACATGAAAGCTAGCAAGTTTTTTATTGTTGGCGCTGAAAAAAGCGACATTATTCAAGAAGGCTTAATAGGACTTTACAAAGCAACTAAATCTTTTAATGTTGGAAAACAAAACTCTTTTAAGACATTTGCAAATATGTGTATTGAAAGACAGATTATTACTGCGGTCAAAACAGCTAATAGACAAAAAAATATTCCTCTTAATTCCGCATTTTCTATAAATACCCAATTATACGATGATAATGAAACAAATAATACCGAATTAGTTGATATCTTAAATACAAATTATGTTGAAGATCCTTCTGATTCAATAACAAGAAAAGAATATTTTAATTATATCAATAAAACTATTTCTGAAAATCTTAGTCCTCATGAGAAAGATGTCCTTAAATATTTTCAGCAAAATAAAAGTTATCAGGAAATAGCAGATAAGCTTAATTGCAAAACAAAATCTGTTGATACAGCAATGACACGTATTCGTAGGAAAGCAAATAAAATTAAGCAAGAAGTTGAAAAAAGAGATGAAAATTAAAACTCCTTTACTTATTGTAAAGGAGTTTTTTGTCAAGATTTGTCGATGAGTTTTTCTTTACATTTAAAAATTCGTGTATTATAATCTTATTAGTTTCTTTTGAAACTGTTTTATATTTTCTATGGAATAGTATTCTTATTCCAAAATCCCAGTTTTTATTTTTATAAAGGAAGTGAGGCTTATTACTTACACAAAAATTAATGTGTATTTGATTACACTCATCTTAACCATTTTTGGTTTTATTGCGTGTTATCGTACATATTCATTTTTACAAATGATTTTTTTGAAAGATACTATTATTCATGAAGCCACATCAATTTTTTGCAACGATATTGATGTTCAAGCAACTGCCGATACAGTCGATGATAAAGCCAATCATAAAAAAGATTATTCTTCCTTAGAACCTTCGAAAGAAGAATCCTGGAAGCTCGAAATTCCTTCATTAAATTTAGAAGCCCCTATTAGAGAAGGAACTTCTCAAAATATTTTATATAATTCTGTTGGGCATTTTGAAAATACCAACTTATTTGATGGTAATGTTGGGCTTGCTGCTCATAACAGGCGGATTTCCAGTAAATTATTTTGCTAAATTAAAGTATTTAAAGCCAAATGATACCATTATATATACTACTCCCTATGGTACTCGTACTTATGGTGTGGTTTTATCAATAGATATTAACGATACAGACTGGTCATATTTACAAGATTATAACGATAATAGATTAACTCTTATAACTTGTATTGAAAATAATCCTAGTCAAAGAAAATGCATACAAGCAGTGGAAATTACCTAAGATAAATTATTAATATAAATATTATATTTTAGAAAGGATTATAAATGAAAAAATTACTATTAAAACTAATATTGTTATTACTTGTATTCAGTATGTTTTTTAATACTTCTACTCCTGTTTTTGCAGAATCATATACTATTCAAGCAGCAGAAAGAGATATTTCTGAATACTATGTAAAAATTAAATGGCATGATGGAAACTGGGTTTTCCCTTTTGCCAGATACACTTATTATATTAAGGATGGTGTTGAATATCCAGCATACTGTATTAACGAGCCTTTAGATGGTGCTTATGAACATGGAAGCTATGATGTTGTTGCAAATAGTGTAACTCAAAACCACAAAATTTGGAGAGCTATTAAAATGGGATATGGTTTTAGAACACCTCAAGAAATGGGATTAGATACTCCTGACCAAGCATATCTTGCAACACGTTTTGCTATATTTTGTGTGGTAGCTGGAGATGATGTTTCCGTTGATGATAGATATCTTGCAAATGATGAAACTGGTACAAAAATTATTGCAGCAATGAAAGAAATTGTTGATTACGCAAGAAATTCTCATAGTGATATTTATACAGAACCTATAGCTTCTATACAAAGATCTGGAAATCCGTTTTATGAATCAATTGATGGTATAAATTATGTATCCCAAAATTACCTACTTTCAGCAAATGTACCTATTTTATCTTATTCTATTAGAACTGAGAACCTTCCAGTGAATACTATATTCTCTCAAACTTCTAGCAATTTCAAGATTTCTATACCTACTGAAAATATTCCTATAGAAATATCCGGAAAAATTTTTGTTGAAAATATAAAACTTAAATCATATCCTATTGTTGTAGGACAAGCTCCTAGTGCAAATTTGCAAAACTATGCTTTAGTAACTAAGAACTATGAAATTAAGAATACACAAACTGATTTTTTTCTAGAAAACTATGGCACTATTAAAATTTCTAAATGTTCGAGTGAACACAATTATATTTTAGAATTACCTGAGGGTTCTCCTCTTCCAAATACTACGTTTTCCATCGAAAAACAAGATGGTACATTAGTTGGAACTTATATTACAGATTCTAATGGTTTTATTCAAATTGATAATTTACCTTTAGGCACTTATGTTATTACTGAAGTAGAATCTCCTGAACATTTTATTAAGAGTTCTGAACCTCAACTAGTAACATTATCTCAACATAACGATTGCGTGGAATCAACTTTCATAAATGAGCCTGAAAAAGTCGGTACTATAAAAATTTTTAAATACTCTGATGGCTATAGCTCTATTTTAAAATTGCCTTCAGATTCTCCTTTAGCAAATGCTGAATTTTCTATTGCTAAAGAGGATGGTACTATAGTAGGTACTTTTACTACTGATAAAGATGGTATTGCATTAGCAAGCAATTTACCTCTTGGAACTTACATTATAACTGAAACTAGATCACCTAAATATTTTCTAAAAAATGATGAATCTCAAACTGTAACTATTACTAATAATGGTGAATGTGTAGAGCTTATTTTTACTAACATTCCTGATAATCCTAAACTACCTAAAACAGGATGTTAAAACTATCCCGTCAATAACACAATTGACGGGATTTATTCATCTATTTATATTATTCAATCTTAATATTTGACCAACATATATTAAGTTTGGATTTACTATATCGTTCAGTCTTACAATCTCTGCTATAGATACTCCATATTCTACTGATATTTGTGATAATGTATTTCCTGGTTTTACTATATAGAGTACATGGCTTACATCGTGAATATCATTATTACTTGTTATCGGAACTATTAACTTTTGCCCCACATATATCAAATTTGGATTTGGTATATTGTTTATTTGAGCTAAATATTGATAAGAAGTGTTATATTCGTATGCAATTTGGCTTAAAGTATCTCCTATTTGCACTATAATTTCAGTAGTTTTAGGTGTTCTATCTGGCGTTGTTTCTGTTGGTATTTCTGTATTATCTTGCATAATGATATCACTAGTAAATCTATCTCTATCAACATTTCCGGATATACCAGAAATTCTACCTTCGTCCGTATATTGAAAGCCCTCCCATGTGCTCCAATTACCATTTCCTGGTTCTTCTGCTCCATAGTCTGCCACCCATACTGGATATTCCTGTGCTAACTCTGGAGAAAATGTGTATGCTGCATTATATGCATCACTATATATAACAACTTGCTTATTACTTAATCTCTCAACTTCACTTAAGAATACTCTTGATATTTCATTAATTTCATCATCTGATAGTCCATCAAAATATTCAAAATCCATTGCCAATTTGCAATCTACTGATAATCCTTTAATTGTAGATACGAAAAATTCTGCTTCATCTATTGCCTCATCTGTATTTGTTGCTGTTAAATAATGGTAAAATCCTACTTTTATGTTATTTCTTTTTGCCCCGATATAATTATCATATGCATATGGGTCAACATAGTTGCTTCCTTCACTCGATCTTATGTACGCAATATCTATTCCAGCTCTCCTAACACCCTCCCAATTTATCTCACCTTGCCACTCACTTACATCTATTCCTTCGTAGATTGTTGATGTTGATGGTGGAAATGCATTTACTTTACCTACTGGCATTAAAAATGCCATAAATATAAAAATTACTAATAATTTTGAAAATTTTCTCATACGCCCCTCCTGATTCATACTATGCAAATGCTTCTATATTTATGCTCTTTGGTTTGTATTTTGGCTATTTTTATGATAAAATATTATATATTTTTGGAAAGGATTGGTAATATGACTTTTTATACTGATATACTAAACACCATTCTTGCAAATACACTAATGGACTACCTTGTTGCTTTAGCAATCATATTTGCTTTAATAATTATAGGTCCTTTGGTGTCTAGCACTTTAATCCGATTATTTCATGTTAAAGAAAAAAAGCTTTTAAAAATTAAAAAACATGCCTTTTATAAACCTCTTAAGCACTTTTTTATTGTACTAGGTGTATATATTGCAGTTAAAACTTTAACAATACCTAATGATTTTGGATTATTTGTAGATACTACTTTTAGAATTATAACTATTATTTTAGTAGCCAATGCTTTTGCTAATTTATTTAATACTACCTCTAATAATTCTTCTACTGCTAAAAAGTTATTTAATTTTACAGGTAATGATGCTTTGATTAACTTCGTTTCTAAAATAGTTAGAGCAATAATTTATATTATAGCTATATTTATTATTATAAATGAACTTGGGTATAATTTAAGTGGCTTATTTGCTGGACTAGGAATTTTTAGTGCTGTTATAGCCTTAGCTGCTCAGGACGTAGCCAAAAATATAATAGCTGGATGTTCAATAATTACAGATAAGCCTTTTGATATTGGTGATTATGTTGAAATAGATTCTATTCCTGGTACTGTTGAAGATATAACATTTAGAAGTACAAGAATTAGAAATCCAGAAAATCAGGTAGTAGTAATCCCTAACAGCAAAGTTACAGATTCAATTGTTATTAACTACAACGAAATGAAAAAAAGACGTTTTTATTTGTGTCTTACTTTAGAATTATCTACTGAATTACCTAAAGTTATTGCTTTACTAGATAAAATTAAGTCTATGTTACAACAAAATGACTTTGTTGTTCAAGAAAATATCAAGGTATATTTTAAAACCGTTTCTAGCAATGGAATTGATATTCTTGTTGATTTTTATACAAGTATTGTAGATTATATGTCTTTTATTCAATTCAAACATGAGATGAATTATGATATTTTAGATTTAATACAAAAAGAAAATATAGAGCTTGCTTATAATACTCAAACTCTATATTTAAAAAAGGATTCTAATTATTCTGAATAACAAAAAGCTATATACGAATGTATATAGCTTTTCTTTTATTTATCAACATTATCTTCTATATTATATGTATTACCACTTGTATTTGTGTTTTCATTAGTTAATTCTTCAGTATATGAATGAGTCATATAACCTGCAAAGAAACCTAATAAAAATACCATTATAAAGATAACTGTAGTTTTTATTGTTTCTTGTTTATTATACATTTCTTTATCATATACTTTCATTTAATCAACTTCTTTCTTTTTCAAAATGGTATATATCTATTTTACTTCATTATATGTTTTTTTGCAAGTAAATTGTGATTTTTATTTTATCTTTTATGCAATTGTAATAGCCCTTTATTTATGCTATACTGATTTATATTAATAATTGGAGGTTATTATGGAAGATTTTTTTGCATCTTTTGATTTGCAAACTTTTTTAAATTCTTTTGAATTCCAATCAATGCTTAGATTATTTCTAGGATTTATACTAGCTGGCATAATTGGTTCTGAACGTGAATCTCTAAACAAACCTGCCGGATTTAAAACACATGCTCTTATTGGCGTAAGTAGTGTTTTAGTAATGCTTTGCGGAGAATATCTTGCTATTGGTTCAACTGTTGATATCTCTCGTATTCCTGCTCAATTACTTTCTGGTATTGGATTTATAGGTGCTGGTACTATATTAAGAGATGGTTTAAATGTAAAAGGATTAACAACTGCTGCCAGTTTGTTAGCTGTTACATGTATTGGATTAAGTATTGGTGCTGGTTTCTATTTAGGTGGTATTGTTGCAACAATTATCGTATACTTTGTTTTATCACACTCTCACAAATGGTTCCCTACACCTTATGATAAAAACCACGAAGATACTAATAATGGTCAAAATAATATTGGTAATATGGGATAGTTTTCTATCCCGTTTTACTTAATATATCCTTTTTCATTTTGCTCATTATCCTTTTTTCAATTCTCGATATGTAGCTTTGAGAAATACCGTAGCATATCTGCTACTTCTTTTTGAGTTTTTTCTTCTCCACTATTAAATCCAAATCTTAATTCCATTATATTTTTCTCTCTATTTGTTAATTTTAAAATCGCTTCTTTTAGCAGTTTTTTATCTACCTCGTCTTCTATATTCCTGTATGTAATATCTTCTTCCGTTCCTAAAATATCTGATAATAATAATTCATTTCCGTCTCCATCTTGATTAAGTGGTTCATCTATTGATACTTCTCCTTTTATTTTATTGCTTCTTCTCAAATACATTAAAATTTCATTTTCTATACAACGAGATGCATATGTTGCAAGTTTAATATTTTTCCCTGCTTTAAAAGTATTTATTGCTTTCATTAATCCAATAGTTCCTATTGAAACCAGATCTTCTATTCCAATTCCTGTATTTTCAAATTTTTTTGCAATATATACCACTAGTCTTAGATTATGTTCTACTAATATCTGTCTTGCCTCAAACTCGTCATTCTCTAGACGTTTTATCATTTGTTCTTCCTCTTCTGGCGGTAATGGTGGCGGTAAATTTTGACTACCTCCTATGTAAAAGATGTTATTTTCATCTAAGGTCTCTTTGCTAAAATATTCCATTATTTTCGTTTTTAGTATGTTAAGAATATACAATCCTACCCCTCCCCATCTTCAAAGATATTTAAGCCAATTAAAGCTGAATATGACCCATTGTGATTTAATCGTTCATTATATATTCCAATTATTATTTCTTTTATGTTTATATCAATTCCTTGATAACCTATTATTGCTTTATCCATCTTTACCCCAACAAGTAATCCGTTTTCCTCTCCTATTGATTTAAATGGTATTAGTCTTATTCTAGGAATTTCTTCATTATTTGTCATATTGTTATTGTTTTCATTATTAATTTTATAATTCAAAATACTTTTGGGTAGCAGTTTTTCTAACTTTCCTTTTTCTACAATTGCTACTGGTGTTTTTGTTATTGGATCCATTAGAAAGTTTCCAGTATCAATTATAGCTCTAAGTGTTTCTTGCTTACCGTTTAAAATAAATTGTCAAATTGCATGTAGTATCCTTTCTTGTTAGTCTTCCTTTTATATTTTTGAATGACACTGTTATTATTAAAAATCCAAGTATCCCACCTGCTAAAATTATTTTGATTGGTGATACTCCAATTAGCACCCCTTTTTCGAATAATATGTCTTGTGGCCTAACAAAATATAGCAATGCGAAAGATACTCCTCCAAAAGTAAATGATGTTAAATAAAATATCATTAGCTCTTTTAATAATTGTTTTGGTTTTAATGAATTAAATGCAATGTATATCATAAGAATAGATAACGTTATTTTGAGAAAAATATTTGATAATACCTCTATTTGTGTTGTATAAATGGCTATTGCATACAGGCTTCCAAATACGCTAGAAATTATTATTCTTATTACTTTTATTTGTATTTTTAATATAGTTGCTGTTGCAAATAAAATTATGCTATTCATTACTACATTTTCTAAAAAAATAATATCTATATACATGGTCATGTTCTTATTCTAACACCCTTTGTACAAAAAGTGTGTCAGATAGTGAAGGCGAAAAAAAGAAATAATCTACTAAATAGATTATTTCTTTTTATTTAAACTCAATTATTTATTTTTTTATACCTTATTTCCTTTTTTTCTTAAGAATGAAGGGATGTCTAATTCTCCATTTGTTGGATCTTTACTATCTGTTGCTGGTGTTACTGAATTTATTTTTTTGTTCCACGCATTGTTTACTAAATTTTCAACATTTCCAATTGGAGAATTATCGTTTTTTTCAAAACCTGTTGCGATAACTGTAATAAGTATTTCATCTCCAAGGCTTTCGTCTGTAACAACACCAAATATGATATTTGCTTCTGGATCTGCACTACGTTGTACTAATTCAGCTGCAGTGTTTGCTTCTTGTAATCCTAATTCGTTTCCACCTGTAATATTAAGGATAACTCCTCTTGCTCCTTCTATTGATGTTTCTAGTAGAGGGCTTTGTATAGCTTGTTTTGCTGCATCTTCTGCTCTGTTTTCTCCGCTTGCTCTACCTATTCCCATATGTGCCATACCTGTATTTAACATTATTGCTTTAACATCAGCAAAATCTAAATTAATTAGTCCTGGTGTAGAGATTAGATCTGATATACCTTGTACACCTTGTCTTAAAACATCGTCTGCCATTTTAAATGCTTCTATAATTGATGTTTTTCTATCTATAACTTGTAATAGCTTATCGTTTGGGATAACAACCAATGTATCTACTTTATCT
>CAYMDN010000005.1:0-55081 GCA_964389545.1 uncultured Clostridium sp. | reverse complement strand
TATTGTGTCCATCATACCAGGCATTGATGCTCTAGCACCACTTCTAACTGATACTAATAATGGATCATTGTTGTCTCCAAATTTCTTTCCTTGCATTTCTTCAAGTTTCTTTAATGCGGCAAATATTTGATCTTTTATTTCGTCATTTATTTGTTTTCCGTCATTGTAGTATTCTGTACATGCTTCTGTTGATACTGTAAATCCTTGTGGTATTGGTAATCCTAAATTAGTCATTTCTGCTAAATTAGCACCTTTTCCACCTAATAATTCACGCATATTTGCATTTCCTTCTTTAAAAAGGTATACATATTTTTTGCTCATAAATTATCCTTCCTTCCTTTTTCATTTTACCGGTATATTATATATCATGTATATAAAAAAATCAAACCTTTTTTAAAAAAAGTTTACGGATACATACGTTTCTTAAGAAAGATTACAAAATCATTATAAAATATTACAAAAAATGAACTTCCTAATACGGAAGCTCATTTTAGAATCTATATTTTTTTATTCTTTCAATTTTTTCTTATCTAGTAATTTTGTTTTTACAAATTCCATTATTCGTTCTATTCCTAATCCAGATAAAATTATTACACTTACCTGAGGATTATAATAATATCTTGCACTTACTTCTATTAATAAGTATACCGCAAAATATATTAGAACATTTATTATGAAGAAATAGTTGGCACTTTGCACGTTCTTGTTTTTAACTACTCCAACAAGTGCAAATGTAATCACTACAAGGTTTATAACCTTTATATAAGCAACTATAATCTTCACTACTTTTTGAGTAAATTGTGTTGTATTAGTTGCATTGAATGTTGTTTCTAAATCATCATATAGCCATTGGATTTTTATTTTGTTGTAAAATAACATTGGTATTTTTTTAACATCTGTAACTCTCTTTATAACTTCTTTCTTCTCCGCTTCTCTATCAGTTGTATAGTCATAATCTTCTACATTATTTTTTCCACTGTGCTCATAATTAAATCCAATTAAAAATTTCCAATATGGGTCATCTCCTTTTAGTCCTATCTCATTATCTGTATTTCGTATAAGGATAAAGGAGAAAATTTGACCAAGTATTAAATACGCTATAATCGCCGGAACAATTCCTTTTAAGATTTCCTTAACATTCTTTAATGTTAGAATATTATAGATAATTAATGTAGTTATATATATTATTCCTTCTGGTCTTTCTAGGTTACCTAATGCAAACAATGTCCCTACTATCAGTCCGTTTATAATTGTGTTTTTCTTAGTAAGTAGAATATAAATTCCTAATAAAAATAATAGCATTCCCAGTTGTTGATTACCTAATACTGCATTTAAATACAGTGGATATAGTGAAATTGAATATATTAAACTTGTAATCCTTGCAGTATCTTCTTTTACAAATTTTTTTAAAATTTGATATATAAGACATGTTATTGCAGTGGCAAATACGCAGTTTAATATTTTTAGTGCTATAACATTGTTTATAATTTTTAGAACAATAAATTGGTAAAACACATGTCCTAGTTGATATGCGTATGCTAAGAAGTACCCTTCTGTTATAAATGAAAAATCTCCATTTATCGCTCTTGTTGATGCCTCATACATTACTTTGTAATCTGCCAACATCGGAACATCCAAAACAAGAACCACTGCTAGTTTTGATATAAATGCAACAATAATTAAAAATATTGAAAATCTTTTTATTTTTACTTTTTTAACGAAAAATATAATTGCTATTATAGAAATTGCACTTAATAGCAATCCATTCTCTAATCCTGATATACACAGAAAAATGCCCATTACTATTAGAAATACTGCTAAAACTAGTTTTTTTATTATCTCCATAACTATGCTCCTTATTGATTATCTAATTCTTTTAGTATTGCACTTTTTATTTTTTCTGCAGATAATCCATATTTATCTTCTAACTCATCTACCGATCCGTGTTCCACAAAAACATCATCATACCCAAATGCTTTAAATTGTACATCTTTAATTTTCTTTTTATTTATTAATTCTGATACCATTGCCCCAAGTCCACCATTAAGCAGGTTATCTTCTATAGTTACAACTTTTTTTGTTTTCTCTATTGATTTTATTATTGTCTCTTCATCCAATGGTTTTACAAATCTTGCATTTATTATTTCTACACTTTTTTCTTCTAAAAGTTTTGCCACTTGAACAGATCTTCCTGTCATCTTTCCAATTCCTATTAGGGTTAAGTCTTCTCCTTCTTGTATTACTTCTGCTTTACCAGTTTTTATATCTTCTGTTTTATCAAATTCTTGATTTTCTCCTCCTCTGGGATATCTTATAAATACTGGTTTATCTAAATTTATGGCATATTCTAGCATGTTTCCTAATTCCTCAAAATTTTTTGGTGCCATTACTATAACATTTGGAATTGTAGTTAAAAATGATAAGTCAAATACACCTTGATGTGTTTCTCCATCGTTTCCTACAATACCTGCTCTGTCTATACAAACTGTAACTGGAATACTTGATATTGCAATATCATGAATTAATTGATCATATCCTCTTTGTAAAAAAGATGAATATATTGGTAAAACTGGTTTTAAGCCTGCTTTTGCCATACCCGCAATTAATCCTATTGCATGTTGTTCTGCAATTCCTACATCAAAAAATCTATTCGGAAATTTTATTGCATATTCTTTTAATCCTGTTCCATCTTTCATAGCAGCAGTTATTGCAACAATTTTATCATCTTTTTCTGCAAGTTCTATAAGTTTGTCTCCAAATGCTTTTGAATAGTCTTTACTTTTTTGTTTTATAGACTCACCAGTTTCTATATTAAAGGTTGACACCCCATGGAATCGATCTGGATTTTCTTCTGCAAACTTATATCCCTTTCCTTTTTTTGTTACAACATGTATAAGTACTGGTCCTTTTATGTTCAAACTATTTCTCATAATCTTCTCAAGGTCTTCGATATTATGTCCGTCTACTGGTCCTAGATATGTAAATCCTATATCTTCAAAATACATATTATGAAAAGCCGCTCTTTTTATAATTTGCTTTGTATAATGTGCTACTCTTACTATTGGTTTCCCGATAATTGGTATTTTACTAGTGAACTCTTTTACTTTTTTATTTGAAGTAGTATATCCTCTTTTGGTTCTAATTTGACTTAAATATAAAGGAATCCCTCCAACATTTTTTGAGATACTCATTTCGTTATCATTTAATATTACGGTTAAATTTGTATTATCGCTTGCTGCATCATTTAAAGCTTCTAAAGCCATGCCACCTGTTAATGATCCATCTCCAATTACAGCGACCACTTCGTGTTCTTGTTTTAGTATATCTCTTGCTCGTGCCATTCCAGTTGCAACTGAAATAGATGTACTGCTATGTCCCGTATTAAAACTATCATATTCTGATTCAGATATTTTTGGGAAACCGGCTATTCCATTAAATTTTCTAAGTGTGTCAAATTTATCTTTTCTTCCTGTTAGTATTTTATGAACATAACATTGATGTCCAACATCCCATACAACTTTATCCTTAGGAGTATTAAAAACTGAATGTATTGCAATTGTTAGCTCCACAATTCCAAGATTAGATGCTATGTGTCCTCCGTTTTTTGAAGTAACCTCTATTATCATTTTTCTAACTTCTTTTGCTAGTTCTTTTTTTTCTGATATATTTAATTTTCTTAAATCTTCTGGAGTGTTAACTCTTTCTAGTATGCCTGACATAATTCTCCTCCTAACCATATATTGTATATTCTATTACTACAAAAGTCAAATAGACATATTCCCTTAGCATTTGTTTAATTGTTTTTTAATCTTTTTTATGATATTATTTATTAAGAAAGAGGAGATTATATGGGAATATTTTCAAAAGAATTTGAAGTAACTGTATCAGATATAAATGAAAACAACGAATTGTCCAACAAAGGTATTTTACGTATTATGCAGGAAATTGCTTGTATTCATTCATCTCAAGTTGGTTTTGGCATTAACGACATAAAGCTTACTGGTAAGTCATGGGTAATATTAAATTGGAAATTTCATGTGTTTAGCAGACCTTGTTGGAATACAAAATTGAATGTTTCAACATGGGCAAGTAATCAGAGACACATATCATTTTATAGAGATTTTGAAATCACAGATTCCGATAATAACTTAGTAGCTGTTGCAACATCAAAATGGATTTTATTAGATTTAAATAATAGAACTTTTGCTAAATTAACACCAGAAATTTTAAGTAAATATCCATGTACAGATAAGCATGTATTTACTAAAACTTTTAATGAAAAATTAGTAGAACCAGAGGGTTCTATATTTGTAAAAGATTATATAGTTTTGCAAAGGGATTTGGATACAAATCATCATGTAAACAACTTAAATTATTTAGACTTTGCTTATGAAGCTTTGCCAGTAAACGTTTCAAATAATTTTACTGATGTTGAAATAATGTATAAAAGTGAAGCCAAATTAGATGATATATTAGAAATGTATTATTATAGATCTGATATTCCAGAAAATAATGAATGCACAATAACTATAAAAAATAAATTTACAGATGAAATACATAGTATCATTAAATTGAAAAATTAAAGAACAATTAATTATTAAATTTCTATGGTTCCTTTACAACAAAGGTGGACTCCCTATTCAGGGAGTCCACCTTTTCAGTTTGTTTGACGGTTCTGTATTCAGACAGCGTTGAACACAACGCGATACTTCACCGGCCGGAACTTGATGCCCGCCCGCTCCAGAGCATCGACCTCCTTGGCACGCAGCCGCTTGTAGATGGTCTTCTGCCCCTTCTTGTAGGCGCGGTGAATCTCTTTGAGGAGCCACATAGCGCTGGAGACGTTCTCGATCTTCTTCGTGTGAACCTCGTAGATGTAAGGATTCACCTGATGGTGCAGCACGTCCTTGACGAACGTCGCCTGCTCAGCGGTCATCCGCTTGATGACCTCAGGATTTCCCTTCTGGATCTGTGCAGCAAGCTGCTGTTCCAGTTTCGCCATGCGCTTGTCAGAGTCGTTCATTCCGTTTTCTCCTAACATTCTGTTATTTCTGCTCCTAAAAGCAGATTAGTTATATTTTAACATATTTTCATAGTTTTGTAAATATCTATCTAAGTTCTGTAATGAAGTTCTACTAAGTTTTTCATATCTTTCCTGTTTATCTTTTATCCTTGTTTCTAATTGAGGTAAAATCCCAAAATTTGCATTCATAGGCTGAAATTTTTCATTTTCACTAGATATATACTTTGATAAAGCTCCAATCATTGTCTCTTCTGGAAATATAATTCTGGGTTCATCTTTATATTTTGCAACTGCATTTATTCCTGCAACAAATCCTGAAGCAATAGATTCTACATATCCTTCTACCCCAGATAATTGTCCAGCAAAGAAAATGTTCTGTTGATTTGTTAAATTATATGTTTCATCTAATAACTTAGAAGAGTTAATATATGTATTTCTATGCATTACACCACATTTAACAAACTCTGCATTTTTAAGTCCTGGAATCATTGAAAATACTCTCTTTTGTTCTCCAAATTTTAAGTTCGTTTGAAATCCTACCATGTTATACAACGAAGCCTGCATATCATCTTGTCTTAGCTGTACTAAAGCATATGGTCTTTTATTTGTTCTTGGATCTGTAAAACCAACAGGCTTTAATGGTCCATATCTCATTGTGTCTATACCTCTTTTTGCCATTATTTCTATTGGCATACATCCTTCAAAAATCTCTTTTTTCTCAAAGTCATGTAATACAACAGTTTCAGCCTTTACTAGTTCATTATAAAAAGCTTCATATTCCTCTTTATTCATCGGCAAGTTAATATAGCTGTTGTCTCCTTGTTTCCCATATCTATCTCCATAAAATGCTATATCAAAGTCAATACTATCTTTATCTATTATTGGTGCTGCAGCATCATAGAAGTATAGATTGTTACTTCCTGTCATTTGAACTATTTGATTTGATAATGCTTCTGATGTGAGTGGTCCTGTTGCAATAATTGTAATTACGTCATCTTCAATTTCGCTAACTTCTTCCCTGATTAATTCTATATTATTATTCTCTTCAATCGCTTTTGTAACTAGTTCTGAAAAACTTTCTCTATCTACTGCTAAAGCCTGTCCTGCCGGTACAGCTGTTTTATCGGCAATAGCTATTAGAAGTGAGTCCATTCTTCTTAATTCTTCTTTTAATAGACCACAAGCATTACTTAACCTATTAGACTTAAAAGAATTGCTACATACAATTTCCCCTAAATTTTTGTTAGAATGTGCTGGTGAGAAATTATTCGGTTTCATTTCATACAACTTAACTTTTATTCCTCTTTTGGCAATTTGGTATGCTGCTTCTGATCCAGCTAGTCCTCCGCCTATTACTTTAATATATTTTTTCATAATTGTAATCCCTTTCAATAATTTCCTAACAAGTATAACATCTTTTCCATACTTGTGTCTACCATTCTTTATACATATTGAAAATACTGGGTTTTATTACCAGCAATTTTTTTGCATTTTTTTTGTCTTTTTTCTTTACAAATTGCCTCAATTAATATAGAATATGTATAGGTGAAATTATGTTAAAATTTGTTTCAAATAGCGAAGTTGAAACTAAAGATATTGCATCTAAATTAGCCTCAAAATTAAACATTGGAGATATTATTATTCTCTCTGGAGAATTAGGTTCTGGAAAGACTAAATTTACTGAAGGTTTTTTATCACATTGGAATCTACAAGATGAAATTTCTAGTCCAACTTTTACAATCGTTAATGAATATCATTCAGATAATACAAACATATATCATTTTGACGTATATAGACTAGAAGAGATAGACGAGTTTTATGCAATAGGTGGTACAGAATACTTTGATAAAGGTATTTCCATAGTAGAATGGGGCGAACTTATAGAAGATATTTTGCAAAAATATATTAAAATAAATATTACAAAAGATAATAATAATCCAGACAAAAGGTATATAAGTATAGAATTTAAGGGAGATTTTGATGAAAATATTAGCAATTTCAACATCTAGTAATACCTGTTCTGTTTCTCTTTTAGAAAATGAAACTTGTATTAAGGAATTAAATATTTGCAATGAGTTAACTCATTCTGAAAAATTAATGCCACTTATTGATGAACTATTTACTTCTTTAGATTGCAGTTTAAAAGATGTAAATTTAATTGCTTGTGACAATGGTCCTGGTTCATTTACAGGTTTAAGAATAGGAATTGCCACAACAAAGGCTCTATCCGAAGTTAGTCAGATACCTGTTATAGGAATTTCATCATTGGATGCCCTTAGTTATAACACTGATAATGTAGAATATATCTGCTCATTAATTGATGCAAGGAAACCTCAAGTATATTCAGCTATATATGATTCTAATCATAACCTTGTTTCTGAATATATGGCAGATGATATAAATAACCTACTACCTATCTTCTCTACTTACTCTAATATGACTTATGTTGGAGATGGTGTTAGTATATACAAAGATTTAATAAATCAATCAACTTCTTATGATAGTATAATTCACAGTAAAAATATTGGAATTTGTGCTTATAAAAAATTTACTCAAGGACTTTCTACTACTCCAGATTTACTTTCAGTAATGTATTTAAAAAAATCTCAAGCTGAAAGGATGTTGAATAGTGGAAAATCTTAAAATACAACCAATGAATGAATCTGATTTAAAAATACTTGAATCTTCTTTTGATACAAATTTTGAATGCACATGGAAATTCAGCACATTAAAATCGGAATTCTCTAACCCTTCTTCTATTTATGTTGTTGCATACTTAAATAATGAGTTAGTTGGTTTTGCTGGGATTTGGCTATCTGTTGATGATGCACATATAACCAATATTGTAACTAAAAAAGCTCTCCGTGGAAAAGGTATTGGTAGCAAATTATTAGAACATCTTATACAGTTAACAAAACAAAATTATAAAGCCAGTTTAACACTCGAAGTTAATACAAAAAACACATCTGCCCAAGGACTTTATAATAAATATAATTTTAAAAATTTGGGCATAAGAAAAAAATATTATAATGGAATTGAAGATGCTTTTATTATGACATTATATATTTAATTGGAGGAATACGAATGAAAAAAAATGAATTATCTTACAAAGATTTAAAAAACTATTGCAATCCAAATAGTTTTAAATTTGAAACAACTGAAGAACTAGATAATGATGATTTAATTTATGGACAAGAACGTGGGATAGCAGCATTAGAATTTGGTTTAAGGGTTACATCTAAAGGTTATAACCTATATGTTGAAGGACCTTCTGGCGTTGGAAAAACAATGTATTCTAAGCAATATGTTACAGATATAGCCAAGAAAGGGAAAATACCAAATGACTGGTGCTATATTTATAATTTCGATGACCCAAATGAGCCTATTGCTGTTTCATTACCTGCAGGGCAAGGTAAAGAATTCAAAAAAGCAATGGATTCGCTTATTGAAGATATAAAAAAATATTTGAAAAAGACATTCAATAATGATGATTTTGAAAAAGAGAAAAAACAAATTAAACAAAAATACGAAGATAAACGTGAAAGATTGTTAGAAAGTCTTAATAAGGAAACTATGAAAAAAGATTTCCAAATTAAGTCTGCTCCTAATGGAATATATATGTTACCAATTCTAGATGGAAAACTTATAGATGAGGAAGACTTCGATAAATTAGATGAAGCAACAAAGAAAAAGTTTGAAGAAAATGCTGAAATCGTTCAAGCTCAAATTATGCAAGTTATCGGTCAAATAAAAGCAATAGAAAAGGAAGCCGAGCAAAGAGTTGATGAATGGCAATCAAATGTTGCATTATTAACAATCAATAGATATATTAATCCAATAAGAAATTATTTTAAAAAGATACCAAAGATTGTTACATTCTTAGATAACTTAAAAAAAGATGTTTTAAAAAATATTAGCTTATTCTTAATAGAAGATGTTGCTTCTCCTCTAGGTCCTCAAGCACCTAAACCAGAAATGGCAAAACCTTGGTTAAACTATAGAGTTAATCTGTTTGTAGATAATAGCAATCTTGATGGTAGTCCCGTTATAATGGACTCAAACTATGCATTCCATAACATATTTGGAAAATTAGAATATGAAAATCAATATGGTATGTTAAAAACTGATTTTACAATGTTAAGAGCTGGTACTCTGCATAAAGCAAATGGTGGCTATATCATATTACAAGCCCAAGATTTATTAACAAATCAGGCTGCATATGAAGCTCTAAAAAAAGCATTATTAATAAAACAACTTAATATAGAAAATACTTTTGATCAACGCTCTTCTATGGTTATGATTTCATTAAAACCAGAAGCAATTCCTTTAAATGTAAAGGTTATATTAATAGGAGATGCAGAGATTTATCATACTTTATTAGCAATAGATCCTGATTTCAAAAAACTATTTAAAATTAAAGTTGAATTTGAAGAAACAGCACCAAGAAATGAAGAAAACATCAAAAAATTATCTAAATTCGTTCATAGTTATTGCGAAAAAGAAGGATGTTTACCATTAGATAAAAATGCTATGGCAAAAATTGTTGAGTTTACATCTAAATTATCAGAAGATAAGGAAAAATTGTCTACTCATTTTAATGAAATTAGTGGTATAATTTCAGAAGCTTCTACTTGGGCAAAAATTTCAAGAAAGAAAATAATTACTGTTGACTATATTGAAAAAGCTTTAGCAGAGAGAATTGAAAGAATAAAGAAATACGATTCAAAATATACAGAAATGATTGAAGAAAATACATTGTTAATTGATACAGAAGGATCAAAAGTAGGCGAAATCAATGGATTAACTGTTATGACTATTGGAGACTATACATTCGGTAAACCAGCTAAAATAACTGCCAATACCTATATAGGTAAAACTGGTCTTGTAAATATAGAACGTGAAGTTGATTTATCTGGTTCAACACATTCTAAAGGTGTACTTATCTTAACAGGATATTTAGGACAAAAATTTGCACAAGATTTCCCTCTTTCACTTACAGCAAGCTTATGTTTTGAACAATTATACAATGGCGTTGATGGAGATAGTGCATCAAGTACAGAAGGGTACGCAATTTTATCAAGTCTTTCTGGATTGCCTATTAACCAATCAATAGCAGTAACTGGTTCAGTTAATCAAAAAGGAAATATCCAACCTATTGGTGGAGTTAATGAAAAAATCGAAGGTTTCTACAATGTATGTAAAACTCGTGGATTAAATAATGAACAAGGTGTTATAATACCTATTCAAAACGTTCGTAACTTACATTTACCTGATGAAATCGTAGAAGCTGTTAAAGCTAAAAAATTCCATATTTATGCAGTTTCTACTTTAGATGAAGGAATTGAGATACTAACTGGTGTACCTGCTGGAAAGAAAAATTCTTCTGGTGAATATCCAGCTGGAACAGTTAATTATTTAGTATATCAACAATTAAAACAATATTATGAAAAAAGTAAAAAATAATATTTGATACACTCTACTCCATCTTAGCTGGTGCTATGTTGTAACTCACATAACATCATAGTTACCAGCATTATGGAGTTGTTTTATTTCATCATTAGAAAGGATTTTGTTATGTCAGCATTTGTATTAAAAATAATTGCATGTATTACAATGTTCATAGATCATATCGGCTATGTTGTTTTTGATGGTTCATCATATTTTAATTATATTGGTCGTATCGCCTTCCCTATCTTTGCTTTCCAAATTTACCAAGGATACATGCATACTAGAAATGTAAAAAATTATATTCGTAGATTATTTATATTTGCTGTCGTTTCACAACTTCCTTTTATGCTATTTTATAATACAGTCATCGCAGATAGTTTTGCTATGAATGTTATTTTTACATTATTGCTTGGTCTTATAGGAATCCTTGTATATGATAAAACAAATGCCTTTTTCGGAATTATTACATCAATTGTTCTAGGTATTATTGCAGAAGCATGCGCATTTGATTATGGTTTCTATGGTGTTACTGTAATTTTATTATTCTATATATTTAGATCTCATAAAGCTATATCTGTAATTAGCTTCTATATTGCAACATTAATTAAATATGCCTTTATGGTTTCTCACTTTAGCTATGATTATGGCATATTATTATCTGCTATAGATTATTTCGCACCTCTATGCCTTTGTACAATGTTATCTTCTGTATTTATCATATTGTATAATGGTAAAAAAGGTCGTGATTCAAAATATTTGTTATATCTATTCTACCCTTTACACCTTTTATTCATTTATGCTCTAGCTTTACATGGAATTTAAACAGAATAATTGATTCCCCTTGCTACAACATCTTTCATGTTTTCAATTAATTCGTCAATTTCTTTAGGTGTTACAATAAGGTTATAATCTTTTGGTATTAATGCATCTCTTATAAGGCTATATTTATTTGTTTCTTTCAGCTTATTCATATATTCATTTGACTGAGCTTCTTCCTGTAATTTATCTATAAATATATCTATGCTCTCTGCCGCAATTGTTGCAGCATCTACAACCATTGGTATTCCTATTGCAATAACAGGTATATTTAAAGTTTTTTTACTAATCTCATTTCTAGCATTTCCTACGCCTGCACCTGGTATTATACCCGTATCAGCAATTTGTATTGAACTACTTATTCTCTCTATGCTTTTAGATGCTAAACTATCTATAACAATTAGGATTTTAGGTTTTATATTATCTACTACCCCCTTTATTATTTCCATTGTTTCTATTCCTGTTGTTCCTAGAACTCCTGGTGCAATAGCACTTATAGATCTAGTATTTTTATCCATATATTGCGGAGCATATTTTAATAAGTGTCTTGTTATATCTATATCTTTAACTACTTTTGGTCCTAATGAATCTGGTGTTACATATCTGTTTCCAAGACCTACTACAAGAATCTCTCCATCTTTATCTACATGCTCATCTATTAGTGTTTTTAATTCTTTGGATACTTTCTCTGATGCAATTTGTATATCTTCATTTCCTGCTATTTTCAGGTTTTTTATATCTATTGTTATATAGGTACCAATTGGTTTGTTTATAGCCTCTTCTCCTTGCTTATTTGTTACTTTTACTCTGGTTATAATAATATTTTGTCCAATTTCTTCTCTTTCACTTTCTATACCATCAATCTCGTCTTTTATATTGTTTGCATCGCAATACAAGTCTTTTCTTTCTATTGCTAAATCTGTTCTAAAATTATACATAAAAAATCAACTCCTGATAATTATTTTTAGAAATTTTTTATTTTATATTCATATTTCGCGTATTATAAGCTAATTTTTATATCTTATTTTTCATACACTCTAACCGTCAAACGTTACATAATTTGAACATTCTGGGCATTTGTGGTATAATAATATTATGATATTTTTTATCATTTTTTATGATGATGTTTTCATCATAAAACTCCATGCAAGAAGTGGAACTCAATAACTTCTTGTGTGTTTATCATATAAGCAATACCCTGTACACCTATCAACCTATGTCTGCTCAATGTAAACGAAATGGAGGAATGAGCACAATGAAAAACCGTACATTCAAGCACATCCTGACCTGCCTGCTGGCGCTCATCATGACCGTCGGTATGGTCGTCCCTGCCAGCGCTGCTGGCGACATTCACCTGGACACGGGTGACGCTTACGTCTATCTCAACGACGTCAAGCTGGCGGTCAACGCCTACATGGACGGCGAGTCCCACATCCGCGTGGAAACGCGGACTGATCTGGAGAAAGCCTTCCCGCAGGTAAAAGGCCTGTCCAAGTTACCCATCGACGGGTACATCATCAACGACTACGCCGATTACTACGGTTACGGCTGGTCGCAGAGCGAGAACACCATCTATCTCTACAGTAATGATGGATATGTTCCCACCCCCGGCATCGATAACCCCCAGCTGCCCATCCATCCCGCGGATGTGGAAATCTTTGTCAACGGCATGCGCATCGACAACACCGGCGTGTATGCTTATGGAGACGAGTTCTTCATCGAGAACACCACCAGCCTCCGCGCGATCTTCAAGGAAGCGGCAAAAGACACCCTTTCCAAAGCCACTTCGCTTCGCACCCTTGCGACGAAGTACAAGTACACCCTGGTCTACAACGAACAGCGTGTGTATCTGAACAATGACGGCAAGAAGGCCTTGGAGGTTACCCTGAACGGCAAACTGGTGTCGTTCCCGGATCAGCAGCCCATCGTGGTTGATCCCGGCCGGACAATGATTCCCGTACGTGCGGTCGCCGAGCTTCTCGACTGCAATGTCGAGTTCGACGCCCCGAACAGTCGGGTGATCATCACCAAGGGCAATTCCCAAATGCTCCTCTGGCTCGGCAGCACGTCGTACTGGAAGGACGGATCGTATGGTCAGATGGATGTGAAGCCTTACATCCTGAACGGCAGAACCATGGTTCCCGCCCGCTTCGTTGCTGAGGCCTTTGGGTACGTAATCAAGTACGACGCTTCGACAACCGTACCCACTGTTAGGTTGAGTTCCACCTAACGTGCTCAGGAGGATCCCACCGGTTGACTACAACCGGCGGGGTTCTCCCTTTTTTATAAAAAATAAACCTTTACAAATTTCTTTGTAAAGGTTCTTGCTATTTATGTATTTTATTATATCTGCAATATTCTTTTATAGGACATTTTTCACATTTAGGATTTTGAGATATACATGTGTTCCTTCCATGCCATACTAATAAGTGATTCACATCTTTATAGTATTCCTTTGGTAATAATTTTAATAAATCTTGTTCAATCTTTTCTGGTACAGCATTATTAGAAAATCCAACTCTATTACATATTCTTTTTGCATGAGTATCTACAGCTATCCCCTGTGGGTTATTAAATGCCTCAAGCATTATGACATTAGCACACTTTCTACCAACACCTGGCAAAGTGATTAATTCTTCCATTATTTCTGGAACTTCTCCTTTGTATTTTTCTAGTATCATTTTAGCCATTGCTTTAACATTTTTAGCTTTGTTCTTATAAAATCCACATGGATAAATTATTTTCTCAAGTTCTTCTATCGTCATATCATTTATTTGTTCAGGAGTTGAATAATCTTTAAATAGATTTGGAGTAACTTTGTTTACTCTCTCATCTGTACACTGTGCAGATAACATTACTGCTATTACCATTTCAAATGGAGTGGTAAAATCTAAACTGCATGTTGCATCAGGATAATATTCTTTTAATATTTCAATAATTGTAATTGCTTCTTTTTTTTGCATATTTATCTTCCTTCTATTGATTAATTATATATATCATATACGCTACATACATAACAAGTAGAGTACATGCTTTATATCTTGTTATTTTATTCTTTTTTCCAATATAACACATTAATATAATTGCAAAAGTTATTGATGCTAATATGATTAAATTATCTATAATTTCAATTGAAAATGTTACTGGATTTATCAATGCTCCTACACCTAGAATCAAAAGTGCATTTAATATACACGATCCAATTAAATTTCCAATTGCTAATCCTTGTTCATCTTTTATACCTGCAATTATAGAAGTAATAAGCTCTGGCAAGGCTGTTCCTATCGCAACAATTGTTAACCCTATTAGTCTCTCTGAAATTCCGTAAATCGTGGCTATTTTTGTTGCTTTGTCTACGACTATGTCTCCTCCGTATTTTAGCAAAATTGCCCCAATTATGACGCAAATAAGGGATAGTATAACACTACTTCTATGTTCTATATGTTCATTTTTTTCTTCCTTAATCTCATCGATTATATCTTTTAATTCTATTAGTATAGGATATAGAAAATATATTCCATATAATATTACTAAGATTCTTCCATCTGTTTTACTTATAATATTAGGTTCACTATTAAAAAATCCTAATCCCATTACAATAATAAGCACTGTTGATAAAAAAGCTACTGGCAAATGTACATATTTTGTACTCTTATCTATATCTATTGGCCTTAATGCTGCAGTTACACCTAAGACAAATAATATATTACAAATATTGCTTCCTACAACATTTCCTATTATTAAATCATTTGCGCCTTTTTGAGCAGATGAAATAGTTATTACAAGTTCAGGCATTGAGGTTCCAAGTGCAACTATTGTTAATCCTATTAACATCTCTGGAATATGGAATCTTTTTGCAATGTTACTAGAACCTCTAACGAGTAAATCTGCACCAAATACCAATAATAAAAATCCTATTATCATTATTAATATTGTTGGTACCATTCTTTCCTCCTCTTAAGTATAAGATACAGTTATTATAGCATATTAAGATTTTGATTACAAAGCTATTTGTTTATATTTTTCCCTTATAGTTCTATTTATACCTAAATTTTGATTAAAAATTTCTTTAACAAAAAACCGTTTCCCCGAAATTTCCAGGGAAACGGTTGAGTTTAGGACACCATCAATACGAAGAAGACAGCGATGAATGCCATCGTTCCCAGCGTCCGCAGGATTTCCGGTTTCTTGCCTTTTTTGATTCTCAGAACCAGTTCCACGATAGTGACGACCATTGCAATGACTGCAAAAATTGCGCCAACCCATGCAGGGATGAAAAAACTGAGTGCGAAGAATACCAGTGTGAACAAAATGCTCATTTTCCAGACCTCACTTCTATAGAATTATACTTTAATTATACCACTTTTCTTTACATAATTCAAATTTTGAAGTCTTCAACTACTGCTATTTTTGCACTTTTGAGGCATTATTCAAATATCATTTCACAAATTCTATAATCCATGTCTCCACCTAGTTCAATGACCATTACAAAATTTACTTCTTTTTCACTTTTTCCGTTCATATCACTAACTGTAACTGCAATTTTATGTATCCCTTCATTTTCGTCATAGTCATATGTGCCAAATTCAATTTTGTTAAGCATAAAGAATTTACTTGCTAAATATTCTTTTAATTCTGCTTCATTTGTAAATATCTCTTCTTTTATTTCGTCATGTATTTTACTGTATATATGGCTATAATCTTCGTTATTTAATGCTTCAAAGAATCTTTGTACATGTAACTTAGTTTTTCCTTCGTCTTCTGTTTTATCATATTCTGCTATAAATATTGGTAATTCTAATGTATATGTGTCTAATATTAATTCATATTCCATAGCATAGTTTTTTCTAAATACATAATAATTATTATATCCGTCTGTACATACATAATATTCTATTCCATTATTTTCTGTATACATCTTATATGTTTTTATTCCATTGTGAGATAATCCTAGTATGTATTCTGAATATTCCTCTGGTGTAGCAAATTCATTTGCATTTTTTATAGAATTTAAGTCTAATGCTATTAATTGTTCTGCTTTTATTGAATTTGTTAAATAGTTTTTATAATTCGCATAACTTCCAAATCTTACATTTTTGTATTCTTCATCTAATGTTTGATACGCCTTTTCTGGATTATACCTTGCATTTTGTATATATGATTCAAAGTATTTTTGAACAATTTCCAAAATGCTATAATTAACGTATTGTAATGTATTATACTCGTTTTTATTAACTTCTATATAACTTGTATAATTATCATCCTTTTCGCCTTTTAATATACTATCATAATTATCTTTTGATAGTGCTGTTACTTGGAATGTGCTATTTATATAATCATTTGTAACTGATATATAATATATATTGCTTCCTAATTCTGCTTCTACAAAATATGTAGATCCAGATTCGTTGTCTATTGCATTCATTTCTTTAATTTTTAGTATTTCTTTAGAATCTGCTTCACTAAATACTCGTACCCCATTGCATAATGAATTTATTGCTGTTTCATTGTTTACTTTTGAATATAACACTAAATTTTTTATATTTTTTTCAGTTGTAAAGTATTCATTATCTGAATATATTTTATGAATATTTTTGTTTATATGATGCTCTTCTTCTATATATTCAGGGATTTCTGTATTTTCGTTATTTGCTGTATTTGATATCTGTCCTGAATTTCCATTAGCACTATTCTTATCTTTATCACTATTTTTATTATTAGATAATACTAGCATTGTTATGATTATTCCTATTATTAAAATAAGGCAAACAATAAGTAATCCTACCATAAGTTTATTCGGTTTATTTCCTTCCATATTAACCTCCTAATTATCCAATAATTCAATTATATAATATATTTTACATACTTGACCTGAACGTGGATTTCTACTTACAAAGTCTGCTGTTGATTTATATGGTCCACTATGTCCTCTTGCAGAATCCATTACATAGAATTTATATCCACTATTTTTATATTCATCTGGTAATGGAATCATTGCTAAAACGTGCCCAACCTCTGCGCCTATAACTCCACAGTTTCCATTTTCAAGTGCTTGATATGCTGCTTCTGCACTCGATGCATATCGTGCTGTACAATTATAGTATTTTTTTAATAAATCTGCATTACAGATTCCTGCATATATTGAACCTGCTCCTGGGAGATAATATTCTCTCCAATTATTATTAAAATACTCATTTAGCTTTGCTATGTATGTAACTGGTGTTATAGAATAATCATTACACAAACCAGCTAAAATCATTGCCATACTAGTTGGTCCACATCCTGCTGCTGCAATTGTAGATGTTCCAAAAGCTCCGCTAAAGTTTGCTTGTAAATAATGTGGAAATTCATGTCCTGCTGCTGTAACACACTCACCATCATAATGCTGTGTTGGTTTTCCTACTGCATAGGAAAATATAGTTGGTTCATTTGCTGTTGTTCTTGTAATAGATTTGTTTGGTGCATATGAAAATTGATTTAATTGTTCTTGTGTATAATAAATATAATATTTTCTGCCAAATACCTCTCCTGCATCTGATTGTGAAAAATCATATACACCTTTTACATACGTTTCATATGCTGCATCCCTCGCTGGAATATGCCCTGCTGCTCCTCCACCTAAAGCATTCCACCATGTATCCCATACATGTCTATTATGTTGCCATGAATTAACTGGATATGATGCACTCGCTTCTTCATATGCGGTTACAAATGTATGTCCGTTTCTTTCTGGTAAATGTCCAAAGTTATACATAACTGCTGTTAAAGCATATAGTTGTTGTTGAGAAAGTTCGATACCATTTGTATAATTTTTTACACTTTGATATATACTCTCTGCTGTTTCATTTCCAATTTCATCAACTAAGGCTCTCTCAACATATACATTCATTGCATCAATTTCTGCATTTGTATATGTTGCTGTAGATCCTCTTGTAAGAAAACCATTTACATAGTCTTGAACATTGCTTACTGTTTTTATAGTATTTCCACTTAATACTTTTCCTGCTTTAGCAAATTTATTTTGATGTGATTTCCATTGTAGGTCTGCATTTCCTATTGTTGGCCATCCAACTCCATCACCATATAATTTATAGAATTTTTTGTCATCTGTCTGTGGTGCTTCACCTGAATGTGAATATTGCCTTAGATAGTCTACTAATGATAATACCGTATAATTATTATTCATGTCATCTGTTGGTGAATTATTTTTATTAGAATCACCACCAAATAAAGCAACAATGATAGAAGTAATAATAGTTACAATCATTGTACTTATAATTACAAATAATAGTACTATCTGAATCTTTGCAATGATTGCATTTATTATAACTTTTAGTGCTTTATTTTTAGCATTCTTTTTAGCGTGCTTTTTTAAAGCTTCTTTTCCAGATTTTTCCGCTTCTCTATTCTGTCTATTAGCTTCCATTTGGTCTAATTCTTCATTTTCATTATCATTAAACATATCTCGTTCACTTCCCTTTGCATAAAAGGCAGATATGAAATCTGCCTTTTATTTATTCCATATATTACTGCGTGTTAACTATTTCCTATTAATATCCTCTTCTAGAAGTTGCATTTTCCCATGGCACTTTTTGTCCATCATCATCATTATCTCTTTGATATTGAGCTTCTTGTTTATCTAATTCTTCTTCGATTTCTGCATTAACTTTTGCCTTAGCTTCATCTTCGGTTAATGCATCTTGTCCAATCATGTAATTAACTATTCTAACAGATTCATTTTTATTATATCCTTCATCCATTAATCTTTCAATTGTTTTTTTAGGATCTAATTCATCTATAGTTAGCCCATCTTCTTTAAAACCTGTTTCGCCCATTAAGTCATAACCTTCACTAACATATTCTGAATTGTCTTGTTTTCTCTTTGTATCGCTTATATCATTTACTTGTTTAGAGTTATAATCTCTTCCTGTTTTTTCTATACCATATCCTACCCATTTGCCATCATCACCTAGTCTAGTTTCTTCCATATCTATGTAACCATTTTCAAAATATATAGACATTCTAACATCTCTAACACCATATTGTCTATTCAATCCTTGTGTTCTCATTTGTTGATATGGTCTTTTTTCACTTATGTCATTACCTTGAGTACCTACACTTACAACTGGATCTTTTAAATGTGTTGATGAATCTTGGAAGAAAGGTGATGGTTGTACTTGTCCCTTTGCATCAATAAATTCTGCTTTCATTTTTCCATCAATGTCTCTATAAAAATATGTCGATTTGTCTACTTGAGGATAGTTTTTAAAGAATTGGCTATCTGGTCTTATTCTATACACATTTCTTTCAGGGATATTCTTTCTTTTTGCTATCTCTTTCGTTAGCTCATCTTCATCTTTTCCTTCTTCGTCTAGTTCCTCTTCTTCGCCATCTTTATCTCCATTATCTTTATCGTCTCTATCGTCTTTTTCATCGCCATCTTTAATCTTTTCTTTATCTCGCTCTTCTTTATCTTTTTCTAGTTCTTCTCTCGTCTTTCCTTCCATGTCTTTTAAAACAGATAAGTCTGGCTTTTCTTGGTCACCTATTTCCATTAATCCTAACTTATTTTCAGGATCTATTCTCTGAATAGTATCTTTATTAAGTTGCAATTTTCCTGTTTCATCAATACTACCAATTTGAACATCTTCTCCTGCAAATCTCATATATACATCAAAAGTTGTTTTACTTTGCTCTTGAGCTTGCTCATCTAAAAATTTCTCTGTTATTTCTGCAATTGATACTCTTAGAATATTTTTCCCAAGTTGTAAGCTTGCATCTTCATAATACTTTACAGATACATTTGCATTTTGTTTTTCGACTTTCGCTTTGTCTTCTAAACCTTTAATTTTTTCTAATAATATGTCTTCTTTTTTCATATCAGATGCTAAATCTAAATTTTCATCTTCTCCCATATTACATCCTCCTTAATATCAATTTTCGAAATATAATTGTGTAATAATATATTCTGTATCTTCTCCTAATTCCATAACTACTGTCATTTTTATTTCTTTGTTTTTTGCTCTTGTAACATCTTTTATTGTTAGTTTATATATGCTTTCATCACCATCTTCATCATATCCTGCATATGTTACTTCATTGTACTTATATAAATTATTTTGCATTTCTTTTTCAAAGTTGCTTTTATTTTTATATTGTTTTTTTAATTCTTCTTCTAGGTGATTATATACATAATCAAAATTTTCATCATTAATAGCTTCAAATATTCTTTCAACATTCAAATGTGCTACTTCTTCGGCTTTTCTGTTTTTATATAATTCTAAAAAGTGTTCTAAGTCTATTGTATAGCTATCTAAGCATACGGTATAGTTCATTACACCTTCTGCTTGGAATATATAATAATTTCCATAATAATCTACACAAATACACATCTTTTGGTCTTCATCTTCATAAAGATAATATTTTTTTAATTCTTTTTGAGTTAAACTATTCATATAATTTGTGTATTCTTCTTCATTTTGAAAATCGTTTATGTCTCGAATACTGCTTGGATCAAGGCTTGTAAGTTCTTCTTCATTACTTTTTAAATATTCTAAATATTTTTGATAACTTCCAAATCTTTCTTTTCTATAATCCTCATTTAGTGATTCATATGCTTCTTCTGGATAATATCTTGCATTATGTATGTAAGATTTAAAGTATTTTTCTGCAAAATCTTCATCGGTTATTGATATATTTGTAATTTTATTAAAGTCTCCTAGTTCTATATCTTCATCAAAAGTTTCATTCATTTTGTTCTGTATATATTTCTTATACTCCGCTTCTGATATAGGTTTCAAGCTAAATGAAACATTGTTTAAATCTTGTTTCATAACTAAATAATATGGTGTTTTTCTAAAGTCTTTTTCTAATATACCCGATATAAAATATATTGGTTTAGCATAATCAATTACTCTTCGTATTTCCTTTGCTGAAAATGTTCCATCATATGGAATTCCGCTTCTTAAATTTTCTAAAATATTTTGTTCATTAATATTGTTTTCTTTAAGATAATTATCGTCAATAATTGAATATACTGCTTTAGGATTTCCTGCCTTTAAATATAGAAAATACCTTGTTATCATTTTTTCAATTGAATAAAATACACTTTTATTGCTTAAAAGGTACACTGTATCATCTGGTGGTAATTCTGATTCAGTTGTATCACTTGGTAAAAATCCTTCTCTTTCTAAGTCCTCTAGTATGTTGGTTACTGGATCTGCTTCACCATCAATTTTGCTATCTTTTTTTCCATTTACTAATGTTTGATTATCTTTTTTTATTGAGCCCATTACTATTAATAATATGATTATTAATACAATTACAATAGCTAACACTATTACTATAGGTTGTATCTTTTTCTTCATTTGCATATCCCCCTTTTATAGTGGTCTAAGAGCCACAATAAATCTACCTTTTGCCCAAGTTTTATCTACATATGGGCTATCTCTTTGTATTGCACTTGTGCTTCCCGCATTATACCATGTTTGGTCTCCTGCATAAATTTGAGTATGTCCTATACCTGATTTTGAGCCAGATGTTGTAAATATAATATCTCCTGCTTGTAAGTCTTCATATTTTGATACTTTCTCGAATCTTCCCTCTAATGTTAATAGATAATTATATGTTCCTGGTGCACTATTATATCCATATGCATTCATTTCGTCTTTACTTAATAAACCTGAAACATACAATGATTCACCAACAAATGTTGCACAACATGTGATTTTCTTTGGATGTTTTATAGTTGCTTCTATATTATTATAATATAGACCTTGTATTGAGTACGTCCATTTTTCTTTTTCATATTTTGTATGAATACTTTCTGCTCCTGATATTAAGTCTCCTGCTTTTACTGAGCCATATATATTTTTTAAATATGTAAATATTTCTTTCTCATTTTCAGGTGTTCTTGTAATTGGTTTATTGGGTGCGTATGAAAATTGATTTAATTGTTCTTGTGTGTAATAAATGTAGTAAAGTCTTCCAAAAAGTGGTCCTGCATCTGATGTTGAAAAATCAAATACTCCTTTTACATATGTTTCAAATGAAGCATCTCTTGATGGAATATGTCCTGGAGATCCTCCTCCAAGTGCAGACCACCAATTATCCCAAACAAACATATTATGTTCAGGAGAATTAATTGCATATAATGCTGTAGCTGCTTCATATACTCCTTTAAATGTATATCCATTTCTTGTTGGCAAATGTCCAAAATTATATACTATTGCAGTTAAAGCATATAACTGTTGTTCTGATAAATCTATTCCTTCTGTATTGTTTAATACATATTGATATGCATTATTTGAAACTGTATCTCCTACACTATCTACAAGCTCTCTTTCAATATATACATTCATTGCATCCACTTCTGCATTTGTGTATGTAGCTGTAGCTCCTCTTGTTAGGAATCCATTTACATAGTCTTTAACACTTGATACTGTATATTGAGAACCATCTTTCAAAACTTTTCCTGCACAATCAAATTTATCTTGATGTGATTTCCATTGTAAATCCGCATTTCCTATTGTTGGCCATCCTACACCGTCTCCATAAAGCTTATAATATAGCTTGTCATCAGTTTGTGGTGCTTCTCCTGAATGTGAGAATTGTCTTAAATACAGTTGTAAAGACATCCCCCTAGATGAATCTGTTAATCCATATTCGCTTAAGTTCTTCTTATCACTTGTATCTCCTCCAAATAGTGCAACAATGATAGATGTTATAATTGTTACAATCATCGTACTTAATATTACAAATAATAATACAAGTTGAAGTTTTGCGATTATTGCTTTTATTATAACCTTTAACATTTTATTCTTTGCATTTTTTTTCGATTGCTTTTTTAATGCTTCTTTTCCTGATTTTAATGCTTCTTTATTTTGTCTCTCTGCCTCTGCTTGTCCTAACATTCCATTTTCATCTTCACCCATAAGCCTCACCTTCCTTCTGTCTTTATATTTTCTTTTACGCAAATAGGCAGATATAAAATCTGCCTATTTGATTTATTTATGTATTTTAAATGTAATCATCAATATCATTAAACAATGCTTCCGCATCATCTTTTTCCATACCAAATCTTTTAGCAAATCTTGTAAATGATACCTTGTCTCCATATAATTCTGGCGGTAAATTCTTAGCAATTGCCATTCTTGATGCTATTTCACTTGCACCTAATGTTCTCTTAGCATTTTTTATCTTAGAGAATTTTTTTACGTCAGTTACACCCATATCAGACATTGTTCTAAATTCGTCTCCATTTACACCTGATTCCAATGCCTCTTGAATTGCTCCTGCATCTGTTATTCCATTGTCTAGGAACATTTGTGTTTGTGCTCTTATTTGGCTATCGCTGTAATTTGCCTTTAATGTACTACTCGATAATATTTTCTTGTATCCATCACTATTGTAAAATTGCTTATCAAATTGTGCATTATTATATGCTTCTTCTCCCATTGAATCTTTTAATATGTCCTCTTTGGCTCCAGATAAAGTATCTGCTACTGCTCCTGGTACCTTAGTTATATTATTTGCTATTGCACTTCCTGCTGCCATTCCAAGCGCTGTTTTTGTAAGTACATCATCATACTCTCCATCTGCTATAGCTGCAGAAAGTCCTATCATTCCTCCTACTGCTGATCCAACAAGTCCTGGAGCTTTTTGCATCATTTTTCCACCAACCCATTTTCCGGCTGATTTCATTGTTGAAACTCCTCTTAATACTCTATTACCAGCTCCTGAAGGTAATCCAAAGGCACCTCCTGATGATCTTCCACTAGAACCTCCTCCAGTTCCACCTGCTGATCCACCTGTATTTCCGCTTGATGAACCACTTCCTGATGCTCCACCAGAACCCCCAGCTCCACTGCCAGCTCCTCCGGTTCCTCCAGCTGGTGCTCCTAATGGTGTTCCAGATCCTCCACCTGCATTTCCGCCAGCTCCTCCAGCATTTGGGTCTGTACCATTTCTTGTTGCAGTTCTTACATTTGAATTTTCTCCGGAATTTCCACCATTTTGTGCTCCTCCACCTTTTGGTCCCATTCCTTTAACTTTATTAAGCATATTCATTACCATTGCTCCACCTGCTGCAGCTCCTAGAGTATTGAAAGATGATTGTTGTTGATTTAATCCAAACATTTGCTTAATAATCTTTTCTGCAGGCATTAAGAATGTTAATGCTACTATTCCATATAATATATTTTCTGCTGCAAAATCAATTGCATTTGTAACTAAAATTGTATATATCAATAAATGTACTGGCTGTATTAAACAGTTTACTATAAATTCTTTTAGCCAGAAACTAAATGCTTGTGCTTTTGAATCCTTTATTTTATCCAGTGGATATGTAAGTGCTATCATTGGAGCTATCATCGTTAAGAATGCTATATATACAACCCTCTTTAAATACTGAATCGTAAATGAAATTGTTAGTATAACCAATACAAAATACATTATTGTGTATCCTGCAGTTTCTGATGCATTATTAAGGTCATCTCCTATTTTTTCTCTTACTGTATTCATTAATACATCTGTATTTGTTCCTCCTGCATTGCTTTGTAAAACTGTTGATTTTATTATATCGTTCAAATTGTCTGTGAAAGTAAGCATAAATGCCATCATATAGTGTAATAGGAATAATATACATACTGCCACTAACCAATCTTTTAACATATTTTTATATTTTGCTTGTTGTTGTGCTGATGTACTGCTTATTAGTATTTGTATACCTATATATAAAAATACTGTTAATAATCCTACTAATGCAATAGTTCTAAGTGCTATATACCATTTTGCTATATTATCTCTTAGTGCTCTTGTTGAAGATGTATTTGTTCTTTGTTCAACTAATCCAGCAACTGATGTACTTAGAGAAGTCAAATCTGCTGAATACAATCTATATTCATTATCCATTCCTAGAAGGTCTACGAATTCTAGTTTATATAGTTTATTATTATCAATCCAAAAATACATTCTACGCCAATCTGAGTCTTTTGCCAAGTGCTGTGTCGCAGATTTACAGTATGCTGTCATTGGATTAGAACTACTTGAGTCTGTTCTTAAAGCTTCAGAAGCTTCAAATCCATATATTTCCTTTACATCATCTGGTATACTTTTACTCCACTGAGTCCATTCTTGTATTGAATCATCTCCAAACATATCAAGTGTTATGTTATTTTTTAAGAAGTCTGCAGATGTTACATCTTGTCTCAATTCTCCTGTAGTTGTTATTGTTACATCAGCCTCTGATGGAGGTTTTCCTATAAAATCTATATCTAGTGCTGGGACTGTATTTGAAAATATAATTCCTGGAGAATATTTTATATTATATTTTCCAGATTCTTTTATATCTGATGTTCCAACCATAGTTTTCTGTAAAACCTTAATAAAAGCATCACCAATATATGCAACTAAGTAGCATATACCATCAACAATTTGCTCTCCTACTGACTCTTTTGCATACACATAATTTGGCATAACAAAATTCGTTGTCATAACAGTAACTATGACTACAATTAATATCTTTTTCATTAAGTTATTGTTAACTATCTTCATTGCGCACTAATCCCCTTTCTAAAAGGTCTCCTTTTATTTATTATACCATATTTTGGTTGATTTTTAAAGTATTTATGTGAATTTATAACATTATTATACAATATTATACATTATTATCATTAATTTGTAAAAAGGCTCCTGGAATTATAGCTTTTTCTTTGCTTTCATTTTGATCTAATACATACCAAGCCGCAGAACACAATAATAGCACTATTAGAGCTATTATTGCTACTACCAAAATTACCATTTTTATCTGATGAATAACTCCATCCAAAGCAAATCTAACCAAGGCTTTTCTTCTCTCTTTTTTCGCCTTTTTCTGTAATTTTCGATTTATTGTTGAAATATTTAGTCGATTTCTTCTGTCGTCATCATCCCATTCTGAATCTTCCATTTAATATCCTTTCATGTTTTTATTAGAAAAAGTCTTGTAAATCTGAAAATAGTCTTTCTATGTCTTCATCACTAAATTGGACATGTGATGCCATTCTTGTAGTTCCTGCAAATGCCTCTTTGAACTCACTTAACTTTCTAGGCGATTTTTTTGCTAGTTTGAACATATCCTTTACTTTTTCGTTTGAAAAATCTGGGTGTTTTTGTTTAGCTGAAATGACTTTTTTCATATCCGTTTGTCCAATATCTTTTAAGTCCGCAACATCTCCTGGTGTTATATCTTCCTTTTTCAATGCTGACATTTCTTTTGAACTACTTACTCCAACATTCTTATACGCTTTATAATCAATTCCTGTAATTCCTGATTGTTGTAGGTTTTTCATCACATCAACATCACTTATTCCAGCATTTACATATGATCTACACTCTTCTCCACTAATGCCTTCGCTTTTTAATTCTGTAATTTTATTTACATCATCTATACCTGATTCTTGATATTGTCTATATTCATTACCAGTTATACCATGCTCTATTGCTTTATTAATAATTCCTTCATCTGTAATTCCATTATTTATAAATTCTCTTCTTGAATCTTGGAAGTCTTCCGAGAATCCATTTTCTGTTGGTTCTTCACCTATGTCATCATTTCCTGTAAAATGGTCTATTGCAAATTGTTGCGCCTTATCTGATAGTCCTCCTGCAAATTCCTGTGCTCTATTACTTATTCCTGTGGCTATATTACTTCCTGCTACAGCTCCTGCAACAGTATTTCTTACTGTATCTCCTAAATTTCCAGAAGCAACACCTGCTGCTAGTCCAATAGTTGCTCCACCAAACGCTCCTGCTGCTCTTATAGATTTATTAGCTATCCATCTTCCTGTTGATTTTAACTTATCTACGCCAGCAATAGCCATTCTTCTACGATTTGACATTGAACCATTTGATACTCTTGGTCTACTTGCACTTCCTGATGAACTACCTGAACTAGAAGTTCCTCCACCTGTACTTGCTGTGCCAGTTGTTCCTGTACTTCCTGATGCTGAACCACCTCTAGTTCCATTATCATTTCCGTCTCCCACTGGATCATCACTTGGCGAACTACCCTCACTTGTCATGCCTTGATTTGCTCCACTACTACTTCTAATATTGTTATCTACTGTTCTTACCTTTGCACCACTTTCTTTGCTACTTGAATGTCCACCTTTTCCTACTTTTCCTTGCATTTTGTTTAATGCATTCATCATAAGAGCACCTGCACTTGCTGCTCCTAAAGGACCTATTGAACTTGCTTTTTCAAATCCAAACATTCTTCTAAAGAATTTTTCTGCAGGTGTAAAGAACGCTAATACGATAATCGCATATACTGGGTTTGTATCAACTAATCCTGTAGCACTTCCTATAAATATTGTATATAACAGTAAATGCACTGGTTGTAATAAACAGTTAAAAATATATTCTCTAATCC
This sequence comes from uncultured Clostridium sp., assembly GCA_964389545.1. GTDB lineage: Bacteria > Bacillota > Clostridia > TANB77 > CAG-508 > UMGS1781. Next base: position 27,383 of record CAYMDN010000005.1, on the reverse strand, counting down.
ACATAGAAAATGCTTGTGCCTGACCATCTTTTAGTCTATCTATTGGATATGTTAAGGCAATCAATGGTGCAACTAAAGTTAGAAACGCTATAAATACTAACCTCTTTAGATATTGTATTGTGAATAGTACTGTTAATATAACAAGTGTTATATACATTATTACATATCCAAAGTAATTAAAATATGATTCATTATTATTTCCAGTTGCCATGTTTCTTATATTACTTATAAATTTGTCCGTACCATCAGCCTCTATATTATTTACAACAAAAATATCTGTAAGTTGTTGTGTTATGTACATGATAAATACCATCAAGAAATGTAACACAAATAAGATTAATATTGCCACTAACCAATCTAATAACATCTTTTTATATTTTGATTTATCTTGAGCAGTAGTTGAAACAAGTATTCTTATTCCTATATATAGTAATACTGTTAATAATCCTACTAATGCAAAATTTCTTAATGCGACATACCATCTTGCAATTACTGGTCTTAATGTATATGCTGTTGATGTTTTTTTATATACATCTGTTGTTCTTGTTTCACCAATTTTATATAAAGTACCATTTAATTGTGCTCTTTCTGCTTGATCTTTCCATGCTTCAGAATCACAAATATAGTAATATGTTTCTCCGTCATATTGCCATTGTAAATAATATAAGTGTTTATCTTTTAGTGCATCTGCAACAGCTATGCCCTCTGATATTCCTGCTGCTGCTAAAAATGCTGCGATTGACGCCATACCAAAATCAGCTGGTAAAGGAAGGCTGGCTATTACGTCTCCTCCTATACCAACAACTGATGCTCCTCCACCATAAGTTGCATAATCAAAATCCATATTCGCAAGAGCCTCTACAGCATTGATAACACAGGTAATTGCAATTCCATGTGCAACTAATTCTGTCATACTCATATTGTCTCTTATAGATTGCAATGTTCCTCGTGCTCCATAGTTTCTTATACAATCTTCAAAAGTTATACTATTATCTACTCTTATATAATCTGTTACTGTCTTGTAATATTCTGTTTGTCCGTCTGCGTTTCCTGATGGATCAAAAAAATTCACATCAAATGTTGCAACATTGCCAGAAAAAATTACAGCTGGTGAAAATTTTATCCTATAATTTGTAACACCTTTTCCACTGCCATTACCTGGTGCACTTTCTTTTATAGCCTCAGCACTTATAATATTAGATAGTCTTTCATCTCCTACAAATGTTGCTTGGAGTGTCGATATTACTCCATCTGCTATACCAAGTATGAACTGGCTTATAGGAGTGAACAATACTCCACCTTCATCATTCGTATTATCTTCTTCTGCTGTACTTCCTAAAACAGCATTTATTATTCCTGTTAGATCTTCTTCCCCAACTGATCCATTAGGATCATAATCTGGAATATTGTTTATGTGTATGTCATTTGTTACATCCACAGCTGTAGATGCTAGAAGCAGATAATTTGGAAATATGAAACTTACGATAATTGTAATCATTATTAATACAAGCAATACTCTCTTTGCAAATAATTTTCTACTCATAATATACCCCAATTTATATATCTTACATATTCTTTTCCATTATCTTGTTTAAGTTTGTCTCCATAAATTCAAATTCTCTCTTAGTTGGTGTTATTTGAAGTATTGCTGTATCTGATCCAACTTTAAATAATCCTTCACCAATTAAACATGTTACTAAGAAATTAGCTTCACCTTCACTTAGTTTGAATACTTCTTTTAAGTATGCAATTTCTGATTTATCTTGAGCTAGGAATAATTTAGTATCTGATGATGTTAAAACTGCTTGAGCTTCTGGTTTCTCATAGAAGTCTTGGAATCTTTGTGAAACGATAGCTAATGATACATTTCTTTTTCTAGCACGTCTTGCCATTTTATTTAAGAATTCAACAGCTTCTGGGAATGGTAATAACATCCATGCCTCATCAACTAAAACTCTTTTCTTTACCGCTTTTTTTCTATCTTCACTATTCTTCTTAACGAACTTTTCCCATATCCATGACATTAATATTTGTTGTGCTAATGGTCTTGCAAATCTCTCTTCAAGTTGAGATATATCAAGATTTATAAATGGCACTGAATCTAATAAGTCAAATGTAGATTGTCCATCAAAATACGCCATCTGTCCATTTAGTTCTCTAACATATTGTTTCATAACCTTACTTAAATAACTATAGTGGAATGTATAGTTTTCATCTGTATTTTCTTGTGCTTTTCTAAGCAAAGTTCTATACCATGATCCTATTGTAGGCATCATTTTCTTCTCTCTTGATTTTGCAAGTTTTCCAAGTGAGTTTGGTTCATATAAACTTTCTGGATCTGATGTAATTCCACATCTTGTATATTCTTCCGCTACAGCCTCTGCAATTATTTGTTTTGTTAACTCGTTAACCTCTTCACTTCTTGTACTTCCTCTTGCCATTGTAATTAAGGCTTGTGTAACATCCTCAATCTTGTTCTCAACATTTAAAACAGATTTTTCTCTACCGGTTATCTCATCTCTAACTTTTTCTTCTTCTATATCGAATAGATTAATTATTGTTGGTGATGTTGGTCCTAGTACAACATTTATACCACCAAGTGCTTCAGCAACAATTTTATACTCACCTTCAGCATCTAATGCTAAACTTTCGATTCCCATTAATACTGCTGATCTTGATATTAAAGTTTTCATTGTTACTGACTTTCCAGCACCAGATTTAGCAAAAATTACCATGTTATAATTTGCTAGACTTGGGTGAAAGTTGTCAAATAAAACAGGAACTCCTGTCTGTTTATTCATTCCAATTGGAATACCTGTTAAATGCCCAACCTCAGATGTTGTGAATGGGAAAACAGTTGCCATTGAATTTCTATCAAATGTATGTGTTGTTTTTACTTGATTTTTCATTAATGGCATATTCGATTGTAATGCTTCATCTTGAATGCCCCATGCTGATTTTATACCTACCAAAGTTTTTGACATTTCTGTAGATAATAATTTTGTATATGCTTCTAATGATTGTAGGTTGTATGAATACAATGTAGCTATAATAGAAGCTTCAAATAATTTATTGAATCCTGATGCGATTTCATCTCTTAAGCCTTCTGCCTCTAATCTTTTTTGTGCTAATATACTCTCTCTGTTTATATTTCCTCTATCTGCTGCAACAATTCTTTCTGTTTCCAATTGGTTAATTACCTTGTTTAATTCATTTTGAGATCTAGCTTCTGGAACTGGTTTTATATATATTGATGTATTTATATCTCCAAATAAATACATATCTCTAAATAGTTCTGGAAAAGTACACATTCTTGGAAGACTTGATACAAAGAAGCTTCTTGCATATCTTGTTGTATTGGAAATAATCTCTAAGTGGTCAATATTTGATGCATCAATTCCTGAAGGAGCAATAAGTTCTTTTATTGTCTTCTTTCTTAAAATTTCATATTCAACTTCTGGAACAGATAAATTATTTTGCTGTTGTATTTGCATTTCCTGCATTTGTTTTTGTTTCTTGCCCATTTGCATTTCCTCCTTCTGTACCTTTTATCATCTCTATAGATTTTTCTGCTACGTCTTTACCAATGTATTTTTGATTTTCCTTTAGCATTTCTTCCGCCATTTTCTTTACAAGATTTTCAAAATTATCTTCTTTGTTCTTTATTTTTCTCTCTTTTTCTTCTCTAACAATATTTATAGTATCTTTTGCAAGCGTCATTGCTTCTTTTTCTATTTTGTCGTCTAATGCTTGCATTTTCTTATCTAATACATCCTGAGCTGTTGAATATAATTCGTTATATCCTGCTCTAACAGCCTTTTGAACACTATATACATCTGCTTCATCTCTGTTGTAAGCAATGTATAAAAGTTCAACTAATTCATTTGAATTTAGTACTCTACTTTTTATTGTACATGCAGATAATGCTCTTATTAAAGATTGTGCTCGAGTATATAATTCTGAGAATATCATGCTATTTCTCTCTTCTTCATCAAGTAATTCTCCTGCAAGCTCTGCTGCATAATATGGAATTACTATATAATAGTGTTTTCTTAAAACATTTTTATTTTGGCTTGTTTTTTGAATATTTTCAATAACATCATTTCCATATTCATATAAGTTGTTTAATCTGATTATTTCTTTTGATAATGCTTCTGCTTGTTTTTCATTATAGCTTTCTGCTTTTACTAATCTGTTATAAGCCACTTGCTTTATTTCTAAATCTTTTTTTGTTTCTTCTAACTTTTCTGTGTAATTAGCTATACTCTCTGCAATGTTTATTGTTCTTGTTTGTGTATATATTTGAATTGGATGTCTTAATGTATTTAAGAATTGAACAAATCCTGCTTCAACTGCTGTTTTTTCTACTTGTGACATTAAATCATAATTTATTCCTTCGCACTCAATTACCATTAAATACTTTTTTCCGTCATCCTGTATTATCATGTTATCTTCTATTTTATCAAATTGCATGAATTGAAAAATGGATTTCTTTGTGTATTCCCTTGCCACTTTAGTAGTTGTTGAAGGTTCTCCTCCCTCTTTATCATTACTACTTTGTTTATTTTTATATGACATATACCATATAATTAAAACTAAAATAACTGCTGCAAATAGCAATATTATCAGTAGCATTGTCAAAGTATTCATCAAATTATCCATGTTATTTTCCTCCTTTGTCTTCTGTATATGTATATATTATGTTTTTCTTCTTTTTAAATTTGTACCATTTAACAATGGCTTCATCTATCTTTTCTCCCCCTGCCATTTTTGCAAATCCAAATGTTGCATTTTCCGGTATATTAAAGCTTCCTACTATAAAACCTATGGCAGCAAATAATAGTGCTACTATTATTCCAACCATACTCATTCCTAAAGACATGAATAAATAAAAGAACCCTAGTCCTATTACTCCAGTTAAGCATGTATATATTAACGATTTTGTAGTAAAAATCATCAATATTCTTCCGTTCACCTTTTACATTTCTTGGTATCTTATGTATAGCCAAGGTAATTCCCCCTTTATTGCATTTTATTTAGTTCATTATATCAAATTTTGTATTTAATTGTAACTATTTTGTACCTATGTAATGAAAACTTAATTTTAGCGTAATATTAGTGTAATAATGGGGTTTTATGACATAAAAAAAGATATCAGTTTACAACTGATATCTTTTTTATTATTATCATTAATCTCTTATAGTGTAAATGTATCAAATAGTAATTTTGCTATTGTTGTAGCACTCATTACTACTACTATACCAACTACTAAAGGAATCATAGATTTTTTGTATTCTGATTTTTCTTCCAAACTTCCCATCATGTACTTAAGACCTAGAACTGCTATTATAACAACACCACCGATTAATGCGATGTTTCTAATAAATCCTAAAATTTTTCCAGCTAGTTCTTGCATTGATTGTGTATTACCACTTTGAATATTAATTCCATTGATTACTGATGAATTAGATGCAAATACTGGTGATACAACTGACATTGTTATTAATGCAACCATCATTAGTACAGAAAGTAATTTTATTGATTTTCTCATATTTTTCCCCTTTCTTTTAATAATTTATTATTTGATCTTTCTTAAAAATAAGAAAACGTTAAAAACAATTTATATTATTCTAATTCTGATGTAATGTCATAAACACTTGATATCGTTGTATTTGGTGTTGCAGCTTCAACTTCATTTCCTATTTCCATAACTAGCTTCCAAATTGTAAAAGCTGAGAATATAACTACACATCCTACTACATATGGAACTAAAGTTTCTTTGATCTTTGCCTTTTCATCAACACTTCCCATAACAAATTGTATTCCTATTATCATTCCTACTGCAATTGCAATTACTACGGCAATTGCAAAGAAAATATTATAAATATTATTTGATGTATTTTTCAAAGCTCCTTCATCTATTGGTGAATTGCTATTGTACTCATTTTTTCCAACTTTTAAAAAATCAGAACCTGAATTTACAATATCATCAACTGCATATACCTGATTTGATAAAGATACTAATACTAACATTACAATAGCTATTAAGCTTATTATATTTTTTTTCATATCATCTCACCTAACCCTGTTCTTTTTACTTTAATGCAAGCTCAATTATTTTTAATATAGCTGTAATACTTCCTATCAAGGTGCATCCTACAATAAAAGGTATCATTTCTTTTTTGTAATCTGCTTTTTCTTGTGGACTAGTAATCATATACTTTAATCCTATAATTGATAAAGCAACAACTGAAACAATCATTCCTGTATCTCTTATAAATCCAAGTATAGGTTCAACTTTGTCTATAAATGTCCCAGAGTTATTAATTGAGGGATTTGGATCGTAACTGTTTAAATTCGATAATGCATATACGCTTCCCGTTTGAAACATAAGTGCGATGCTTATCAACGCTATTAAAATTTTTTCTGTTCTTTTCATATTAATAGCACCTCCTACACTACACCTACTACTATACTCATTATAGCATTTTTTTACATTTCTTGCAACTTTTTATGCACATTTTATGTCTATTACTATAATTAACTATATTTTAATGTTTTTTTAAGAATTTGTCAATACTTTTTTTATTCTATACTGTAAATTTATTCCATTTTACGTCATTTTTAGCTCTTTTTATGGTTAACTTTTATATTATTTTATTCTTTATCCGCACTTAATATATGATATATAGTTAATCGCATAAAAAAAGACTAGCTTATCGCTAGTCTTTTTGGAGCAGGTAGTGGGAATCGAACCCACGTAGCCAGCTTGGAAGGCTGGGGTTCTACCATTGAACTACACCTGCAACTTACTCACTACGAATATAGATTATAGACTATTTATTTTATTTTGTCAATACTTTTTTTGATTTTTTTCAAAATTTATCTGAAAGTCTCTTGCAATAAGAACCTTTCTTGTCTATTCAACTTCTATATAATTGTGTGCACATGCTCTTAGTAATCTGTTCATTATTGCTAGTCCCAATCCTTCATGAGTTACACCTTCTATTATTACTATGTCTGCCTCATACTTATCTACCTGTCTAAGTAATGTAAATATATTATTACTTATCTCTTCCAATGTGTCTCCCATTGGTAATTTTATATCGTTCACATATTTATCTAAATTTGATGTTTTGCAAAGTATAACTGTTTTTTTATCGTTTGCTATTTCATTTATTTTATTTACCATTTTATCATTATCTTTACTATATACTAATACACATTTTGTTTCTGGTGAATAATGCTTGTACTTTATTCCTGGAGATAATACCTTTTCACCTTCTTTGTACTTTCCTAATATTTGTTTTTCTATTTCTACTTTAAATCCTAAATTTTCAATGTCCTCTTTAGTTACCTTTCCTGGTCTAAGAATATGTAATGTATCATCAATTACTCGTACTACTGTTGATTCAAGTCCTATATCAACTTTTCCGCCATCTATTGCATATTCTACCTTTCCATCTAATTCAGGTAATATGTCCTCTAGTATTGTTCCACTAGGCTTTCCTGAAATATTTGCACTTGGTGCTGCAATTGGAATTCCTGAAAACTCAATTAATTTATTTGCTATAATATTGCTCGGCATCCTTACTGCAACGGTTTCCAATCCTGCAGTAATGATATTGGGTACAATTTCCTTCTTATTAAATATAATTGTTAAAGGTCCTGGCCAAAACTTTTCTATTAATGCCTTTTCTATATTTCCTACTTCAGTTACTATTTGCTTTAGCATATCAACACTTGAAACATGTGCTATTAAAGGATTATCACTTGCTCTTCCTTTTGCAATATAAATTTTCTTTACAGCCTCTTCATTCAGTGCATTTGCCCCTATTCCATATACTGTTTCTGTTGGAAATAATACGAGTTTTCCATCTTTTATTGCTTGTGCCGCTTCTTTTATTTCTATATCATTTATGTTTTCTTTACAATTTATGTATTTAGATTGCATCTATTATCCCTTCTCTAATCATCCAAAAAGTCTTTATATGTTTTTAATATTTTCATATTGAATTTACCTGGTTTTACGCTTAAATTTTGTTTTACATTTATATCTAATTCATATAGTTCTTTCATCTTTTTCAAGTTTTCTTTCTTATGTCCAATAACATTATTTGCATCTGCCGGATTAACTTCTACTTCTATCTCTATTACTTTTATATTAATCTTTTTTACTTCTGCTAAAATTCTATCATACCATATGCTATCATCTACCAATTGCCCAAATGCTTCATGGTATGGTCCAGCTATAACCTCGCTTTGAATGTTTTTAGGATTTGATATAATGTCTGTATTTTGTAATCCTACTCTTATTACTTTTATTCTCTTATGTTCAAAGAAATTGTGTAAATCTTTACATCTTTCAACTGCTTGAGTTAGCATTATCGGCTCATATTCATGTTTATAATAGTCTCTTGCTAATTCAGTATTTCTTATTACAAGTACTGGATATAATCTTACCATTTTAGGTTTTAGCTTTGCTAAATCTCTAGCTGTATTTAGCTCATCTAACCATGTGCTATCTGGTAATCCTATCATCATTTGATGTCCTAAATTAAATCCATATCTTCTAATTAATTTTGATGCTTTTTTTACATCTTCAAAAGTATGTCCTCTTTTGCATTTCTTTAATATATAGTCATTTGTTGATTGTACCCCTAGTTCTATAGTTTTTACACCATATTTTTTTAATAATTTTAGTCTTTTCTTATCTATATAATCTGGACGTGTAGATACTCTTATTGCATCTACTCTTTTTCTTCTTACATATTTATATGCAACATTTAGTAATTTTTCTTGAGTTTCAATGTCAATACCTGTAAAGCTGCCGCCAAAAAATGCAATTTCCTTATATGTATCCTTTTCTTTAAAATTAAATAAGTATTCTTGTATTGTTTTATCTACATCTTCTTCTGTTACTTCTTTTACTTGCCCACTGATACTTTTTTGGTTGCAAAATGTGCAGTCATTAGGGCATCCTAAATGTGGTACAAATATTGGTATAATATATTGCTTTGGCATTTTCCTTTGTCTTCCTTTCATTCTATATATTTTCTAGTGCTTGTTTAGCAGCTTGCATTTCTGCTTCTTTTTTGGTTTTTCCAACACCTCTTGCTAAACATTTTTTATTAAACCTTACTTCCGCAATAAAGCTTTTATCATGATCTGGTCCTTTTTCATCTACTATAATATATTCTATCTCTACACTTCCATTTTTTTGTAGTTCTTCTTGTAACACGGTTTTGTAGTCTTTTTCTCCCGCATTCTTACTCTCTATCTCAATAGAATCTTTAAGATTACTTATTATAAATTTTTCAGCTTCTTTCAATCCTGAATCCAAGTAAATAGCTGCTATTACCGCTTCCACACTATCTGCTAGTATTGCTGGTTTTTCATTTCCATGACTCTTTTTTTCGCTATTTCCTAGGTATAGAAGTTCTCCAAAATTGTGCTTTAATGCAACATGATGTAAACTTTTTTCACATACTACTGTTGCTCTAACCTTTGTCATTTTTCCTTCTTTTAAATGATTATAGTTTTTATATAAATAATTGCTTACAACAAATTCAAGCACTGCATCTCCTAAAAATTCAAGTTTTTCATTACTTTCCTTTTTATTTTCGTTAGCATAGGATGTATGTGTAAGTGCTGTTTTTAGTAATTCTATATTATTAAATTTATATCCTATTTCATCCTGAAACCCACTTAAATTCATGTGTTGTCCTCCTCTTAGTTCGTCATTTTTTTATATTTCCTTCTATTATAATATATTAATCTATAGATTTAATTAAAATTAAAATTCCATTTTTCATTTTTATTTCTGCAATATCTTCAAACTGTTCATTACTAACTCCTATACTATCTCCTATATAAATAGTGGCATTATCTAGTGAATATTTTAGTCCTTTAAGAGTCACTCCTTCTACTTTTGTTGTTAATGGTATTAAAGATAAGTATTTATATTTATTGTCTTTATATACTTTTGTATCTTTATTTATTAGCCTAATTTCATTGTTTTCATTTATGATTTTTATTTGAATTTTTTTATCTAATGCAATTTTTAAAATATGTATATTTGCAATAGTATGGTCTATTCTTGTTCCTATAGCGCCTATAATCGTTATATCTGTACTGTCTTTTTCAATTGCTAATTCTATCGCAGAATGTGTATCTGTTAGGTCTTTTTCAGGATTCAATCTAATTATTTCTAGACTTTCTTTTTCATATTTTATTAGTACATTTTTATCTATTGAATCGAAGTCTCCAACAATATATTGTGGTTTTATGCCACATGCATCAAATATTTCTAATCCCTTATCAACAGCTATTATTATATCATACTTATTATGATTTAGGTGTTCTTTTATAAAGTTTTTATTTATTTTACCACCTGTTACAATAAGTGTATTCATTTATGTTTCTCCTTCAAGAATATAGAGGTTAGTAAATCTAACCTCTATTATTTTTATTTTACTAAGTTCATTGTTTCTCTTGCTATTTCTAATTCTTCGTTTGTTTGTATAATTATCATTTTTATTTTAGATTCTGGTTTGCTGATTACTCCTGAATACATTTCATCATCATTATGAGAACTATCAAATACTATTCCCAATGGTTCTAATCCTTCTACACATTTGTTTAGTACATCTGGATTGTGTTCTCCGATTCCACCTTCAAATATTATTGCATCTACCTTTCCTAAAACAGCCATATATGCTCCTATATATTTTCTTACTCTGTAAGCAAACATATTAACAGCAAGTTCAGCTTGTTTGTCACCTTTAGCTCTTAATTCCTTTAAATCTCTAATATCTCCTGTTGTTCTTGATATTCCTAATAAACCTGATTTTTTATTTAGAACTGTCATCATTTCATCTATTGATAAGTTTTCTTTTTTCATAACAAATTCTAATACTGCAGGATCTAAATCTCCTGATCTAGTTCCCATCATTAATCCTTCAAGTGGTGTTAATCCCATTGTTGTATCTACACAAACTCCGCCCTTAATTGCAGCAATACTTGCCCCATTTCCTAAGTGACATGAAATGATATTTATATCTTCTTTTTTCTTTTCTAATTGTTTTGCAGCTTCTTCAGCTATAAATTTGTGTGAACTTCCATGTGCTCCATATCTTTTTATTGCATATTTCTCATAATATTCATATGGTATTGCGTATAATGCTGCATAGTCTGGTATAGTTGTATGAAATGCTGTATCAAATATTAATGCTTGAGGTACATTTGGCATTAGTTTCATACATGCATTTATTCCTTGTAAATGTGCTGGATTGTGTAAAGGTGCATATTCTATTGATTTATTATATTCAGCCATAACTTCATCTGTAATTAGTACAGGTTTTGTAAATGTTGGTCCTCCATGTACTATTCTGTGTCCTATTGCATCGATTTCATTTATATCTTTTATTGCTCCTACTTTTTCATCTAATAGGTATTTCATTATTGTTTCAAAAGCTACTGTATGTGTTGGCAAATCTAATTCTTCTTTTATTTTTTGTCCCTTGCTTTTATATTCAACGAATGGACTTTCTATACCTTTAACGCCTATTCTATCAGCTTTTCCTGAAGCTAAAACTTCATTATTGTCCATGTTTATTAATTGATATTTTAATGATGAACTTCCACAGTTTACTACTAATATTCTCATTTTTATTCTCTCCTTTTATTTTAATTTATTGCGCTTGTAAGCACGTTATTGCAACTGCACCAACTATATCATCAGCTTTACATCCTCTAGATAAGTCGTTTACAGGTTTTGCAATTCCTTGGCATATTGGTCCATATGCTTCAGCTTTTGCTAGTCGTTCTGTTAATTTATATCCAATATTTCCAGCATTTAAATCTGGAAATATTAATACATTTGCTTTTCCTGCTACATTGCTTCCTGGAGCTTTTGATGCTCCTACACTTGGAACTATAGCTGCATCTAATTGTAATTCTCCATCTAACATTAAATCAGGTGCTTTTTCTTTAGCAAGTTTTGTAGCTTCTTGTACCTTTTCTACATCTTCTGCCTTTGCACTGCCATAAGTTGAAAATGATAACATTGCAACTCTTGGTTCTTTTTTCATTATATTTTTAAAGCTTTCTGCTGTTGATAATGCTATTTCAGATAACTCTTCACTATTTGGTTTTGGATTTAACCCACAATCTGCAAACATTAAAACACCATCTTCACCATAATCATTATGTGGTAATACTAGTACATTAAATGTAGATACTATCTTTGTTCCTGGTTTTGTTTTTAATATTTGTAATGCTGGTCTTAATGTATCTGCTGTAGAGTGTGCTGCTCCTGAAACCAATCCATCAGCTTCGTCTCTTTTTACCATTACCATTCCATAATATACTGGATCTTTTAACAGTTCCTTTGCTTGCTCTATCGTCATTCCTTTTTCTTTTCTTAATTCGTATAGGAATTGAGCATATTCTTCATATTTTTCTGATTGCAATGGTTCTATAACTTCTGCTTCTGATATATCTAAACCATGTTCTCTAGATAATTTAGTAATTTCTTCTTTATTACCTATTAATATTATTTTGGCAAATCCATCTTTAATTATTTTTTCTGTTGCTTCTAATGTTCGTATATCTGTTGCTTCAGGTAATATTATTGTTTTTATTTCTTTTTTTGCTGCTTCTTTAATTCCATCGATAAAACTCATGTTTACCTCCTATTTTAACGTAGATATTATATAATAATTTTTTAGTAATTACAATACATTAATTCATTTTTGCACTAAAAAAGGAAGTTCTTTCAAACTTCCTTTTTTATTTTATTACTAGATTATACTATATTAATACTACCTTTTTAATTAAGATTATTCCTCCTGCTAATATTGTTAATACAACTAGTACTAACCATGTGTATGATGGGTCTTCTCCACCTAATTTTAATTCTAGCATTACTAATGCTTTGTCGTCATCGTCTTGTTGTTGTTTATCATAATTGTCTGTTATAACATCATCTGGTTTTGAATCGATATCTGGAGTGTTACTATCATTATAGTCTTCACTAATTTCTGCTATATTTGTTTTTAAACCAACGTTGTCTTCTCCATTTATCCATGTGAAAATTATTTCAACATCTGTATGATCTCCCGGTTGTAATAATTTTCCTTCTAATTGTCTTGTTGCAACTTTTCCGTCTCCTTTTAAAGTCCATAATGGGTTATCTTCTGGAACAAATTGTAATCCGGCTGGTATGTAGTCTGTTATTTCTGTTGCATATCCTGCAATTTCACCTTCGTTAGTAATTCTTATACTAAATACAAATTTTACAACTGTTTGATTTATTTTCTTTTTGTCTATAACTACTTTAGCAATTGGTTCTGGATCATCATATGGTGTAAATCCTGTATCTGTTGTAGTTGTTGTTCCATCAACTGTTACAATTGTTTTTGTTACCCATTTTAATAAAGCTAAGTCGAAATATTTTACTTTTATGTGTTCAACATCTTGATCGTCGTCTTCTTCAATCCATTCATTTGGAATTGAGTCATCATCATCAATGTCTAATTCATTTCCATTTTCGTCTACTGCTTTATCCTCTGTTATTTGAGCTTTGTTAGTAATTATTCTATCTGGTGATGTTATGTTTTGTTCTACTACTTGGAATACTACTTTTACATCTGCACAATCTGGATTGTATGGTTTTTCTGTACTTATTGCCTTTGATGAATCAAATGGATTTAATAAAGTATTTTCTAAATATTTTGTTCTAACCTCAACTGCTTTTGTCGGATCGTCTGTTTCATTTCCTTGTGCATCATACATTTTCCAACCATATTCTTTGTTTGTTTCGTCGTTTGGTAAGAATACTACTCCATCTGGTATATCATCTGATACCTCTATCGCATATCCTAATATTGTTCCTTCATTATATACTCTAATTGTATATGTTACTAAGTCTCCATTTACAACATCTACTGGTGTTTTGTCATGTTCATATTTAATTTTACCATCAACTAATTTTGGTTGTGGTATTCTTGATGTTATTGCACTGTTGTTAACACCTGTTATAAATTTTCTTAATGCTAAGTCAAAATGCTTTAATATTAATGGTTCATAATCATCATCATCTTGTTGGTATGAACTGTTATCTGATGGTGGGTTATAAGCATTGATATTAACATCATCTGGTGTAGAGTCTCTATCATTTGCATTTATAACATTTCCATTTTCATCTAATGCTTTGTCTTCTTTTATTTCTGCTATATTTCTTAAAACTCCTTCATATGAGTTTTCTGCTAATACAATACATGTTACTTCAATTTCTCTATAATATAATCCATCTGTTCCATTTGTTGATTGTTGCCATTGATCTGCTTGATTAATATCTGCTGCTACAGTATTTGGATCATATGCCTTAATCTTATCATCTGCTAATGCTGATGAATAGATTTGTGCTTTTCCTGCCAATATTTTTACATCTGATAATGATTTAACTGTTGCTTCGTCAAAATCACCTGCTGCTAAATTTTTAACTTCTGATTCCTTCTTATATAATCCGTCTTCACCAATAAGATTTATCGTTTTGTTTGTTTCATCTATAACTGGATGCCATAGATTATTCGTATTCGCCGTGTAATCCATTAAGTATCCTAGTCCTTCTGGTAAGTAATCAGAAATTTGTGTTGCATATCCATCAAGCTCACCTTCATTATATACTCTTAATTTATATGTAACTATATCTCCATGTTTAACAACTATTGGTGTTTTTGAATGAGTATATTTTGCTGTTGTTATCATTTTTCCTGTTGTAGCATCCATTTCGTTAAGGAATGATGTATCTATTTTTGGTGTTCTATCATCTGCTCCTGTTAACGGTGTTCCATTAATTTTTGTTATATATTTTCTCAATGCTAAGTCAAAATCTTTTGACTTGCTGTTTTGAACTGTTATTGTAATTTCTCCATCTGCAATATTGTAGCTTACTCCTGGTACATTTACTGTAGCCCCTGTTGAATCAATAAATTCAACTTTATCTACAACATATTTAGTGCCATCTGCACTTTTCTTTGTTGTTATTTTAATTTTAAATGGATTATCAAGTCCTATATATCCTCCTGGAACTTTTGTTTCTTCTATGCTGAATATAAATGATTCTCCATCTGATTTGATTGTAATATCAACTGTTTCAAATGTTCCGTCACCATTATCTTTTATTACTAATTGTGCACGTCCATCTGATTCATTAATTATTGTAAATCCTGCACCTGGTAATAAATTATTATTTCCATCTGTTTTTCTTATTTTTAATTTGAATAATCCTTGTAATATATCTGTTGTTATTTCATCTTTTTCAACTACTTTTTCTTTTTCAATCTTAATTACTGGTTGGTCTTCTTGTCCTGCAACCCATAATGTTGATGTTGTTTTAAAGTATGTTGTTGTTGTTTCTATTTTAACTTTTGATAAATCGTATTGGTCAGAAAATGTTTCCCATAATTGAATATATGCATTTTTTGATGGTTCTCCTTCTGTTCCTACTAAACCTTCTAAAGAATCTAATTCGAAGCCATCCATGTCAAATAAAATAGGTATACCACCTTCATTCTTTACTGGAATTTCTTCTCCTTTAGCATCTAAAAGTTTTACTTCTAGTTTATAATCGTCTGTTTGATTTGTTTTTTGAATATTTATTGGTCCAATTACATAAAAATCTCCTTTTTGATTTAGTGTAATTGTTAGGGGTTGTGTTTTATCTATTTTAACTCTTTGTAAATTTTGATTTACATCTCTTGTATTTCCATTACCATATTTTGCTGCATTTGCTTTTGCACTGTTAATTAAATATGTATATAATTTATCTATTTGATCGATATGTACTACTGAATCATGGTATGATTCTCCATCTTTTTTTAGTAAGTTAGTTAATACAGCTGTTGTAGGTAATGAGAATGAATATCCTTGTCCATTTGTATCATAGTTTGCAAAATACCATAATGCCATTTGTTGAACAACTTCTATTTCATCTGCTGTTATATATACTTGACCTGTTATTCCAGCCTTTGCTAGATAATCTAACATATCCATATCTTGATTTTCAGGTAAATACGCATTATCTGCTATCCATAAAATTGCATTGTATGAACTATCTGTATCAATATTGTTATATCCAATTGTGCTTTGGTAGTAATTAATAATGCTTTGTGCATCTTGTTTAAAATTACCAAATTCTGTGTATTCAACCATGTTTGGTGTTCCTGTTAAATCAATATTACCAAATCCCTTTCCACCTCTTAAGCAATATAAAGCAAACTTATCTGCTTGTGAATATACACCATCTTTAAAAATTTTAAATATTTTTGCATCTGTTTGTGTTCCACCTTCTCCAATTACTATTGTGAAGCGTGAATTAGTGTATGGTCTAACATCTGTAATATTCATATTCATCTTATCGCCTGTTGCTGCATATGATGCGTTTACCAAAACTGTTAGTATCAACAAAATAAATGCTGTGATTAAAGAAATTCTTGACTTCTTCATATAAAACTCCCCTTTTCAGTATTATACTTATTATATATATAATTTTTTAAAAATCAATATACAATTTTTTCAGTATTTTTTTTCTAAAAATTTTTACATTTTTTTCCTTACGGAAGCTCTTTTTACAAACTTCAGTCTTACTCTTTTGTTGATTATTACATTTTCTTTACATTTTTTTCATGTGCAAAACAATTGAACTTTAGCGTCCATTTTTTTAAAAATAAAAGCTCTAAAGCACAATTTTAAAAAATTATTTCTTTTCTTAACGTTAATTATACAATAAATAATTCAGTTTTTCAACTAATTATGTAAAAATAGTTTATTTTTTGAATAATTTATATTGACTTTTAATTCTAAGTTTGCTATTATTATATTGCTCTACGGAACGCGGAAGTAGCTCAGTTGATAGAGCGATGCCTTGCCAAGGCATAGGTCGCGGGTTTGAGCCCCGTCTTCCGCTCCAATTAAATTTTAATCATAAAAAAATATATTGTGAATATATTTTACTATGTGGCGACATAGCCAAGTGGTAAGGCACGAGTCTGCAAAACTCTGATTCCCCGGTTCGAATCCGGGTGTCGCCTCCAAAAAACTACGAGAATATAATTCTCGTAGTTTTTTATTTAATTTCAATATATCTTTTATAATCTATTTTCTAGTTTTTTATTATACTTATTATTGACTTTCAATAATAGTTTTTAAATACAAATTAACATAATTTCGAATTAGTCCTTCCTATTATACTGAAAATATGCTATAATTAAGAATGTGACAGATAAATTAACGGAGTGATATTAATGAAATTATCTGATTTAAAAGAAAAAATTGCTAATCTTAAAAATAAATTACCAGATTTTAAATCTGGACTATCTAAATTTAAGAATAAGTTATCTACTGTTAAAGCTAAGATATTTAATCATTTAAAGGCTATGTTATTTAATTTTAAGGCTAGACTATCTAAATTAAAAAATAAATTACCAGACGTTAAAACTAAGCTATCTAATTTAAAAAGCAAATTACCTAATTTTAACCTTTCTGATTCTAAAAAAAGAGAAATATTACTGAGTACAATGTGCTCAATAGTATTAGTTTGTTTTTTTGCCACACTATTTGTGTCTTTTAGGCAACAAATAGATACATATTTGAAGCCTGTTATTGCTCAAGCTGAACAGCAACCAAATGAACCTGATATTGCAGGCGAAGAAATTAATATAGAGGATTTAGAAAATTCTGATGAGGATGAAGCTCCTTTAAATGTTACAGAAGATGCTACTTCTACGGTTCAGCCAGTAAATGTGGCTGCTAATCCAGCACCGTCTAGTAAGAACTATTCAGGTAGTAGCTATTACATAAAGGTTAATTATGGAGCTAATGTTGTTACAATTTATACTACAGATACTGATGGCAATTATACAGTTCCTATAAAAGCAATGGTATGTTCTACTGGTACAGCAACTCCAAGATCAGGCACTTACAGAATTCAAAGTAGATGGGAATGGTTAGGACTCATTGGTAGAGTGTATGGACATTATAGTACTCAAATTACTGGTAATATACTTTTCCATTCTGTTCCATATTTAGAAAAATATAATCCAGCTTCTTTGGAATATTGGGAATATGATAAACTTGGAACTAGCGCATCTGCAGGTTGTGTAAGACTTACTATAGCAGACGCAAGATGGATTTATAATAACATTCCAAGAGGAACACCAGTAGAATTTTATTCATCTGCAGATCCAGGACCTCTTGGAAAACCCTCAGCTCAAAAGATTTCTGGAAATGAAGCTTGTAGAAACTGGGATCCAACTGATAGCGATCCTAATAATCCATGGCATGCTTATAATGCAAGTATCGCTCCTAAACCAGTAGAACCATCTAAAAATAATAATACGACAGCTCAGCCTCCTACTTCAGGTAATGCCAATAGCACTACTCCAGATATCAATACCCCAGACACTAGTATTCCAGAAAATACAGTTCCAGATAACATTATTCCTGACACAAATGTACCTGATAATGGTGTTTCTGAAGGCAATATTACTGAAAATAATACTTCAGATGATAATATTACAGAAACTAATACTTTTGATAATTCTTCAGCAAACAATGAATAAATTAACTTTATAAAAATGGATTCCAGCTAAGATGGAATCCATTTTCTTTTTGAATTGCTCTATATTTACATCTTATAAAGGATTGATAAAGCCTTAATAACTCTTGACAAAACTGTATAATTATGATATTATTTGGAACGTGGCAATTAAAGTATATATATGCGCCATTAGCTCAGTTGGTAGAGCAGGTGACTCTTAATCACAAGGTCGGAGGTTCGACCCCTCTATGGCGCACCACATTAACAGAAGTTTTACTTCTGTTATTTTTTTCACTCAAAATATTTTTTCTCCTACTATTATTTATTAACTTTATATGGTATAATATCTTCAAAATTTACAAAAAATGACATTATTTATTAAAAGGGGTATATTTATATGAATAGAAAAGAACCTTGGTATTTATCTAATACCACTATTATATTATCATTTATATTTTTCTTCTATTTGGGTCCTTTTGGTCCTGGTCCTATTTTGTTATATTTAAGATGGTTAAGAAAAAATGGTAAATATAGTGCATCTATGAAAACATTATTTATATTTGCAATTTTACTATTTTTCTTGGGATTCTGTTGTTTCATAGCATTTGTTGATTCTCAGGATACTGAATCTTTATGGATTGCAATTGTATTGTTCTTTGTCCCTGCTCTACTTTGTGCATCTGCTGGTTTTAAAAAGAAAGCTGTTTTACGAGGATATAAAAAGTACATAGATTATATCAATGCCAGAGACGAAGTAAAAATAGATTCATTGTGTAACAATTTACAAGTAAATAAAAGTGAAGCAGTAGCTGCTCTAACTGATATTATTAATAAGGACATAATTAAAGGATATTTAACAGAGACTGAGTTTAAATTTCCAGAATCAAATTCTTTCTTGAATTTTAATCGTTCAACTAGCGCTGTAGCACCAGTTGTAGAAGAAGAAAAAGAGCTTAAAATAGTTAGATGTCAAGAATGTGGTGCAAAAAATACTGTTGTTGAAGGTGAAATTAAAAAATGCGAATATTGCGGTTCACTCTTGCAATAAATATTATAATTGTTTATACTCACGAAAATATATTTTTATTAGTATTTTATAAAAATATATGGTCCCCAAAAGGCGGGGACCATTTTTTTGTAAAACTTATTCTTTTTTGCCTTGGATTGTTTCTTAGGATTTAGTAGTACAGCTCGTAGAGGTCTTTCAGTTCTGTCACAACTTGCTGATAATCTTCCGGGAACACATACAAATTGTCAAACTTTTTCAACATATCTTCTGGTATCTTATCACTTACATAGGTATCGATTCCGCTAATTCGGTTCTCCGTGTACACCATATACCCTGCAGGCTGATAGTACATCTTTCGAACCTGCCATGATGTTCCATACTCGGTCTTATAAATGTGCATTGTATAAACATTATCATCCGAGATTTCAACAGTGTCATATGCAAATTTTGGTCTGCATATACCTTCTTCATGAGATCCACTGCTGAAAATTCCGTACACTTCGCGCGTTACCAAATCTGGAATTGCAAGATACAGCTTTCCTTCCTTTTCATAAGGAAGAAACCACGTTGGATAGTCATCATAATAGCTTTCTACCATAACGTTCGTGTCGCTAATTCTATCAATCTCGTCAGCAACTTTAACAAATTGTACCCATGGCTCATCACTGTTTGCACAGTAGTAAGCATAATACAGAGTATTGTTACTGTCTAAGATGTAGCCATCTCTGATTTCCAGAATCTCTGCTCCAGGAAATGTGGTAATCTCTCCAACTTGTTCTCCGTACCTGTAAAAGCCGAATTCTCTACCCTCTCTTATCATGGTTACAGCACTTCCACATTCATAGGAGTCATAAGAGTCTTTATCAACTCCCAGTAAATCAATGCTTTTGTACCATACTGAATCGAATGCATAGTCCTCTGTAACCTCAAAATATGCCAGAGTTCTCTCGTTTTGCATATACTGACCGTATACCAGGATTTTATCACCATCTCTGTAGATTGCGATGTCGCCAAAAATCTTCTCCGTAAAGGAGTACCATTGTTCCTGGTTATGAATGGTTATTACCAGTTCATTGCCAATCATTTCAAGCGTTAGATTCACGCTTCCATCTTTGTTTTCGTACACTACCTTTTCTACTTCCTCGGAGCGTTCCATGTGCTTAATATCTTCGCTTATGATTTTTGGAATTTGCGGTTTAAATTTTTGTTCCTCAAAGTTCTCTGGTGCCTCTGGCAGATATTTAATTACCTCGCTAATCTGCCTTACAAGTTGTCCTTCTGTAATTCTTGGGTAATACCGTTGGTAAAGTTTCAGTCCGTCAAAAGCTGTCATGATTACGAGCATAATCACCATCAAGATGACCGCCTTGCAGGCTAGATCCTTCCAGCTTTTTTTGAGCCTCCGTCCGGTGTATCGTTTTCCCAGTAGTTTTTTCATAGTTGCACTCTCCGTTTCTTATAATATAGTTTTTATTTTCATTGGCTAATAAGTTTTACCTTACGTCCGGGATACTGAACTCCCTTCCAAATTAAATGCCAATACATATATTATACCATATTTTTGTCGTTTTGTTAAGTTTTATGTCTACCTTATTCGTAATCTTCTATCTTTTTATTTAGCTCCACTTTGCTATAAACAACTATTCCGCCTTTAAGTTCCTCTAAATCTTCTTCTGAAAGATATTTAGTTTTTATATCTGTATCAGCAACAAGTTCTTTCACTTTCCCATACTTGTCCAACTTGTATGCCATTATTTCGCCATTAACATCCTTTAAGCAGTAATGTTCATCGCAAAAATCATATACCTCTTTATATACAACAACTTCATTATTGGTGAATTTTTGTATTTCCCATCCAATATATTCAGCTTGTATCATATCCTTTGTTTTATTTATATTATTTTCGTCAACTTTTATCTCCTTTTCAATTATATGGTTACAATCATTATAATAAACCTTCTCAAACACCTTTGTATTAATGTTTATTTTGTCTTCTTCACTACTTGTCTCCTGTACAATTTCATTAATACTTTTCTTCTCAGATAAAGTTGTATATTCAACATCAAATGCAACCTTTTCATTAATTTGATCCAATTTATATAGATAAGTTCCTAAGAAGAAACTTAATAGCAATGCTAGAATAATTAAAGTTATATACTTTTTCACACTAATCACCAGTTATATTTTAGCCATATTTTACATTTTTATACATTTCTGTTTATTTATATTTAGAACTAATAGATACTCTGTATCCATCTGTCTTGATACTAATTTCACCATTTATATCTGTTCTATATATTTGTGTACCGTGCTTCCTTTAACCTTTCTATAATTTCATCGCTAGGATGTCCAAACCTGTTATCCTCTCCGCACACCAATTATTGCTATTTCTGGTAAAACTTCATTTATAAATTCTTGAGTTGAAGATGTTTTGGATCCATGGTGTGCAACTTTTAGAACAGTGGACTTTAATATTTCATCTGGATATTTTCTTACTATCATTTGTTCAGCTTTTTCTTCTATATCTCCTGTAAACAAAGCACTAAATTCTTTGTATTTTAATTTCACAACTATTGAATTGTTATTTAAATCATCACCTATAAAATTATCATCACATGGCCACATAAAATCTAAAGTTACCAACTTTTCAATTTCAATTTTTTGATTCGACTCAATTGTTATTATGTTGACTTTTTTCTTCTTACATTCCTGAATTATGTCATCAAATAAATCTGTATTTTTAGCTTGCTTACTAACTATTATGTTTTTTACTTTTAAATCTTTTAGAATTCCTACTAAGTTATAGCAATGATCTGAATCAAAGTGTGAAATGATTACATAATCCAATTTTTTAACTTTCATATTCAATAGATAATCTAATAGCACTCCTTCTTTTTCACCACCATCAATTAATATTTTTTTCCCTCTTGGAGTGATTATTAATTCACAGTCACCCTGTCCTACGTCTACCATATGTATTTCAAGTTTTTTTGGTATTACTTCATATATGACATTGAAAAGTATAAAAATAAGTAAAATTGTAATTATACATTTGAATTTTTTCCTGCTTTTTATACATGCAATTGCCAAATAATATAGAAATATAAACATAAGGTTTGGTGTCGAGACAAATACATTTGATAATTTCATTTTTGCTACAAACCTTGCAATTAATATTAAAAAACTTAAGAGAAAATTCAGAACTATCGCAAATATTTTTGCTATTTTAACAAACATTATCCCCAAAACTACATTTGCATATCCATATAGAATGATTATTCCTGTAAGAGGTACTGCCAAAACATTGGATATTAAAAAAGTTAACGATATGGAATGAAAATTTAGAATCATTATTGGTATAATCATAACTTGAACAGATATTGGTATTGAAATAATATTTGCAATTTTAGGTGAAATTTTAGTTTTTAGGAAATCTCTTATTGGCATATTAAGAGCCATTATTCCTAATGTTCCTAAAAATGTTAGTTGCAAACCAATATCAAAAATTGAAAATGGATTATAGATTAAAATTATTATTAAGCTCACAGCCATAGACGTTATGCTATCTGCTTTTCTATATATAATTTTGGATGTTGTCATTAGAATTCCCATTATACTTGCTCGTACAACAGAAGCTGTAAAATTTGTTAGATACATAAAAAATATAAGAATTAAATCAACTAGATAATATGTTATTTGTTTAGGTATTTTTAATATTGAGAGTATAAATTTTATTCCTAGAATAACATATAATACATGGGTTCCAGAAATTGCTAATAAATGCAGTAAACTACTAACTTTAAAATCTATTTGGAGATTCATATCTATATCACTTTTATCCCCTATCAAGATTCCTCGAAGTAATCCTTGTGTATTTTGGGGAAGAATCTCTTTGATTGTCTCTGCAATTTTGTCTCTTACCATTGCACTAGCCATACTTATTGGACTAATACTATTCAATTTTTTAATCTGTATATCCTCACTTTTGATAGTACCATAAATTTTCTTTGCTTGATATAATTTTTTATAACTTAATCCCTTGTAATTTCTTGCATCTTCTGGTTCTGAATACGTACCATAAATGCGTACTTTCATGCCGTATTTTATATTGTTATTTTTGGTATATAAAATTAATTTTTTACCTTTTACTTTTACAATATACTTATTATAGTATCCGCTACCTTTTTCTACATTTGAAATAACAGCATCTATCACTATCTCTTTTCCATCATTTATATAGAATTTTTCGTATTGATTTTTCTGTATAAGTATATATATCGCAAAGCAAGTCATAGTCACCACCATGGTTATAATAACTTTTTTCTTTCTATATATTTTTATTAATACTATTTTATTATTTCTAACTGCAATAAGGCATAATATTACTAAAATAACAGAAAGGGCTACACTTATTTCTAAGTATAGCCCATATAATATTCCTAAAATACCTCCTATTGCAATAATAATCAATGGTCTTTTTATTAGTTTCACATCCTTCTTTATTGTACAACTTTCATCAAGTTTTTATATATATATCCTTCATATACTGTTCCATTTCCTGCAGTATATTTAATTTTGTACCATTCTGTTGTTTCAGAATTAATTTCAAATTGAGTTCCTAATGTTAGGTTTGTTACTATTTCTGAACTTGTTGCTGCTGTTTTACGTACATTAGCTGATTTTACTGTAATTTCTCCTCTCTTTGCTGTAGATGGTTTTTCCGTTTCAGAACTGTTGTCAGTAGGTGTTATAGTTGCTGGTGTTTCTGTCGGTTTTTCTTCTGGTTTATTTCCTGGTTGTGATTCTGGATTTTCCTCTGGCTTTGTTTCTGGTGCAGGTGTTTCCTCAGATGCTGGTTCTGTTATAACTGTTCCATTTATTAGAGCTGTTCTAACCCACCCTTCATCTGTACCATCTGTTACATATGACCAATTCGTAATGGTTCTTTGTACTGTAAGTGGTGTTTCCTTTGGCACTACTTTAATGGGACTTGCTGTAAGAACTGGTACCATGTACATTTCAATTTCATTTGTTGTTCCTGTTTGTGTGTTAGGAATTTCTCCTTCATTAGTTGCTGGATTTTCTTGCGAAGTTACTGGTGGAATCTCTTCTTCAACCGATACATACTGTCCAAACAGATAACCTTCTTGTCCATTATATTTAACCTTATACCATTCTCCACTTTGTTCTATTACTTCAACTTGAGCTTTATCTGTTACTGTTGTTATTATTGATCCATTTTTTTCTGGTTCTCCTCTTAATACTAATCCACTAGGTGCATTTACTGTCCCGTTTACCGCTAATATTGTTGAGCTAAGAACCAATAGCGTCCCCGCTATAATGGTTGGTAATTTTTTAATTTTATCCATAAAAAATCCCCCTTTATATAGGGAGATTATATCTATATTTTATTTATTTGTCAACACATCTTTTTCCGTATTATTATCAATATAGTCATCTAAAATCATCTTAATTACAGCTACTATTGGAACTCCTAAGAACATACCTAAAATTCCGAAATACGCACCAAAAATTGTAACTGAAAAAATTATTAAAATTTTGCTTATCTCTAATGCATCACCAACTATTTTTGGATTAATAATATTTGCATCAATTTGTTGTAAAATTATTAATGTAACAACTACCCATATTGCTTGATTTATACCTCCAGTAAATACTGTTATAATAGCTGCTAATGCAACTGCTATTATTGCTCCAAAGAAAGGTACCAAGTTAAATATTCCAATTGCAAATCCTAGTAATATAGCATATTTTACTTTCATTATTGAAAGCGCTACAGACATTATAATACCAACAATAATTGCATCTAAAACTTGGCTTGACACATATTTAAAGAATATAGTATTTCCCCTTACAAAATACCTATCTACTCTATTATACGTTTCCTTTGTAAACATTGCTTTACTCAATTTTCTCAAGAAATTCAAAATATCAGTTCTTTCTAATAATATATATATTGAAACTATAAATGTAACAACAATACTAAATATTCCACTAGCAAATCCTACAGCTTTTTCAATATATAAAGCAATATGATCTAAAGTAAAGAATTCTTCTATTTTTATCCCTTCAAATTTTTTAATTATGTTTTGAATAGTCTCTCTACTTATTGGACTGTCTTCTGGTATTTTATCGACATAAGAAACAGCCTCATTGTAATAAGATGGAACTGATTTAGCAAGATCCATAAAACTACTTGATAATGTTGGAATAAGAGTATTTATTACACATACCACAACTAAAGTTACAACAAAGTAGACTGTTAATACCGATAGTCCTCTTGCTTTATTCCTTAATATTTTACTCTTTTTATATAACTTTTCAACTTTTCTACATGGTATAAATAGCAAATATGCTAGTAATACAGCCATAAGAAAAGGGCTTAAAATACCAAGCAAATTTCCTAACCATTCTTTAACATCTGAGAAATTATCTAATATTTTGTAAATTGCTATTAGTACAACTGCAAACATAAACCAAGAAATATCTTTTGATTTCTTTTTTATAACTTTCATAATTTCCTCCACTATAAATCTATATCTAACCCAACAGGGCAATGATCACTTCCCATAATTTCGTTATAAATATATGTTTCTTTTATTTTATCAGTTATTGAATTTGATGTTAAATAATAATCTATTCTCCATCCTACATTTTTTTCTCTAGCATTACCCATATATGACCACCATGTATAAACATTTTCCTTATCTGGGTAAAGTATTCTGTATGAGTCAGTAAATCCATCGCTTAACAAGTTAGTCATTTTACTTCGCTCTTCATCCGTAAAGCCTGCATTTTTTCTATTTGTTTTAGGGTTTTTTAAATCTATTTCATTGTGTGCAACATTTAAATCACCACACACAACTACTGGCTTTTTCTTATCTAAACTTTTTAAGTACTGCTTGAAATCGTCTTCCCACTTCATTCTGTACTCTAATCTAGCAAGCTCTCTTCCAGAATTTGGTGTATAACAAGTTACATAGTAATAATTATCAAATTCTAAAGTTATTACTCTACCTTCATGATCATGTTCATCTATACCTATTCCGTATGTTACATTTAGTGGTTTTATTTTTGTAAATACAGCTGTTCCAGAATAGCCTTTTCTATCGGCATAATTAAAATACTGCTCATACTGAGGTAAATCTAATTCTATCTGCCCTTCTTGCATTTTTGTTTCTTGTATACTAAATATATCTGCATTAAACTGTTTAATAATATCCATAAAACCTTTTTTATATATTGCACGTAACCCGTTTACGTTCCACGAAACAAATTTCATATATTTCACCTATTTATGTTATACCATAAATGCCTAAAAAACGCAACAAATACAACATATTCTCTCCCAAATTAAACAATATTTTATTAAAACGTAAAAATTAGTGAAATTAAAAAGTAGCGAAAAATATTAAAAAAATACCAAAAAGTGTAATAAAGAGTAAAAAATATTTGAAAAAAATTAAAGCATATTAAGATATATTACTATGAACAAATATAAAAAAATTGAAATAGACCATTAATAAATAACGTTCTACTTCAATTAAAACTTTAGATGCTCTTGCACCTTATGGAGCCGATAGTCAGATTTGAACTGACGACCTACTGATTACAAGTCAGTTGCTCTACCAACTGAGCTACATCGGCATAACAAACTATATATAATATATATATTGGTGACCCCGACGGGAATCGAACCCATGTCTCCGCCGTGAAAGGGCGATGTCTTAACCGCTTGACCACGGGGCC